>NZ_JASCQQ010000001.1:0-1424 GCF_030012485.1 Halomonas rhizosphaerae
GGGGCCTTAGCTCAGCTGGGAGAGCGCCTGCCTTGCACGCAGGAGGTCAGCGGTTCGATCCCGCTAGGCTCCACCATCCAACAGTCGATAAGTTCTAAGTCGTGTGCTTTTGCTTAAAGCTTACCGCTTAGAGCTTCTAGCTCTAATTGCTCTTTAACAATGTGAATCATGCTGACAAGTTTCTTCCGAGAGGAAGAGACGCGAGATACGTCTCAAGCGTATCCGGCAATTGTCGATCGTCATCGCGGACCAGACCTCTTGGGGTTATATGGTCAAGCGATGAAGCGCATACGGTGGATGCCTAGGCAGCCAGAGGCGATGAAAGACGTGGAAGCCTGCGATAAGGCTCGGCGAGGTGGCAAACGACCTGTGACCCGGGCATTTCTGAATGGGGAAACCCACCCACGGTAACGTGGGTATCCCACACTGAATCCATAGGTGTTGGGAGGCGAACCGGGGGAACTGAAACATCTCAGTACCCCGAGGAAAAGAAATCAACCGAGATTCCCCCAGTAGCGGCGAGCGAACGGGGAGTAGCCCTTAAGCGGCACGACTGATAGGCGAACGAGCTGGGAAGCTCGACCATAGCGGGTGATAGTCCCGTAGCCGAAATCTGAGTGTCGTGAAATCGAGTAGGTCGGGGCACGAGAAACCTTGACTGAAGACGGGGGGACCATCCTCCAAGGCTAAATACTCCTGGCTGACCGATAGTGAACCAGTACCGTGAGGGAAAGGCGAAAAGAACCCCGGAGAGGGGAGTGAAATAGATCCTGAAACCGTATGCGTACAAGCAGTGGGAGCAGATTCGTTCTGTGACCGCGTACCTTTTGTATAATGGGTCAGCGACTTATTTTCAGTGGCGAGCTTAACCGATTAGGGGAGGCGTAGGGAAACCGAGTCTTAACTGGGCGACCAGTCGCTGGGAATAGACCCGAAACCGGGCGATCTATCCATGAGCAGGTTGAAGGTTGAGTAACATCAACTGGAGGACCGAACCAGGATCTGTTGAAAAAGATTTGGATGACTTGTGGATCGGAGTGAAAGGCTAATCAAGCCCGGAGATAGCTGGTTCTCCTCGAAAGCTATTTAGGTAGCGCCTCACGTAGCACCGCCGGGGGTAGAGCACTGTTTCGGCTAGGGGGTCATCCCGACTTACCAACCCGAGGCAAACTCCGAATACCGGTGAGTGACGCGTGGGAGACACACAGCGGGTGCTAACGTCCGTTGTGAAAAGGGAAACAACCCAGACCGTCAGCTAAGGTCCCGAAATCCTGGTTAAGTGGGAAACGATGTGGGAAGGCTCAGACAGCTAGGAGGTTGGCTTAGAAGCAGCCATCCTTTAAAGAAAGCGTAATAGCTCACTAGTCGAGTCGGCCTGCGCGGAAGATGTAACGGGGCTCAAACCAGGTACCGAAGCTACGGGT
>NZ_JASCQQ010000002.1:0-51878 GCF_030012485.1 Halomonas rhizosphaerae
GACGCCAAGCAATTTGACACCGCCCAGCTTGAGTCCGTTTTCTTCGCCCCGGCGCGGGCTTTCGCCGCCCTCTCCGTCGACTTCACCGAGAAGCTGGTCAATACCCAGCTCGAGGCCACCAAGGTCTATGCCGACATCAACCTGGCGCAGCTGCGCAGCCTGACCGAGGTCAAGGACGCCGAAGGCCTGAAGGGCTATCTGGAAGGCCAGCAGCAGGTGGTCCAGGACCTGACCGAGCGCCTGAAGGGTGATGCCGAGAAGGTGATGGCCCTGCAGCAGGAGTTCGTTCAGGAAAGCCAGAAGCTGACCGAGGGCAGCGTCAAGCAGGCCCAGGAAAGCGCCAAGGAGACCACCGAGACCGCCACCAAGGCCGTCAAGGAAGCCACTCCCAAGGCCAAGTAACTCCTGGCCCGCCGCGCGGGCCGCGATGACGTAATACCACAGGCCGCCGATCCATGATCGGCGGCCTGTTTTCGATGTGCGTCAGGCATGGCGCGCAGCGCGTGACTGACGCACCTACGAAGAACGCCGGGTTCAAGGCCCCGGCGTCGTTGCTGGAAACGCTCCAGCCTGGTCGCAGGTGTCGCGCTTCTCTCGGGTGGGTTACGCCCCCTCGGCGTCCGGGAGGGGGTCCGTGGTGTCGCCTGGCAGAGCAGCCCGTCGAGTCTACTCGGCCGTCGCCAGCAGGCTTGCGTTGCCACCCGCGGCGGTGGTGTCGATGCACAGATGGCGCTCCACCGCATAGCGCTCCGGCGAGATGGTCTGGGTCTCCAGCGACACGATGGCACCGTCGCGCTTGGCGAGCGCGATGCGCAGCTCGCGGGTCCAGTCGCTGTCGCCGGCAGCGGCCACGGCCTCGATACCCTTGACCGCGGTCAGCGTCTCGGCCTCGACGCTGCCCTCGAGCGCGGCGACGGGCGCCCCGGCATCGATCAGCGGCTGAACGGCCTGCGCCGCGCCCGGGGCGACGAGTACCGCCGGGCAGCCCGCACCGAGCGCCTGCGCTGCCTGGGCGACGGCGATGTCCAGGGTCGGCCCGAGGCAGAGCACCGGGCCCTTCGGGTACATGGCCAGGCGGTTGCTTTCCCCCGTCGGCCCCGGCAGCGTCTGCGGTGTCATGTCCAGGGCCGCGGTCTCGGCGAGCGCCTTTCGGACCACGCCGCCCTTGCCGGAAAGCGCCTTGCGCAGCACCTCGACCCGGTCGGGTCGCGCCGCCCAGTTGCGCGCGTCCAGCCCGTCGAGGGCCGACTGGAGGTCGCCGAGTGTCACGGTTCGCCCTTTCGGCGCGTCATGGCGCTCTGCTGCGGCGGTGCGGCGGAAGCGGGTGACGTAAAGGGGACCGCCGGCCTTGGGCCCGGTGCCCGAGAGACCTTCGCCCCCGAAGGGCTGGGAGCCGACGATGGCGCCGATCTGGTTGCGGTTGACATAGATGTTGCCGACATGGACACGCTCGACGATCTGCTGCACGCGGTCGTCGATCCGGGTATGCAGGCCGAAGGTCAGGCCGTATCCCCTGTCATTGATCGCGTCGACCACCTTGTCGATGTCCCGCGCCTTGAAGGTGGCCACGTGCAGGACCGGGCCGAAGATCTCGCGCTCGAGATCCTCGATGCCCCCGACCTTGACCACGGCCGGTGTCACGAAGGTGCCGACGTCCGGCGCGGACAGTTTCTTCAGCACCTTGCCGCCCTTTTCCTGCGCCGCCACATAGGCGTTGATGTCGGCCTGGGCCTCGGCGTCGATCACCGGCGAGACGTCGGTGTCGGTGTTCCAGGGATCGCCGATGGTGAGCGCGTCCATGGCGCCATCGAGCATGTGGAGCAGGCGGTCGCGCGCCTCTTCCTGGACGTACAGCATCCTGAGCGCCGAGCAGCGCTGGCCGGCCGACTGGAAGGAGGAGATCAGGATGTCGCGTACCGCCTGCTCGGTCAGTGCCGTGGAGTCCACGATCATGGCATTCAGTCCGCCGGTCTCCGCGATCAGCACCGCATCCGGCCCCGCATTCTGCGCCAGGGCCTTGTGGATGATCTGCGCTACCGGGGTCGAGCCGGTGAAGCAGACGCCTGCAATCCGCGCATCGCTGGTCAGCGGCCCGCCCACCGTCGGCCCGTCACCGGGCAGCAGCTGCAGCGCCGCCTCGGGCAGGCCGGCCTCGCGCATCAGCTCGACGGCCCGGGCGGCGATCAGCGGTGTCTGCTCGGCCGGCTTGGCCAGCACGGCGTTTCCCGCCGCCAGCGCCGCCGCGATCTGGCCGGTGAAGATGGCCAGCGGAAAGTTCCATGGGCTGATGCAGACGAAGATGCCGCGGGCATTGCCGGGCTCTTCCGCCTCCAGCCGCTCGCCCTCGTTGGCGTAGTAGCGCAGGAAGTCCACCGCCTCGCGCACCTCGGCGATGCCATCGAACATCATCTTGCCGGCCTCGCGGGTCGTGATCACGGTCAGCTCGGCGATGTGTTCCTCGTAGAGGTCGGCGGTGCGGCGCAGGACCTCGGCCCGCTCGGCCGCAGGCCGCGCCGACCAGTCGCGGTAGCCATCCTCGGCGGCGTCGAGGGCTGCCGCCACCTCCTCCGGGGTCGCCTCGTGCACCTTGCCCACCACGCGAGAGCCGTCGGCGGGAGACACGGCATCGCGAGCCGGTCCCTGCGGTGCCGGGCTCCCCGACAGCATGGGGCCGGCGGTCCAGGTGGCGTCGGCGAAGCGCTCGCGCGCCGCCAACAGCGGCAGGATCGAGGCGGGTTCGTTGATCCGGTAGCCGCGGGAGTTCTTCCGCTCGGGGGCGAAGAGCTCGCCGGGCTGGCGGATCAGCGGACTGGCGATGGCGTCGCCCAGCTGCTGCATCCCGGCCACCGGGTCCTTCGAGACCTCGCTCGGGGGAATGGAGTCGTCCACTACCTGGTTCACGAACGAGGAGTTTGCCCCATTCTCCAGCAGACGGCGCACCAGGTAGGCCAGCAGGTCGCGATGCGCGCCCACCGGGGCGTAGATCCGGCAGTGCGTCCCCTCCGACTGCTTGACGATGTGGTGTAGCGATTCGCCCATGCCGTGCAGGCGCTGGAACTCGTAGCTGTCCTTGTCGTCGCCCGCCATGGCCACCACGGCGGCGCAGGTATGGGCATTGTGGGTCGCAAACTGCGGATAGATGCGGTCACGCCGGTCGAGCAGCATCTGGGCGCAGGCCATGTAGCTGACGTCGGTGTTGACCTTGCGCGTGAAGACCGGGAAGGTCTTGACCCCCATCTCCTGGGACAGCTTGATCTCGGTATCCCAGTAGGCGCCCTTGACCAGCCGTACCATGATCTTGCGGTCGTACCGCTCGGCGAGGTCGTAGAGCGTCTCGATCATTGGCGCAGCGCGGCGTCCGTAGGCCTGCACCACGACCCCGAAACCGTCCCATCCCTCGAGGCTGGGGTCGGACATCAGCGCCTCGATGACGTCGAGGGACAGGTCCAGCCGGTCCTGCTCCTCGGCATCGATGTTGAACCCGATATTGGCCTTGGCCGCCTGCTGCACCAGCTCCTTTGCTCGCGGCACGAGTTCTGCCATCACCGTGTCGCGATGGGTGTATTCATAACGGGGATGCAATGCCGAGAGTTTCACCGAGATGCCGGGGCTTCCGCGCACGTCGCCCTTGGCCTGCTTGGCGATCGCAGTGATCGCCTTGGCGTAGGCCTGATGATAGCGGACCGCATCTTCGTCGGTACGTGCCGCCTCGCCGAGCATGTCGTAGGAATAGGTATAGCCCTGCTTCTCGAGCTCACGGGCATTCTTCATGCCTTCCTCGATGGTCTGGCCAAGCACGAACTGGCGCCCGAGGATCTTCATCGACTGGCCGACCGCGGTACGCACTACCGGCTCGCCCATGCGACGCACCAGGCCGCGCAGCGCCCGCGCCGGGCCCTTGGGGTCGTCTTCCAGTACCTTGCCGGTCAGCATCAACGCCCAGGTCGAGGCGTTGACCATCGACGACGACGACTTGCCCAGGTGCGCCCCCCAGTCGGATGGCTCGATCTTGTCGTGGATGAGGTCGTCGATGGTTTCCGCATCGGGTACACGCAGCAGCGCTTCCGCCAGGCACATGAGTCCGACGCCCTCGGCGGTCGAGAGTCCGTACTCGGCCAGGAACGCCTCCATCATCGACGGCGACCTTTCCTTGCGCACACGCGCCACGTAGTTGGCGCCGACATCGGCCACCTTGCGGCGGTCGTCCTCGGACAACTTGAGTCGTTCGACAAGCCCATGCAGCACCGTTGCCTCATCGGCGTCATAGTTGGCGCGGATGCGCGCCCGGAGCTCGCTCACGGCGCCATGCGGGTGAAGGTTTGCTTCGTTCATGTTCGATACCCTTTTGCTACTCGAAACGCATCGCCGATGCCCAGGCTCGGATGCTGTCGTCATTGTCGAAAGTCGTCCATCCAGCTTAGGCGTCCTGGCGGGAATTGTGTGCACTGCCTGTGGACACGCTATCAACGGACGACCCGCCGGGTTGTCCGGGTGGGTATCGAGCATCGGCAGGGAATCGGGCAGGGGGCGAGCGCTATCCGGCGATGGCGGGGGTGCCGGCGGTGCCGAGTCCGCACGGCGTTCGGTGAAACGCCGGATTCCACGGCCCCCTCGAAGGTGAGACACCGACCTTGCTCTCCGCTGACGACATGGGTTGGCAGAAATGTCGCTTAATGTGGAATTTTCGTCGCGCTGCGTCAAAGCGTCAGGCCGGGATGCCCCCACACTGTAGGCACATCCTTGTTGAGCCACAGGAGGCCGAACGTGAACCGCCATGTCATCCTGACCTGCGCCGTCACCGGCGCCGGCGACACCACCGCCAAGAACCCCAACGTCCCCGTCACGCCGAAGCAGATCGCCGACGACTGCATCGCGGCCGCCCGCGCCGGCGCCAGCGTGGCCCATATCCACGTGCGCGACCCCGAGACCGGCGCCATCAGCCACTCCGTCGACCATTTCCGCGAGGTGATGGAGCGGGTGCGCGAGGCGGATGTCGACATCGTCATGAACATCACCGCCGGCGGCGGCGGCGACTGGATCCCCGATGCTGAGGACCCTGCCCGGGGTGGCCCGGGCACCGACATCCAGACCCCCGCCCAGCGCCACGAGCCGGTGGGTGCGCTGCTGCCGGAGCTCTGCACCCTGGACTGTGGCAGCCTCAACTTCGGTGACATGGTCTACGTGAACCCCGCCGACTGGCTGCGCGAGCACGCCCGCCTGGTGCAGGCCGCCGGCGTCAAGCCGGAGCTCGAGTGCTTCGACCTCGGCCACGTCTGGTTCGCCCGCCAGCTGCAGGAGGAGGGCCTGATCGATGGCGACCCCCTCTACCAGCTTTGCCTGGGCATTCCCTGGGGCGCAGAGGCCGACACCGAGTCCATGCTGGCGATGCGCAACAGACTGCCGAGAAACGCCAACTGGGCGGCCTTCGGCATCGGCCGCCAGCAGATGCCCATGGTCGCCCAGGCGATGCTGCTCGGCGGCCACGCCCGGGTCGGCCTGGAGGACAACCTCTACCTCAAGAAGGGGGTGCTCGCCACCAACGGCGGGCTGGTCGAGAAGGCCGGGGACATCATCGAGAACCTCGGTGGCCGGGTGATGACGCCGGCCGAGACCCGCGCCCACCTCAGGCTGCGCGACCCGCGCACCGGTGAGGTCGTTGCACAGGTCCCAGGAGGTGGGGCATGAGCCGCCAACTCTCCGTGATCGGTACCGGGGTGATCGGCAACGGCTGGATCGCCCGCGCCCTGGCCCGCGGCTGGGACGTGGTGGCCTTCGACCCCGACCCCGAGGCCCCCGCGCGCACCCGTGCCTTCGTCGATAACGCCTGGGGATCCCTCGAGCGCCTGGGCCTGGCCGAGGGCGCCAGCCCCCAGCGGCTGACCTTCGTGGATAGCCTGGAAGCCGCCGTCCAGGGCGCCGACCTGATCCAGGAGAACGTCCCCGAGCGCCTGGCACTCAAGCGAGAGGTCCTCGCCGCCCTGGACGCCGCCGCCGAGGAGGGCGTGGTCATCGGCTCCTCCACTTCCGGCTTCAAGCCCAGCGACCTGCAGCACGACTGCCCCCGGGCGCCGGGCCGGGTGATTGTCGCCCACCCCTTCAACCCGGTCTACCTGCTGCCGCTGGTGGAGCTGGTGGGCGGCGAGGCCACCGAACCCGGGCACATCGAGCGCGCCCAGGCCCTCTACCAGGCGCTGGCCATGCGCCCCCTGGTGGTGCGCCGCGAGATCGAGGGGCATATCGCCGACCGCCTGATGGAGGCGCTGTGGCGCGAGGCGCTCCACCTGGTCAACGACGGCGTGGCCACCACCGAGGAGATCGATGCCGCCGTGGTCTACGGCTGTGGGCTGCGCTGGTCGCTGATGGGCACCTTCCTCACCTTCCACCTGGCCGGCGGCGAGCAGGGCATGCGCCATATGCTCGAGCAGTTCGGCCCGGCGTTGAAGCTGCCCTGGACGAAACTGGAAGCCCCCGAGCTCACCGACGAGCTGATCGACCGCGTGGTGGAGGGCTGCGAGCACCAGGCCGCCGGTCGCCCGGTGGCCGAGCTGGACCGCCGCCGCGACGACTTCCTGGTCGAGCTGCTCGACCTGGTACACAAGTACTGGCCCGAAGCCGAAGGCCTGGAGGGACGCATCTGATGGTGATCCTGGAGAGCCGCGTCGCCCCCGAGTGGGTCGACTACAACGGCCACATGAACGACGCGGAGTACGCCCGGGTGTTCTCCCTGGCGGTGGAAGCGCTGATGGATCGCATCGGCCTGGACGCCGCCGGCCGCGCCCGTCATGGCGTCACGATCTACACCCTGGAGACCCACCTCTGCTACCGCCGCGAGGCCCACGAGGGGCAGCCGCTCAGGGTCGAACTGACCCTGCTGGATCGCGATGCCAAGCGTCTGCACGTCTTCTTCGAGCTGTTCGACGAGGCGGGCACCCTGCTGGCCACCAGCGAGGAGATGTTGATGGGCATCGACAGCCAGGCGGGGCGCCCGGCGCCCTTCCCCGCGCCCATCGAGGCCGCCATCGCCGCGCTGCCCCACGCCGCGCGGGACGCCTGGCCGGCGCTGGCCGGGCGCACCATCGGCATACGCCGCTGAGTCCGCTCCTGCGCTCCCCCCTTCTCCTCTGTAACGCCCAGGAGGCCGAGATGCCCCGAGAACTTCCTCAGACGCCCGACTACGATGCCTGGCCCATCGAGGCCGACCTCGAGACCGTCTCCTTCTCCCCGCGCCTGGTGGCGGTGCGCTGGGACGATGGGCGTGAGAGCCGCTACCACGGCATCTGGCTGCGCGAGAACGCCGCCGACGAGTCCACCGTCAACCCGGCGACCCGCGAGCGCATCCTGGATCTCTCCACCCTGCCCGGCTGGCCGGAGATCACCGGCGCCGAGATCGATGACGCCGGCGCGCTGTGCGTGACCTTCGCCCCCGAGGATCGCCGTCTACGCTTCCATCCCGGCTGGCTGCGCGCCCACGACTACGACAACGCCGTCGATCCCGAGGCGCCGCCGGTGCCAGTGACCACCTGGCAGGGCGGCCCCGGGGAAGGCCCGGACAGCCTCGACGCCGTCGGCCTGCTCGACACCGAAGCGGGCGGCGAGGCCGAGGAGGCGATCCTCGCCCCGGCCCTGGAAAGCGTGCTGGGCAAGGGGCTGGTGCGCCTGCGTGGCCTGCCCACCCGGCCCGGCTCGCTGGAGGCCATCGCCCGGCGCATCGGGCCGCTGCGACCCACCAACTTCGGGCTGCTGTTCGACGTCAAGGCCAAGCCGGACCCGGACTCCAACGCCTACACCGCCATTGCCCTGCCGCCCCACGTCGACCTGCCGACCCGGGAATACCAGCCGGGGCTGCAGATGCTGCACTGCCTGGAGAACAGCGTGGAAGGCGGCGAGGCGGTGATGCTCGACGGCTTCGCCGTGGCCGAGGCGCTGCGCGAGCGACATCCCGAGGCCTTCGCCACCCTGATCCGGGTGCGCTGGTGCTACGCCAATACCGCCCGGACCACCGACTACGTCTGGTACGCGCCGATGATCCGCCTCGACGCGCGCGGCGAACTGCTCGAGGTGCGCATCGCCGACTTCCTGCGCGGTCCCCTGCAGGCACCCTTCGCGGAGGTGGAATCGGCCTACGAGGCGCTGATGACCCTGCAGCGGCTGCTGCACGAACCGGCCTTCGCCATCCGCTTCACCTACCGGCCCGGCGACCTGGTGATCTTCGACAACCGCCGGCTGCTGCATGCCCGTGACGCCTTCGAGGGCAGTAAAGGCCATCGCTGGCTGCAGGGCTGCTACATGGAGCGCGACGAGATCCGCTCGCGTTACCGCATGATCCTACGCGCGCGGCGGCAGCGGCGACTCACCGGCGAGGCCTGAGGCTTCAGGCAGGTCCTGCAATGGGCAAGAGGGGCGTCGGGCCCTCAGGGCCCGGCGGGGTTCCACGGGTAGCGGGTGAGAACCTGAAACGCCCCGGCCTTAGCCGGGGCGTCCTCTCGCGAGAGATGAGCGGGATGGGCCCCCCTCAGAGCGTCATGAAGGCCGCCTCCTGTCGGTCGGTGAACTGGTAGACCTCGTAGGGTGCCTGCTGGGGGCCGGGCATGCCGGGGGTGCCGATGGGCATGCCGGCGAGGCCGATGCCATCGATGGCCGGCCGCTCCTCGAACAGCGTCTCCACCGCCGCCAGCGGCACATGGCCCTCGATCACGTACTCGCCCATCTCGATGGTGTGGCAGGAGCCGAGTCCGTAGGGGAGGCCCGAGGCTTCCTTGATCTGACCGAGATCCCGGTCGTCGATGACGGTGACCTCGATGCCCATCTCCTCGAGATGTTCGGCATAGCCATCGCAGCAGCCGCACTGCGGGTTCTTGTAGAGCGTGGCCTCGTCCGGCAGGGCGGCCTGGGCGGTAGCAGCGCCGGCCAGCAGGGCGGTGGAGAGGACGAGGGTGGGGGCGATGCGGTTCATGAGCGGTCCTCCTGGGAGCGACGGGACGTGAAGACATATTTGGCCAGGGCGGCGATGCCGAGGCCCAGCAGCAGCATGAAGGCCAGCGGCATCAGCCAGCCGATCCAGCCCATGGAGCCCATGAGGGCGAAGCAGTCGGTGCTCATCATGTCGAGACTCCTGACGAAAGTGCACAGGTAAATCCGGTGGCAGGCGGAGGGCCAGCTTCACCGAGGTGATAGAGGCACGGTCAGGGTCTGGGAGGTTCGCGCGGGGGCGGGGCGATGAATTCGACCGCGGCCGGTCCGTCGGTGTCGGCCAGGGTATCGGGGGTGGCAGGAGTGACGAGGGGCATCGCCGCCAGGGCCGCGCAGCCGGCGCATTCGGGGTCGGCGTGATCGAACATCTCGACCTGGGTCGTGCTGCAGTCAGCGGCGCAGCTCTCCATGGCCGCCTGGCCGGCCAGGCTGGTCACCGACAGCAGCACCGCGAGCAGAAACGCCAACAGGCGTCCTCCTCGGGTGAGATGCAGTTGTCCGGCCTTGGCGGTCATGGTGATTTCCTCGTCATCGCTACGTCATTCTGCGCCAGTCGTGCGAGTCGCCACATTGATCCAGCGCAAGAGAGAACGGGATGGCTGAGCGGTGCCCGCCAGGCGGCGGGCATCAGGTTCACTGCGGGCTTTTGCGAGAAGAGGCGCCCTGCTTCAACTGTTCGCGCTGCTCGTCGGTCAGCAGGTCCTGCATCCGATTCCGCATGCGCACCTTGTCCGCCATCATCTCGCCGTGGAGGGTGGCCATCTGACCATGGAGGGCCTGCACTTCCTCCGGATCCGGGCGCTCTGCCTGCATCAGCAGCATCATGTCGTCACGCAGGTTCATCATCTCGCCCATGCGTTCGAAGTGGGCGGAACGGTGCTCCCTGCGCATCTCGCGCAGGGAACTCAGCTGCTCCTCGTCGAGGATTCCGGCCATGCCGCCCTGGCCACCCATCATCATGCTGGGGCCCATGCCGCCCTGGCCGCCCATCATCATGCCGGGGCCCATGTTGCCCTGGCCGCCCATCATCATGCCGGGGCCCATACCGCCCTGGCCGCCCATCATCATGCCGCCAGGCCCATGGGCGCCCTGCTGCATACCCTGGGCAGCAGCGGTGCCACTGGCGACGATCCCCATGCTGGCGGCCAGGACGACGGCGAGAAACTGCTTGTACTTGACCATGGTATTTCCCCTCATCTTGCGGATAGTAGAGAAGTTGACTTCCTCGGCAGAAGAAGGCGAGCTAGCTATCGTTATAAGCCTACAACCCATGGGCGGCCCCAAGGTCAAGATGTCGCGTTGCAGCGAAACCCTTTTGGCCGAGTTCAGCCTCGTTTCAGGTTGTTGCGGTACAACCGAGTCTCCCCTGATACGACACGAGAGGTACCATCGATCATGCGCAAGATGCTTCTGGCCCTGGTCCTGGGGCTGACGACCACGACGGCCTTTGCTGCCGGGCAGCACGACGCTTCCCACGCAGCGACAAGCGAGGCCGACGTCGACCGCACCATTCGCGTCGAGGCGGGCGACATGTGGTTCGATCCCGAGGGGATCGAGGTGGCGCCGGGCGAGACCATTCGCTTCGAGATCACCAACACCGGTAATATCGAGCACGAGTTCGTTATCGGCGACGCTCAGGCCCAGGAGGCGCATCGCGAGATGATGCAGGAGATGGATGGCAGCCACGGCGACGGCCATGAGGGACACGGCGGCCACGACATGGCGGAGGGGGCGCATGGCGGCGAGATGCCTGCCGTGACCATCGCCCCCGGTGAGACCGCCGAACTCGTGTGGACCGCTCCGGGCAACGTGGAGCGCCTCGAATACGCCTGCAACCTGCCCGGGCACTACGAATCAGGCATGTCGGGGAACATCGATATCCGGGAGTGACCCGCCTCCATGAAACTGTTGCTGCTCGAAGATGACGACCTGCTCGCCGAGAGCCTGGTCGAGTGTCTGAGGGACAACGGTTACCGTGTCGATCTGGCCACTTCACTGAGAGTGGCCACGTTGCTCATGGCAACCGAGCACTATGAGCTCGCGATCCTCGACCTTGGCCTTCCAGACGGTTCCGGGCTGGATCTGCTCAAGCAGTGGCGCAAGCAAGGCCGGGACTTGCCGGTGCTGATTCTCACCGCGCGCGACACCTGGGAAGACAAGGTGGTCGGACTCGAAGGCGGTGCGGATGACTACATGACGAAGCCCTTCCATGAAGCCGAGCTCATCGCCAGGGTGATGGCGCTGCTGCGCCGGAAGTCCGGACACCTGTCCCGGGAGCTGACGCTCAATGGCGTCTCGCTGGATGAGGCGAACCAGCGTGTCCGTGTCGATGGTGGGACCTGGCACTCCCTCACCGGCACCGAATTTCTCCTGCTGCGCTACTTCATGCACCACCCGGGGCGCGTTCTTTCCAAGGACCACCTCCTCAACCAGCTCTATACCCTGGATCAGGATGCGGCGGCACCCAACCTCATCGAGGTCTACATCGCGCGGCTGCGGCGCTATCTGGGCAAGTCGATCATCCAGACCCGGCGGGGCCAGGGTTATGTCTTCGTCACGCCTTGATCGGCGCAGCCTGCGTATCCGGCTGCTGGCGTGGCTGTCAGGCATCGCCCTGGTGGTGACCGGGATGACCTGGCTGCTGCATGGCATCCTGCTGAAGGATCTGGCGCGCGACTTCCTCGGGGCGCGGCTCGAGCGTGAAGCCGCACATGCCATCGAGCAGCTGCGGCGCGACTACCTCTCCACCGCCGCCGTGCTGGATTCGGCCAGTCGCGGTTTCCAGGTCTTCCACCACCTCTACGTGTTGCGCCTCGGCGATGACACCTCGGCCTCGGATCCGCGCTGGCAGGCAGCGCTGCAGTCGCTGCTCGGTGCGTCCAGCGAAACGCTCGTGGAGGTGCGGGAAGGGCAGCAGCACCTGCTGGTCTATCGGCAGCCCTTCGTGCTCAACGGCGAGGATGGGGTGCTGCTGATCGGCGAGGACTTCTCGCAGGTGGAAGCGGGGCTCCACCGCTTGCACTGGTGGGTCGGCGGTATCGCGGCAGCCCTGCTGGTGATGCTCGTGGCGCTCAATCTGCTGGCGGTCAATCGTGGGCTTATTCCCCTTTCACGGCTGCACGACCAGCTGGGCGAGCTGCGCAGGGGGGAGCGCGAGCGTCTCTCCCTGGATGTGCCATCCGAACTGGACGATCTGGTCATGCAGCTCAACCGCTTCATGGACGAGATCGATAGTCGCCTGCAGCGCTCTCGCGACTCGGTAGCCAACCTCTCCCACGCCCTCAAGACGCCGCTGGCGGCGGTGACCCAGGTGTTGCGTGGTACCCGCCCCATCGATGAGTCGCGCCGCCGGCGGCTGGTGGAGCGCCTGGACGTGGTTCATGCCCAGCTGGATGCCGAGCTGCGCCGTTCGAGAATCGCCGGTCCTCACGCCGGGCGCATGTCGGAGCTGCGCCACGACGGCTCTCGACTGGTGGAGATGTTCCGCGCCCTCTACCCAGACAAGCGGTTCCGCCTGAGCCTGCCGGATCGGCTCGACCAGCGTATTCCTGTCGAATCACAGGACCTGTCCGAGATGCTCGGTATCGTGCTGGATAATGCCGGCAAATGGGCCTCCCACCAGGTTCACTGCCAGCTGCGCCTGGATGGCTGTCTCACCATTCTCGTCGAGGACGATGGGCCCGGGGTGGCCGAAGCGGACCTGCCCAGTCTCGGCCAACGCGGCAGACGCCTGGACGAGAGCCAGCCCGGCTACGGCCTTGGCCTCTCGATCCTGAATCAGCTGCTGACACGCTACTCGGGGCGGGTTCGGTTCGCGCCGAGCTCCCTCGGGGGATTGCGCGTGGAGATCACGGTGCCTGTCGGCGAGTGCCTTCCGTGAGCCTTCACGTTCAGCTGTGATTCAGCTTGACCCGTCAAGATGCTGCGACCAGACATTGACGGGAGTCACACATGGCAAGCGCGCGCGTCATCACCCACCCGCTGTCACGCCGTCAGATCCTGAAAGGCGGGGCGGCGCTTGGTCTTGGGTCGGCAGCGGCCCTGGGCTTGCGTCCCAGCTGGGCCAACCCTTGGGGGCAGACCAATATCTATTCCAAGGGCATCGAAGAGGGTCCCGAAGTGTCGCTGGCCATCCGCCGCGAATCGATCCCGATCGATGGCAAGGAGGCACGGCCGTTCAGCATCAATGGCACCAGCCCCGGGCCGATGATCCGACTCAAGGAAGGCCAGGACGCCGTGCTGCGAGTCACCAACCTGCTCGACGAGCCCACGTCCATCCACTGGCATGGGCTGATCCTGCCGCCCGGGATGGATGGCGTGCCTGGGGTGAGCTTTCCCGGCATCGCGCCGGGCGAGACCTTCACCTACCGTTTCCCCGTTCACCAGAACGGTACCTACTGGTATCACAGCCACTCCGGCCTGCAGGAGCAGCTCGGCCATGCCGGTCCGCTGATCATCGATGCCGCCGAGCGCGAGCCCTTCCGCTACGACCGTGAGCATGTGCTGCTGCTCACCGACTGGACCTTCGAGGACCCCATGTCGGTCTTCCGCAACCTGAAGACCTCCGAGGGCTACTACAACTTCCAGGAGCGCACCATCGCCGACTTCTTCGCCGACGTGCGCGAGAAGGGCCTTGCGGCGACCGCCGAGATGCGCGGCATGTGGGCGAAGATGCGCATGAGCTCGCGCGATATCGCCGACGTCACGGGCAGCACCTACAGCTACCTGCTCAATGGTCACTCGCCGGAGGAAAACTGGACGGCGCTGTTCCAGGCCGGTGAGCGGGTACGCCTGCGGGTGATCAACGGCTCGGCGATGTCCTACTTCGACCTGCGTATTCCAGGGTTGAAGATGACCGTGGTATCAGCCGACGGCCAGCCGGTACAGCCGGTTCCCGTCGACGAGTTCCGCATTGGGGTGGCCGAGACCTATGACGTCCTTGTCACGCCCGAGGACGACTCCGCCTACACCATCTTCGCCGAGGCAATGGATCGCAGCGGCTACGCGCGTGCCACCCTGGCGCCGCGCGAGGGCATGGCGGCCGAGATTCCCGAGCGTCGCAAGATCGCCGACCGCGGCATGGAGGCCATGGGCGCCCATGATATGGAAGGCATGGACCACGCCGAGATGGAGCGGGGCGCGGACGGCGACAGGGAGGGCATGGATCACTCCACCATGCAGGGCATGGACCATTCCAACATGCAGGGCATGTCGGGTGAGCGCAGCAGGATGAATGCCAACGGCATGTTGGCGGCGGGGGCAGCCCAGCCGGGCTCTCGCTACGACCAGGCCGGCATCGGCATCGATTCCGGCGAGCGTCGGGTGCTGGTCTACCGGGATCTCAAGGCCTTCACCCCCTGGCCGGACCGCCGTGAACCGGAGCGAGAGCTGGAACTGCACCTCACCGGCAACATGGAGCGCTACATGTGGTCCTTCGACGGCAAGAAGTTCAGCGAGGTGACGGGGCCCATTCGCGTCAACAAGAACGAGCGCCTGCGCCTGATCCTGGTCAACGACACCATGATGGAGCACCCCATCCATCTTCATGGCATGTGGATGGAGCTGGAGAACGGTCAGGGCGAGCTGATCCCGCGCAAGCACACCCTGAACGTCAAGCCCGGGGAGCGCGTCTCGGCGCTGATCACCGCCGACGCCGAGGGCAGCTGGGCCTTCCACTGCCACCTGCTGTACCACATGGATGCCGGCATGTTCCGGGTCGTCAAGGTTGCATAAGGAAAGCGCATGAAAACCAGGAGATTACTGAGCGGAACCGGCACCGTATTGGCCATACTGACGTTCTCCACTGCCTACGCGGAGGAGGGTTACGATGCGCCCGCTGACTGGCCGTCCCCCATGGCCGAGCACAACATGGCCATGGCACTGTTCGACCGACTCGAGTACGCCGTGCCCGACAAGGGGCACGAGGAACTGGTCTGGGACTTCCAGGCCTGGTATGGCGGCGACGTCAACCGTGTCTACCTGAAGTCCGAAGGCGAGAACGTCCAGGGCGATGGCGAGGATGCCGAGTTCGAATCGCTGGAGCTGCTCTATAGCCGGTTGATCGCCGACTTCTGGGAACTCCAGGGCGGCATCGGCTACCAGGGTGGTGTGTTCTCGGATGACCATGCCGAGCGCACCTATGGGGTGATCGGCCTGCAGGGGGTGATGCCCTATGGCATCGAGACCGACGTTGCGCTGCAGGTCAGCGACGAGGGTGACGTCTCGGGGAGTTTCGAAGGGGAGTACGACCTGCGCCTGACGCAACGCCTCAATCTGCAGCCGCGCACCGAGATTGCCATGGCCGCCAGCGAGGTCGAGGAATTCGGGGTCGGGGAGGGGCTCAATTCCGTGCGGGTCGGCATGCGCCTGGGCTACGAGGTTTCCCGCCGTCTCGCCCCCTACGTCGGCGCCTATTGGGAGAAACGGTACGGCGATACTGCCGACCTGGCCCGAGCGAGTGGCGACTCCACCGAGGATACCGGGGTCGTGGCCGGGGTACGGCTGATGTTCTGATTGGCCTCGGTGAGCATCTCCTTGACCCTTGGGTGGCACAAGGGTTCTAGGTTGAACAGGGTGGGGTGACCACGAACATGCCTGCCAGTAAGCGTATGGCCGCAGGATCCTGCCCCCGAGTCATCTCTTGGTACCGCAAGGAGGTTGAGCCCATGAGTACCGTCACTTCGGCGTCTTCCACACAGCACGAGACGGCTCGCGTCTACCGCATGAAAACGGAAGAGCACCTCTGCCCGTTCGGTCTGAAGACCGTGGACCTGCTCAAGCGCAAGGGCTACGAGGTGGACGATCACACGCTCACCTCGCGCGAGGCCATCGAGGATTTCCAGGAGCAGGCCGGGGTCGACACCACCCCTCAGGTCTATATCGGCGAAAAGCGTGTGGGGGGCTATGAAGAGGTTCGTGCGTTTCTGGGATTGAGCGTGCCCGGCGAGAAGGAGACGACCTATCAGCCGGTCATCGCCATCTTTGCGACCTCCCTGCTGATCGGCCTGGCGGTGAGCTGGGCGGCCAGCGGTACACTCCTCTCCTTGCGCATGCCGGAATATGCGATTGCCACCGCCATGGTCCTGCTGGGGCTTCAGAAACTGCAGGATGTCGAAAGCTTCAGCACCATGTTCCTCAACTATGACCTGCTCGCTCAGCGCCATGTCCGCTACGGCTACGTCTACCCCTACGCCGAGACCCTGGCCGGACTCCTGATGCTGGCAGGGGCTCTGATTTGGTTCGCCGCCCCCTTGGCGCTGTTCATCGGCACGGTGGGCGCCATCTCGGTCTTCAAGGCCGTCTATATCGACAAGCGTGAGCTGAAGTGCGCCTGTGTCGGGGGAAACAGCAATGTCCCCCTGGGATTCGTGTCCTTGACCGAGAACCTGATCATGATCGCCATGGGTCTCTGGATGCCCCTGAAACAGCTCATCCTGTGATGACAAGGAGGCTTGGGTGACGGATTCCACGGATCGAACCCCCAAGTACGAGGAAGGGAGCCTGTCTCTGGTGGGGGCGATTGCCTTGGGAACAGGTGTCATGATCGGGGCAGGCATCTTTGCCCTGACGGGACAGATGGCCGAGATGACGGGTCGCCTGTTCCCGCTGGCTTTCCTGTCGGCCGCCCTGATCGTCTCCTTCAGCGCGTATTCCTACGTCAAGATGTCACGTGCCTATCCCTCGGCAGGGGGGATCGGCATGTATCTGCAGAAAGCCTATGGCCCGACGCTACCTACCGCTTTCCATGCATTGCTGATGTATTTCTCCATGGTGATCGCCCAGAGCTTCCTGGCGAGAACCTTCGGCTCCTACACCCTTGAGCTCTTCGATGTGGAAAACAGGTCTCTGCTTGTCCCTTCGTTGGGCGTTGCCTTGCTGATTTCCGCATTCTTGATCAATCTCTCTGCCAACAAGCTGATTCAGGGTGTTGCGTCAGTGCTGGGCGTCATCAAGATCGGCGGCATCATCGTGTTCGGGGTAGTAGGCGTCCTGGTCGCCGACTCCTTGGAGATGGAAGTCTCGAGCTCGGCGCCTGATGCCTCACTGTCGGGGTTCCTGGGCGCCACAGCGCTGGGTATCCTGGCCTTCAAGGGCTTCACGACCATCACCAACAGCGGTTCAGAGATCAAGGATCCCCACCGCAATCTGGGCCGGGCGATCATGATCTCGATCGCCCTGTGTGTGGTGATCTATGCGCTGGTGGGCTTCGCCGTCGCCAGTAACCTGTCGCTGAGCGAGATCATCGAGACGAAGGATTACTCCCTGGCAGCTGCCGCCCGGCCCGCACTGGGGGAGGCCGCCGTCTGGTTCACCGTCATCCTCGCCATGATAGCCACCGCGGGTGGCATCATTGCCAGTATATTTGCGGTCTCACGCATGTTGGCGATGCTGACGGAAATGAAGCTGGTGCCGCATCGCCATTTCCACATGCCTGGCAGCATCCAGAAGCATACCTTGGTTTATACGGTCGTGCTTGGCTTGATCCTGACGGCATTCTTCGATCTCAGCCGTATCGCTGCACTTGGTATCATTTTTTATCTAATCATGGATATCGCCATTCATTGGGGAGTGTTGCGTCATCTGCGTCGGGAAATTGATGCAAGCGCAACTGTGCTAGTGATTGCGATACTGCTGGATGCCGTCGTACTGGCAGGCTTCCTTTGGGTGAAAGCGACGACAGATCCCCTAGTGCTGATTGTGGTATCGATTACCATGGCGGCTATCCTGGTTGCCGAGCGTCTCTTTCTTTCTCGGTAAGAGGCATCAAATCACAGTGATAACATTCATCCTCATTGATTTCAGAGGAGAAGTATCATTGAAATAAGAACCTTTGGCGATTTTGTTGACTGGACGCGGCAGCTTCATGAACATTTGGCGCACTGTCTTGCTCACTGTTCTGATCATGGCGAAGAAGAGCGTGCCAATATGCTCCTGAATTATCTGTCAGCTCATGAGGATGAGATGGAGTATGTTGTCGGTGAGTTCATGTGGCCGAGGACGTCATGTTCATGATTCGCCGATTACGTTCTTGATTGAGGACTAAGAAAGACGGATGTGGGCCAGTGGTCTAAAGGACCAGTGACGCGCAGGACCTGCAGCCCTCGTCGTGTCGTCATTCGTTTCAGGAAAACCAGCGATACAATGGAACGAACAAGACGGCGAGGTACCAGCCGTACAGATAGGTTTCTACCAGGCCGATCACAAAGCCCCTCCAGGTGAGCCATTCGAAACCGGGCAGCAGCGGCGCCCATGATTCGTACATGCGCACATTTTCCGGAGCGAGCAAGCTGAAGCCCACGCACAGGAGATAGCTGATCACCAGCAGCAGCGACAGGCTGTTGCCCAGAGGGGTGATTCGCAAACGGCTGGCAGCGTTTAGGTGTGTCATGTCTAGCCTCCTTCTCCGTTCAAGTCAGGCTGCAGGACAATCCGGCAGCTTTGACATGATGAGGTTGTTAAAGGGTCCCGAAGTGAAGCGCAGCAGCACGAAGTCTGTTGTTAGAGCCTAAAGAACGGAACCGAGAAGGATCGCCAAACGCGTGAGTTCCATGTCTCCGGCTGCCGTCACCTCATCGACCCGCGAGGAAAAACTGGGCGGCCAGTCCGATGATCAGTGTAGCGGCAAACGTGATCATCACCACGACGCCGGGCCATGTGGCCGGTGCAACGGTTGTCGTTTCCGCCGGCCGGTACATCGGCATGACGATGCGTAAATACACCGCGAGCGACAGCACGCTGTTGATGATAGCCACGACTGCCAGCCAGGTGAACTGGACATCGATGGCGGCAGCGAAGAGCAGGAACTTGCCGACGAAGCCAGAAAGTGGCGGGATGCCGACCAGCGACAACAGGAAAATCACCATTGCGATCCCTGTCAGCACCCGTGCGCGCCCCAGCCCGCTGAACTCTTCCAGAGTTCGCCCGGTCGCGGAGGCGACAGCGAAAGCGCCTAGGTTCATGGCGGCGTAGGCAGCGGCGAACAGGATGATCGACGGCAAGGCAAGCTCACTGGAGCCCACCGCCACGATGCCGAGAAGGAAATAACCGGACTGGGCAATCGACGAGTAGGCCAGTAGTCGGATGACGTTATCCTGCACCAGTGCGGCTAGATAACCATAGGTCATGCTCAGCACGGCCAAGCCCGCCATGACGGCAGGCCAGCCACTGTCCACGGGCAGGTCGCGCACCACCTGGGTTAGTGCGAAAAGGGAACCGACCTTGGGCACGACGGACAGGTAGGCGGCAATCGACAGCGGCGCACCCTCGTAGGCGTCGGGTGCCCAGAAATGAAACGGAACCAGTGACGCCTTGTAGCCGAGGCCGACGACGACGGCCACCAGCCCGAGGATGGCAGCCAGCGGCATCGCGTCCGTGCGTGCTAGATCGGTGAGCAGCGTGGAACCGGTGGCGCCGAACCAGTAGCTGAGCCCGAAGATCATGACTGCCCCGGCAACCGAGCCGAACACGAAGAACTTCATGGCGGCCTCGGTGGCCGGGTCGTCGTCCGGATAGGCGACCAGCGCGAAGGTAGCCAGGCTGGTCAGCAGCATGCCCAGCACCAGGAACATCACATCGCCCGCTCCAGCCAGCACCAGCGCGCCGAAGGTCGCCAGGCATATCAGACTGTAGACCGTGCCCTCGCGGACGGTGCCACCGATGTCGTTTCGTGCCAGCAGCAGTGACAGTACGGTAGCCGGCAACAGGATAAGCTTTGCCCAGATGCTTAATGCGTCGATCCGGAAGCTTCCGCCGAACACGGTGGTGTCCGTGCCGAGCAAGGGTACCGTCAAACTCGTGGCGACGAGCAAGCCCGCGGCGGCGAGGGCCAGCGAGATTCGAGGTCGGCGCAGCATTTCCGCGATCAGCGCGCCGACGGCCGTCAACAGGACGGCGATTTCGGGAGTCAGTAAAGCGAGGTCACGGCCCATTACAGCACCAACGACGATGTGGTCCGGTGAATGACGTCAAGCACCCAGGATGGTGCTACGCCGGTGGCGACGGTGAGGACCAGGAGCGGCGCTACGGCCAGCAATTCTCGTTTACTCAGGTCCGGCATGGCATGCCACCGTTGGCGGGGCTCGCCGAGGAAGGTCTCGCGGATCGCCTTGAGAAAGGTGCCGGCAATGATGGCAATACCCAGTACCACGACAACCGCTGCGGGCACGCTACCCAGCGTACCGAGGAATATCTGGAACTCGGCCGGAAAGTGCGCCAGCCCTGGCAGGCCCAGGGACGCAAAGGCAGCCAATATAAATGACCAGCCAATCAGCGGGACCGTCTTGAGCAGGCCGCCGAACTCGCCCATTTCACGGCTATGGGCGCGTTCCTGAATCATGCCCACCAGGAAGAACAGGGCGCCGGTGACCAGGCCGTGGCTGAACATCTGCAGCACCGCGCCATCCAGGGCGACGGTACGCACCGACGGGTCCAGCGTCAGTGCGGCCACGGAGACGCCGACGATTACATAGCCCATGTGGTTGATCGAGGTATAGGCCACCAGACGTTTGAGGTCCGTCTGCGCCAGGGCGGCAAAGGCGCCGTAGAGTGCGCTGACGACGCCGAAGATCAAGACAACGATGCCGGCTTCGCGGAACGCCCCGGGGGTCATTTGCAAGGCAAAGCGGACCAGGCCGTAGGTGCCGAACTTCAGCATGATGCCGGCCAGGATGACGCTGCCGACGGTTGGCGCCTGGACATGGGCGGCGGGCAACCAGGTGTGTAGTGGCACCGCGGGGATCTTGACTGCGAACGTGATCAGCATGGCGATCAACGCCCACATGGCCGCCGCCCCCTCTAGAGGCGGATTGGCGATCCAGGCTCGCATGTCAAAGCTGAGCTCGGGGCTGCCCAGATAGAGTCCCAGGATAGCGAGCAACAAAGGCAGGCTGCCGAGCAGCGTGTAGAGGAAGAACATCAGGGCCGCCCTTTGCCGTTCCTCATGCCCCCAGCCGGCGATCATGAAGTACATCGACACCAGGGAGACCTCGAAGAACACATAGAACAGAATCCCGTCGAGGGCGGTGAAGGTCCCGATTGCCGTGGTTTCGAGAAGCAGGACCAGGACCACGTAGGCGCGCGGGCGTTCGCGAAGCGACGAAGTGAAGATGAACGCCACCAGGAACATCACGGCGCTCAGCAGCACCAGCGGCAGGCTGATGCCGTCGACCCCGACCCGGTAGGCGGCGCCGATGGCCGGGATCCACTCCAGCTCCTCGACCTGGGAAAAGCCCGCGCTACTTACTCCCTCCAGCCACATGGCCAGGGCGCCGGCCAGGGTCAGGACTGCGGTGCCAATGCCGATGCCGTGTACGGTCCGCGCCGTGGGTCTCGGCAGGCACAGAATCAGGACGGCGCCGACAAGTGGCAAGAATAGGGTAATGGAGACGAGTGGTAGCATGGGCAGGGCTGTCCTCTAGAAACGCAATGAAGCCAATATCAGGATGAGCAGCATCACGGCGGTGACCACGGCGCTGATGGCGAGACTATGGTGAATCAGGCCGCTTTGCAGGGTTCGAGCGCGATCTCCCCAGGCGCGCACGCTAGCTACCAGGGCAAAGATCAGGCCGTCGATGCGGCGCTCATCGCCGACGCGCACCAGATGGCCCATGGCCAGGTTGGCATGGCCGGCACCCAGCACGACCGCATACAGGCTCAGTTCCAGGCGCTCGCACCCCCGCGCAATGGTGAGGCCTCTCCGGCCGACGCGAAGCGCGGCCGCATACAGGCGGTCTTCCAAACGTTCACAGCCCCGGGAAACGGCCATTGCGGGCCTCCCCACCACGGCCGTAAGCCCGCCCGCGACCGTTAGCCCCGATTGCGCCCATGGGTTGGCAGGGCCAAGCAGTCGCCGGGCCGGCACTAGCCAGCCCAGCGCCAGGCCGCTCACCGCAGCGAGGAGTCCGAGCAGCACGGCCCATGCCCCTTCGGCTTCAGGGGCGGGTAGGTCGAGAAGTGCCTCGATGGGGCCAAAGGCCAGGCCCAGGGCAGCGGCTGGGATCGCCAACCCCCAAACACCTACGCCCATCCAGGCGGCACCGGCCACCGGCCGGGTTCCGCCAGCGCCGCGCCACAGCAGGCGCAGCGCCCGGGCCAGGTAGGCACCGGTCAACAATGTGCCCGCCAGCGCCAGCGGTGCGAGCCAGACGGCGCCAGCTGCGGACAGCGCGGCGGCGATCACCGCGTCCTTCGAGAAGAACCCGCTCAGCGGCGGGATGCCCGCCAGCGCCAATGCTGCCAGTGTAAAGCCAGCGAAGGCCCAGGGCCTGATGCGACCAACGCTCTCTAGTCGATCGAAACCGGTACCACCGCGTGCATGCTGGAAGTCGCCGGCGGCGAGAAACAGGGCACTCTTGATGGCGGCATGGGCGACCAGATGCAATAGGGCAGCCAGCGGCGCCCCGGCGCCGATCGAGATCAGCATCAGGCCATATTGACTGGCGGTGGAGGCGGCCAGTAGGCGCTTGAGGTCGCGCTCGGCGAGAGCGACCAGACCAGTCGTCACCGTGGTAAAGCCGCCCACCAGCCCGATGGCGAGGAGGACCCCCGGCGCGAGCAGCGGTGTCACGCGGATCAGCAGGATGGCACCTGCGGCCACCAGCGTCGCCGAGTGCAGCAGCGCCGAGACCGGCGTCGGGCCCGCCATGGCGCGCATGAGCCAGTCCTGCAAGGGAACCTGGGCGGACTTGCCCATGGCGGCCAGCAGCAACAACAGCCCCGCGGCAAACGCAACACTTCCGCCAACATTCATTGTGGCGGCGATTTCGCTGGTGCCCGCCGACCCGATGAGGATGAATACCGCGATGTACAGGCCAAGGTCGGCGCTACGAGTGTAGAGGAAGGCGCGGCTGGCGGCGTTCGCAGCTTCGGACCGCTGAAACCAGAAACCGATCAGCAGGTAACTGCACAACCCGATCAGCTCCCAGGCGGCCAGCAGCAGAACCCAGTCGCCAGCCAGCACCAGGGCCTGCATCGCGGCGAGGAACAAGGACATGACAGCATAGAAGCGGGGCAGGCCGGATTCCTGCTTCATATAGCCGACCGAATGGATGAGTACGAACGTCCCCACCGTGGCGATCACCACAGTGAGCAGCGCAGTCAGCGGCTCGGCGGTCAGCCGCAAGGGCATATCCGGCAGGCCCGGCAGCAGCAGTGTTTCAAGGTGACCTTCGGCGACTCGGCCCATGAGCCAAAGGCTCACTGCCAGGCTTAGCGTGGCGCCGGCCAGGGCCAGGGCGGGTGCCCAGCGCCGCAGCACCAGAATCGCCACGGCTGCGAGAAGGGGAAACACTACCGGCAGCGCTATCTCGTTCATCCCTTGAGATCCCCCGCTTCCTCCATCTCGACCGAGCCCTTGGCCCGGAAGCGCGCGATCGCGATGCCCATGCCGACTGCCATCTCCACCGCCATGACCGTCATTACCACCAGCACGAACATCTGCCCGGCGTAGATCTCGGGATGCAGAAAGCGCCAGAAGGCCACCAGATTCACCAGCGCGCCCGCGAGGATGAGTTCCACGCCCATCATGATCATGACCAGGTTGGTCTGCGACAGTGCACCATAGAGGCCGACACCGAAGAGGATGGCGCCGGTCAGAAGCGCCACGATCAGGACCGGGGTCATCTTGAGGCCTCCTTGTCGTTCTCGTCTTTACCATCGTTACGGGCCGGCTCGTGCACCGGAATCGCTACTGCCGTGGCCGCGATCATCGCGGTCAGGATGGTGACAGCGGCGGTTTCGAAGATCAGCATCGACCGCCCCAACATCTCGATGCCCAGCTCCCGCGCTTGCATGGCCGCATCCGGAGCCTCGACTGTGACAGGACCCCAGTCGGACACTAACGCCACCGCGAAGGCGGTGCCGGCGGCAATCACCCCTGCGCCGATTGAAAAGCGTTTCTGGTGACTCATATCCATGCCACCAAGCCCACCGGGATCCATCATGAACATCACCATGAAGATGGCCATGATGCTCATTTCAGTGGCCATCATCATGATCTGCAGTACGCCCAGGAATTCGCTCTGCATGGCCAGGAACATGCAGCCGACCGCGGCCTGCGAGAACAGCAGCGCCAACGCGGAACGCACCATGGACGCGGTACGAAACACCGCCACGCCGAAGCCGATCGCGGCCAGACCGAACACGGCGACAAAAAAGGCCTGTAAAAACATCAAGGCACCACCAGGATCATCAATCCGACGATGAGGATATTGAGCAGCGCCAGGGGAATACCCAGCTTCCAGCACCAGCTCAGCAGATCCGCCTCGCGAATACGCGGGAGATAGTGGCCGGCCAGCAGCATCGACACGGCCACGGTCAGTGTCTTGATCAGGCTCCACGCCCAAGGCGGCAAGAGTGGCCCGTGCCAACCGCCGAGATAGAACACCGTGGTTGCTGTGGCCAGGGTGATCACCAGCACCAGCCGCGCCAGCCTCAATACCGCCAGGCGCATGCCTGTATATTCAGCGTCTACGCCCCCGGCCAGTTCCCCTGGCGCAGTTGGCAGGTCGAAGGGCGCACGGAAGGCCAGTGCCATCGCGGCGATGAAAAACAGCACGAAGCCGAGCGGTTGGTAGACGATGTTCCACAAGCTTGCCTGGGAGGCGACGATGGCGGTGTTCAGCAGTGACTCGGCGCGCATGGCCACGGCCGTGATGGGCATCACGATAAGCATGGCGTAGGCGATGAGCTGCCCCAGGAAGCGCCAGCCGCCGACCATGGCGTAGGCGCCGTTCGGGCCCCAGCCGGCCATGATCAGCGCAACCAGTACATAGGCCAGCGCCGCGTTGACGAACAGGGCGCCGGTGGCCAGGTCCGCGATCACCAGTCCTGGCGCCAGGGGCAGGACCGCGGCGCCAAGCACCGCTACCACCAGCAGCAGTACCGGCGCGGTCTCGAAGAACAGCCGGTCGGGTTTGCGCGGCAGAAGGGACTCCCTGCCCAGGTGTGACAGGCCGGCAAGCAGCGGCGCGACGGGGCGCAGGCGTCCGGTCGAAAGCCAGGCCTCGATCACGGCAAGTAGCCAGGCGCTAACCATCAGCGCGAGTAACACGGCAGCGATGGTCAAGAGATCACCTCCCAGGGCGACAGATCTAGCGACCCGACCGCCACCAAAGCATCGCCTAGCTCTCGGCCCTCGACGAGGTTCGCGACCAGGCCGATATGGTGGCTGCAGGCGGTATCCAACTCGACCGATACCACCTGGCCATGCTCCAGAGTCAGCCGCAAAGCGGCGCGCCCGCGCGGGGTTTCCACGCTGGCCTCACTTATCCCGGAGGTACTGCCGATGTCGCGCAGGGTGGGCATTCCAGGGTCCACGCCAGCCTCGATAAGGTCTAGGCTGGCCATGATCTCCATCAGCCGCTGCTGAAGACGCCCCCAGGCGTCGCCGCCGGTGGTGCCAGTGCGTATCTCGAAACCCAGCTCGCGATAGATAGTATCCGCCTGCCGAACGTCTTCGGCGCTGCCCGCGGCGCGCGCTACCGGACCCCGAAAGTCGTGGGAACCGCCCGGCAGAGCGCCGATTCCTTTCAAGCGCGCCTTGAGCAATGGCGTGAGCTCTAGTCGAACGTTCAGCGCCCACAGTGCCGGTCTCATGGCCACAAGCTGCTCCCGATTGGCGCACCGGGTTTTTAATTGCAGAGTCGTGGCGCGACGCATCAGCCAGACGAAGCTGAGCTGACGACCCAACTGGGCCAGCCAGCCCAGATGGCTGGCGATGCGCTCGCGTTCCAGGGCACAAGCGCGGGCCCGGGCGGTAGCCGGGTCTTCCTTCAGACCAGCCGCCTGCTCGATGGCCCGGCAGGCCAACAATCGGTAACTTACCGGCGCCAGCGCCATTGCTGTCGCCAGACGCTCGACGAAGGTCTCGGCAGCGCCCTCTTCAGTGACGGCACTCATGCCCACCAGGGACGTCGCTTGCCCTTCGGCCACCCCGTCGCCGTCGAGCGTCAGCGTCAGTCTCAGTCCACCCGGCAGGCCGGGAAAGACCGGACCGAACGGCACCTTGATCCAGTCCATCGCTAAACCATCGGCGCTGCGGGGCAGGTCCTTGGTAACTTCGACCATGGACATGAACCCCGAAGCACCGTGGTCGTGACCGGAATGGTCGTGGCCACCATGATCGTGCTTGTGTTGCCCGTGTTCATGGTGGTGTTCGTGGTCATGGCCCTGGTGTCGTTCGTGCTCATGATGCTCGTGATCATGGTGATCGCCGTGCTCCGACATCCCTTCCGTCGCGCCCGATTCGGCGCCGGCCTCGCGGGCCACCAGATCCATGCCGCATTTGGGGCAGCGGCCCGGCTCGTCCTCGACCACTTCCGGGTGCATGGGACAGACATACTCAATCCTGGCTTGCAGGACCGAGGCGTCGAAATCCTCGGGCGAGGCCGTAAAGGCGCCTTCGGCAAGCGCCTGCTGTAGCCGACCGGTCGCTTCGATCAGCTCGGCTTGAGAGAGGTCCGTGGAGACATCGGCCGGTGGTAAAGATGACGGAGTTGGTCCACCCAGCACGAGCACGGCGCGCGGCCGGGGCATCTGCGCATAGAGCACCGCCGTGGCCTCATCCAGTTTCCGTGACAGCTCCCCGATAACCACGAGCACGGCCGCGTCGCGCGGCGTGGCGGCGATGCGCATGCCAGCCGCTGCCAGGTCCAGACCGTGCGCCAGAGCCACTTCCGGTCCTGGGACGATCAGGCAGCTCAGGTTGCGCGCCTGGGCCCGTCCAACCAGCCTCTGCACGATAGATGGGCGCCCCTTGCGCGCTCCTGCAATGGTCATTGTTGACTCAGACATCACTGCCGCCTTAGAGCACCCTGGCTCCATCCGTAGAGCAGGCCGAGAAAGAGAATGGCAAGAAACACGCCCATATCAAGAAGAGCCACCAGCCCCTCCTGCTTGTACACCACGGCCCAGGGGTACATGTAGGCCATCTCCATGTCGAAGGCCAGAAACAGCAGTGCGTAGCCGTAGTATCGCGCGTGATAGCGCCCCCACACCGGATCCCGCGAAAGCACCCCGGCGCTTGCCGGTACGTCCTTGCCCGGCTCCCCGTGTGTCGGCCCCATGCTGCGGGCCAGACCGTACAGGCACAGCACCACTCCCACGGTACCCAGCATCAGGCCCAGTAGTAGTAGGTATTGTTGCGTAGCGCTCATGAATCCTCCCACTTACTCTGTTGCACGTCGGTGAGCCTCTGATTCGCTATTTCAAGCTGGTCGCTGGTGAACCCCTCGAGCGAATGCTTGACGCACATTCACTGGTAGGGCAATGCTACCCAGTCAGGGCTATATGCGCCCTCGCTGTCGGTCAGTATGAACGGGATCAGAGGTCAGCTCTTGCACAAAACCGGCGATTTCTCAGAAAAGACAGAAGCAGAAAAGCTGAACCAGCACTGTGCCTGCGTTACTCTCGATCGACGAGCAATCACCCGGGCACTCGCTGACCAGTTGGGTGATGACGCCTACGAGATCCAGACCAACCCAAACTGGCGTCAACTCTTCTCAAATGTAGCCGTCTTCGTTCCTCCTCGGGACCTGGAACAAATGGGAGCCATTGTTCAAGCCCTGGAGGAAGCTGCTGCGCTCCCCGCCTATCAGCGACGGGTACTGTCCTGGGCCCCGCAAAGTGCACAGTTCAACCCCGGCCCGGTGGGTGCCTTCATGGGCTACGATTTCCATCTTAGCAAAGAGGGGCCTCGCCTGATCGAAATCAATACCAACGCCGGAGGCGCGTTCCTCAACGCCATGCTGGCACAGGCCCAATTGCAGTGCTGCAATGACTTCACGCGTGCGGCCGGGGCCAATGACTTCGATGCCGCAGTGACTGCCCAATTCGAGAGCGAATGGCGCGCTCAGCGTGGTAGTGGACGTCCGGAGAGGATAGCGATCGTCGATGACCAGCCTAGCGGGCAATACCTCTATCCTGAATTCAGGCTGGCGCAGCAGTCATTACGAAGGAATGGTATCGATGCCCTCATACTTTCGCCTGCTGACCTCCGGTATGATTCAGGAACGCTATACGGTAGTGGCAAGCGAATCGAACTGGTCTACAATCGGCTCGTGGACTTCGGGCTCGAAGACCCCGAACACACCGCCTTGCGGTGTGCCTGGTTGGACGGGCGAGTGGTCATAACCCCCAACCCCCATGCCCACGCACTGTTCGCAGATAAACGCAACCTGGCTGTGTTGTCAGATCACGAGACCCTTTCGGCTTGGGGCTTGAGCCCTGAAAAAGCCGAGTTGCTTCACTCTGGTATTCCACGCACCGTAAAGGTTACGGCTGATAACGCTGATGCACTCTGGCAACAGCGACGGGAGTGGTTCTTCAAACCTGTCGCAGGGTATGGGAGTAAAGGCGTTTATCGGGGCAGCAAACTCACCAAAAACACATTCAACCGAATTCTGGAAAGCGACTACATTGCCCAAGCCTATATTCCCCCATCGGAGCGCCTGGTTCTAGTTGACGGTGAGCGGGAGATGCTCAAGGTCGATGTTCGACTATATACCTACCGCGGCGATTTTCTCATGGCTGCGGCGAGACTTTACCGAGGACAGGCGACCAATTTTCGTACACTCGGCGGCGGATTCGCGCCTGTACTCCTCATGGTAGATTAACATCATAAAGTGTGATTTAAGAAATATGTTTCACAACTCCGGCAGTTGCCGCGACAGGGCGCGGAACTCTGACCTTCCCCCTGGTTCAGGTCCAACACACAATGTGAGAAACCGCCCCTTCATGCACATCGCTGGGCATAGGCGATGGGTGGCATATAGCCCAGTGAGTTGTGCGGTCTGACAAGATTGTAGTGGCCTCTCCATTGGTCGATTTCATGCCGCGCATCGGCAAGGATCAGAAACCAGTGCTGATTGAGGCAGCCATCCCGGAATTTGCCGTTGAAGCTCTCGATGAAGGCATTCTGCGTCGTCTTGCCCGGTTGGATGAAGGCCAGCGTAACCTTCCACTCACGCGCCCAAAAGAACATCGCCTTGCTGGTCAGCTTGGGACCGTTATCACAGACAATCGAGGCAGGTAGAGCGCGCTACTGTGCAAATTCGTAAAAGAACCTGGCCAGGCGCCGCCCGGAAATGGACGTGTCCACCAGCTGGCCGACGCGTTCCCGACTGAAGTCATCCACGATGTTTAGCACGCGGAATCGGCGCTCCGAGGCCAACTGATCCGAGACGACATCCATCGACCAGCGTTGGTTGGCCCTGTCCGGACACGGCATAGGTGCTCTTGGCCGTACCAGTCGCTTACGCCGCCGGATGCGGACCTGAAGCCCACTCTCACGGTACAGCCGGTAAGTTCGCTTGCGATTCACCACCATCCCCTCATGATGTAACAGGGCGTGCAGCAACAGGTAGCCGTAGCGGGGGTAGCAGGTCGCCAAGACGTTTAGCCGAGCCCTAAGCGGCTCATCATCACGCGGCAACGCCTGGTAGCGGGCCACCGATCGTGGCAGGCCCAGCAATCGATAGGCATGTCGCTGGCTGAGCCAGCCGCCTGTCACCAGGTGCGTTACCGCCCGACGCTTCGCTTCGGGCGTCACCACTTTCCCGAGACGATCTCCTTGAAGGCAGCATTGTCGAGGGCGCTTTCCGCCAGCAGCTTCTTCAGGCGGGCATTCTCTGCCTCCAACTCCCGGAGACGCTTGGCCTCCGATACCTCCATACCACCGTACTTGGCCTTCCAGCGATAGATGGTCTGCTCGGTCACGCCATTCTGTCGGGCCAGCTCGGCGACCGACACGCCGCGCTCATGGGCCTTGAGGAGGGTGATGACCTGCTCTTCGGTATGTCGATTACGCTTCATCGCGAGATCTCCGGCTATCAGGGTAAACGTAGCGGAAATCTCGCATTGCCGGTGGACCGGTTTATGGGGTGAAGGTCAGGGCAACGAAGCGCCTTGCTATGTTTCCCATGGGTCAGACCATGTCGGAGATCCTGACATGGATTTTACTCTAAAACTTGATATCAAGCACTTAGTGTGTGCTAACGCACAGAAGCCCGAGTGGATAGACACCTACCATGATGATGAGGTTCGTTCGCGTCGGTTGATCGCCGTAGTATCGGTCGCCACTACCTGCGCCAGGTAGCTAATGGCGCATTATGGAAATGCCATCTTAACAATGTAAGCAGGGAGCTCATCATGATAAGAGTCAACACTGCGGTAATCACTTTTTGTCTTCTCGGTGCACTGCCTATGGCAGCATCCGCCCAATCCTCAGAGTCCGGCCCACACGAGGGCGACCGTGAATTTTCTATCTCCGGGACCGGCAGTAACGACCGGAATTTCAATAGCGGCAACTTCGGCGTGACCGGCGACCTTGGTTGGTATCTGCGGGATAACATGGTTGCCGGTGTCAGGCAAAGCGTCAATTACGCTGATATCGAAGGTGAAGACGTCACAGATGATTTCTGGAACGGATCAACCCGTGGTTACATCAACCATCAGTTCCTCGATGATCGTGCGCGGCCCTTCATCGGCGCCAGCCTTGGCGGAATATACGGCGACGGCGTCAAGGACAGCGCCTTCGCGGGTCTGGAAACGGGCATAAAGTACTATGTTCAGACCAAGACCTTTTTCCTCGCCCGCGCTGAGTATCAGTTCTTGTTCAGCGACACCGATGATGCTACCGATGCGTTTCAGGACGATGGTGTCTGGGCCTATACGGTTGGCCTGGGCTATAACTTCTGAACCACGTCAAGGCGTTGGTTTGAAATGATGGGTTCTTCGTCACATCATGTGGATTTGGCCTGATCCAGCAGGCCCCCCACGGGGCTGCCAATCAACGTGCGCGTGATCGGGCCCCCTGGAACAAACCGTTCATGCCTTCCAGACGGGCGTTGGTCAGGCCGTTCTCGGCATCCTCCAGCCAGCATGGCAAGGCCGCGCGCAGCTGGCCAATGCCGGTGGGCGCCACCCGGCCGATCAGGCCACGAATCTGGTTGGCCTTGGAGGTACGCTGCTGAACCAGTTCACTGCGGATGCGATGCGCCGCTTGAACATCCTGCTGTGCGACCGACTTGATGGCCACGAAGCGCATGTGGGGGCGGCCCATGGCCTCGCAGATGGCCTCGGCATCGACGCGACCGTTCTTGTTGCTCTTGACGTAGGACGTGAGGAACTGCGCGGCGATCAGCTTGACGTGATAGCCGCGCGCTTGCAGCGCACGGGCCAAATGGTGAGACGACGCGCAGGCTTCCATGCCGATCTCGGCCCCCATGGGGACGCGCTTGACGATGGCGTCCAGCCACCTGTCGCGCTTGTGCTTGCCGCGCCACTCGACCTGGTCATGGTGATCCACGCCGTGGACATGGAAGACGGATTTGGCAACATCGACACCTACGCGTGAAATGGGCATGGGACGCTCTCCTCTGCCAGTGGCCTCTCACCGCTCAGTGTGGTGCATCGGCGCTGGGGTAGGGTGGGGAGGACTCCATCCCATTGCTTGTCCGAGATCTCCAGCTGCCGGGAGACGGCCAGCACCGGCATCTTCTTGACCAGCGACATGGCCGCCTTCTCGAACAGCAAGGTGAAGTCGCTGCCCTGCCGCGCCCAAGGGACTTCAATGCGCTTGACGCCATGCTCGGGGCACTTGGTGCGGGGCACGTGGGCGTGCAAGTAGCAGTGGTGCTGGAAGAAATTCAGGTGCCGCCACGTCTTCTCGGCAAAGTCGTGGGCCGGGCAGGCCTTGCCGCACGCCGGACAGGGGTAGAGGCTGCCTCGCTCGGTCTCGACATAGAGGTCCACGCGGTGAGGTGACACGGCGGTATTCAGGTGCTGGTCCTTGAGAACCCAGGGCGCTTCCAGGCCCAGGCCGAGGATCAGAATCTGGGTGCCGTCCATTCCATGTCTCCTGTCTATGTGGAGGTCATATCCTGGCCCAGCTCAGGAGGCGAACTCCACACCCAATGACGAAGAGCCCCAAAATGGCAAGGCGCGTAGGGAAAAATGTGTCACTACAGAGCGTTGTCGATCCAATAAAATCAGAGATTTACATGCATATCTGTCAAGCCCGGGAGGATCAGTTCTCTGTATCTGATGCTTGCACCCAATCTTCCGAGACATCATTGGTCCAGCGCCTTTCTTCGTCAGAATCGATGTCTCCACCACAATACCCATCGAAAGAGCTTTGGTTAAGCTACCGTAATGCGTAACGGTTTGTGCACCATTACGAAGGGTCGGCCGGTACTTGAGCGGCATGGATTCACCTCTATTCACGACTCCAGTTTGAGGAGTTCCCACCTTTCGAAGCTCATTCGTTAAGGCCGCTCGCTAGTTCTTTGCACGACCTGTTCGATCTTGCGCGCCATTTCGGGTGTGATTTCCGTGGATCGCGGGGGCAACTCCTCAGCTCCTTGCTCTCCATTTTGTTCAATATCCTTCAGGAGTAGTTTCATTTCGGCTATTTCGCGGACCTGAGCTGCAATGATCTCATCTGCGAGCTTGCGAACGCGGGGATCGCTAATGCTCGCTTTCCTTGAGCTGTTTATGGCAATTGAGTGGTGAGGGATCATGGATTTCATGAAGTCATCATCACCGATCAGCGACTGACTTCTATTCGCGAAAAGAAAAATTACGCACAACAGCGAGGCCAAGACAAGCACCCCGATTTTGGTTTTCACCCCTTTATACATAGACCACATGAAAGCCAACATCACAACGGTCATGACGCACCCCATCACCAAAGAGGCGATCAGGCGGTTTGTGCTTAACATTGCGTGATCGAATGAATAGACGAGTTGATACATCAAGAAAAACATGATGAATGTCGATGTCGCGATCATCGCCGCGAATCGACCCCAGCCCATTCCCGTCATCTGCCTTTTTTCGTCCATCTTTGGTATTCCTTCTGGTGTGTGACGTATGATTCAATGCGAAGCCTAACGTGCGTCACTTGGTCATTGCGGTCGTCAGGCATCTTCAGGATTGTCATGGTTTTCAAAAATATCGGCTATTCATCAAGGCTCTCGAGCCGCTAAGAGAATTTTATGCTTATTCAGGTTGACGCTGCTCTTGGTGTTATCGAATTAAAGCTCCTCCATGGTGATAAATAGTTTTCCTCTGCTCATTTAGGCAAGTATGTTTTAAACCATGGCAGCATTTATCAGAACTCTCTGTGCGCCGTCGCACATTACGCTAAAAATGATACATAAACCCCGCTGGAGCTATCTGTTAGCCTCCGACGGGGTTTAATCTGTCTTTACTGATTTCAACTAATAAAGTGGCAGTGCGGCATCGGCGTTGCGTGTTTGTTACCGATGCCGCTTGGCTGTTTTAGCGCTTATTATTCATCACGATCAGGCTCATGGTGCCCGAGACGACGGTGCATCAGGAAGTGCATGCCGAGACAGAGGGCCAGCGGCAGTACCAGCCAGGCGCCGCTGCTCAGTGATTGCCCGCGCCACATGAACAGCAGCACGGCGCCTCCCATCAGCACCACGCAGGCGGTCATCATCCATTTATGGAGTGCCCCGGCATGGGAAGACGGCTCTTGCTGTGATTCGGCCTCTCCCGAGGGGGGCTTGGTGGACTCTGGTCGTGTCATGAGCGGTCGCCTTTGGCTTGGACCGATGGGGTGGCAGTGGAAGGCTCTCCGCGGGGCTGCTCGCGGGCGTAACGCCGCTTGAGCAGCAGCGAGTTGCCGATCACCGAGAGGGAGCTGGTGGTCATGGCGATGACGCCGATCATCGGGTGCAACAGGCCGATGGCGGCGATGGGGATGGCGGCCACGTTATAGGCGCTGGCCCAAATCAGGTTCTGGACGATCTTGCCGAAGGTGGCACGCGAGAGGTGCATGGCGTCTACCACGGCGGTGAGCTCGCCGCGTACCAGGGTCACGTCCGCCGCCTCGATGGCCACGTCGGCACCGGCGCCGATAGCAATACCCACGTTGGCCTGCTTCAGCGCTGCGGCGTCGTTGATGCCGTCGCCGACCATGGCCACGTGGTTGCCGTGCTTTTCCTGCAGCGCGCGGATGGCATCGACCTTGCCTTCCGGCAGTACGCCGGCCTGGACCTCGTCGATGCCCACCTCGTCGGCCACGGCGCGGGCGGCGCGTTCGTTGTCGCCGGTGATCATCACCACGTGCAGGCCGAGATCATGCATGCCACGGATGGCCTCCACCGACTCCTGCTTGAGGGTGTCGGCCACGGCGACCAGACCCAGGGACTGCCCGTTGGCGGCGACGATCACCACGGTGCGTCCCTTGCCCTCGAGCTCGCCCATGGCGTCATCCAGGGCCTCGAGGCCGGTCACGCCTTCCTCTTCCAGCAACCGGCGATTGCCGATCAGCACCGCTTCGTCGCCAACCTTACCCGAGACACCGCGCGCACCGGTGGAACGGAACTCGCTGACCTCTCCGGGTTTCACATCACGCTCCCGGGCACCGTCGACGATGGCCCGGGCGATAGGGTGCTCCGAGGCGTTCTCCACGCTCGCCGCCAGGGTGAGCAGGCGGTTTTCGTCGACGCCCTCGGTGGCGACGGCCTCGGTGAGTTTCGGCTCGCCGCGAGTAATGGTGCCGGTCTTGTCGAGCACCATCACCTTGACGTCCTTGAAGGTCTGGATCGCCTCGCCTGAACGGATCAGGATGCCACGCTCGGCCCCGATGCCGGAGCCCACCATCAGCGCCGTGGGAGTGGCCAGGCCCAAGGCGCATGGGCAAGCAATGACCAGCACGGCGATGGCGGCGAGAATCGCCAGCACCGGCGTGGCGGCCTCGGGGTTCACCCAGGGCAGGAAGGTCGCGCCCCAGTCGAGGATCGGTCGCAGGGCATCCGGGAACAGTGCCCAGGCAATCAGGCTGGCCAGGGCAATGGCCAGCACTGCCGGCACGAAGCGTCCGGTCATGCGATCGGCGAATTCCTGGATCGGCACCCGCGAGCCTTGAGCCTGGTCGATCAGGCGCACCACCTGGGAGAGAAAGGTATCGCCGCCGACGCGAGTCGCCTTGACCCGCAATCGTCCCTCCTTGTTGATGGTGGCACCGATCACGCTGTCCCCGGGGCTCTTGTAGACCGGTATCGACTCGCCGGTGGCGATGGACTCGTCGAGATGGCTCTCGCCCTCGACCACTTCGCCGTCGGTGGGAATCTTGTCGCCGGGACGTATGATCATGATGTCGCCCGGGGCAAGCTCCTTCACCGGCACCTCCACCTCCTCGCCATCGCGTTCGACGCGCGCCGTCTTGGCGCCCAGGTTCATCAGGCGGCGGATGGCCTGGGAGGCGCGCCCCTTGGCCAATGCCTCCAGGTAACGCCCCAGCAGGTGGAAGGTCATGATGGTGGCGGCCATTTCGATGAACGAGGTCATGGGGTAGACGAAGCCGACCAGGCCGATCAGATAGGGCGGCAGGCTGCCCATGGAGATCAGCACATCCATGTTGAAGGTACCGTTCTTCAGCGAGCGCCAGGTCGACTTGTGGGTGGCGATACCGCCATAGAGGAACACCACCGGAAAGGCCAGCACGGCGATGATGGCCAGGTAGCCGGGAATCGGCTGCCAGAACATGTGCGGCATCATCAGCAGCATGATCAGGGTGGTGGGGACCGCAGCGATGATCAGCCGCTTGCGGGCCTGGCTCAGGTAGGCTTCCTCGATCTCGGCGTCGCTGTCGGCGTCCTCCGCCTCGTCGGCCTGCACGGCGGCCACATCATAGCCGGCCCCCTCCACGGCGCTCTTGAGCGCGTCACCATCGGGGCCATCCCGGGCGACGGTTACCGCCACACGGTGGCTGGCGATATTGGTGTCGATCGATTCGACACCCTCGAGCCGCGCCAGGGTGCTGCGGATGATGCCGGCACAGTGGTCCGAGCCCATGCCGGGTACCGTCAGGCGGACCTGTTGCTTGCCGGCCCCTCCACTGACGGCGGCCACGTCATAGCCGGCGCCCTCGACGGCTTTCTTCAAGGCGTCACCGTCGGGCCCACCTTCCTCGATGGTCATGCTGACATGGTGGTTGGCGATATTGGTCTGGATGTCGTTCACGCCATCGAGGCGTTCCAGCGTCTTGCGCACGATACCGGCACAGTGGTCACTGCCCATGCCGGGGACCGTCAGGGTAATCGTGGTCGGGGTCGAATCGGTCATCGCATGCCTCCTGAGGCGGAGCCGAAGGGGCGGCCAAACTGTGGCCGCCCGGACATCCTGGCGCTTCTATCGAAGCGGTTCAGTGATGGGCGTCGTGGTCGTCGGGAGCGACGCTGCTCTCAGGTGTGGCCTGCTGAAGCTGCTGACGTTGCTCGTCGGTCAGCAGGTCATGCATGGCATTTTGCATGCGCACCCTCTCGGCCATCATCTCGCCGTGAAGCTCGGCCAGCCGGCCATGCAGGGTCTTGACTTCTTCGGGATCCGGGCGTTGGCCATGCATTTCCGCCATCAGGTCGTCGCGCAGGTTCATCAGGCGGCCCATGCGTTCGAACTGGGCGGGGCGGTGCTCCTGCATCAGCGCGCGCATCTCGTCGCGCTGCTCCGGGTCGAGCATCCCCTGCATCATGCCCACGCCCGCGCCGCCCATCATCGGGCAAGGCATCATGCCGCCGCCCATCATGCCGTTCGTCATGCCGCCTCCCTGGTCGGGCGGGTTGTACGGCATGCCCTGGGCGAGGGTGACGCCGGAAGCACTGGCGCCGAGTGCCAGGACGAGTCCGAGGGCGAGAGTATGCTTGCGAATTTCCATGATCGTTCTCCTGGCGAGCTATTGGGCCCATTCAAGGCCTTTGCCCACATTATTCCGGCTACGTGCGGCACACAGGTCAATGCCAAGCAACAACGACGGGGTGTGAGGAAAGCCACCCAGGACTCAGGATCTGAACCGGTGCGTCAGCAGGTAGACGGGAAGGGGAGAAGGATCGGGCAGGGCTTGCGGGGCGCCGCTGCTGGCGATTATCCGAGGAGCCGGGTCCATACCGCCCAGGGACTCGTGAACCGTAGCGAACTTGATGTCTTGCTGCGTTACGTGCGACATGACACCAACGAGATGACGCGTGCCATGACCGTGGTGGCAGCTGGGCGCATCCTGGGGGGCGTCGATATGTTGCCCGGTCTCTACCTCGCCCTGGAAGGAGGTCTCTTGGTGGGCGGTGGTTTGGGTCGCAACCAGAAAAAGACCCATTAGCATCAGTGCGGCCATCCCGATACGCATCCACGTCAAGGCATGGACAAGTCTGAGGCGGCGTTTCGGTGGGCTCTTGGCCATGGTGGCAGACAAGTGGTTGGAAGCGGCTCTCTTACCGTAGACCAGTGAGGCCACCTGCCCATTGATCTGCATCAATCTTGCAGAATGCAGGAAACTTGTGTGCGGGGCCCGGGTTTCCCAATCTGGCCACCATCAGATACTGACACTTATCGTTATGAGGCCCGGTTATGGGTCGGCGGTCTCATGTCCCATCCTTATTGCTAATAACTGCTTTACGCACTGCCGGCATTTGCCTTGGCCGTGGCATCGTCAGTGATGGCATGCGGAGACCATGGTGACGAGTCTTGACTGACCCGCCTGCTTGAGTGCTTGCGCCCTACCGGTGCTGGTACTGGAGGGGCGGTCATGTAGTCGGACTCGATCACTTGGTTGCACCGCAGGTCTCGAACTGGGGCCAGCTCGTTCAGTCACGCCCGTGGTCGCCTGGGCCGTAAGGCCCTTCTTCGACGACGAGTCCTCGGTAGCCGGATGATTCTCGACGCCTCTCCCGGCGCTGGGCCACTTTCACGGCGAGGCTAACGGGGTGAGTGCGCGATTTACCCTGCCTGCCGTTCCTGTCATCGTATGGGTCAGATCCCGACACGGAGCCAGCATCTCGGGCCGGGCAGCGATGCGGAGATGGCCATGAGGGAGCACGGCAATGCACTCACGGATGGGGGCTGAAGAGGCCTTTCGCCAGCTGGCGGAGGGCCTTGGCAGGAGCGGGACCCCCGAGTTCTACGACACCCTCGTGGCGCGGCTCGCGGCCATCCTGGGGGTCGACCATGTGCTGGTGGCCCGGGTCACCGGGGATGCCATGGTCCGGACCCTGGCGGTCTGGTCGCATGGCCGGTCTCGGCCGAACCTCGCCTATCCGCTGGCGGGCACGCCCTGCGAGACCGTGGTCGTCGAGGAGGCCTGTCTCTACGCGAATGATGTCCAGGCCCGCTTTCCCGACGATGGACTCCTGCGTCAGCTGGGCGCGGTCAGCTACCTCGGCCTGCCGCTCCTGGCCGCGGACGGGACCCCCCTGGGCCTGCTCGCGGTGCTCAAGAACACGCCCATGCAGACCGCTGGCCTGGAGAAAGAGGTGCTGCGCATCGCCGCGGTCCAGGCCGGCGCCGAGCTGGACCGCAGCCGGGCCGAGCGGGCGGTGAAGGAGAGCGAGCGTCGCCTCGACACCCTGCTCAACCACCTGCCCGGCATGGCGTATCGCTGCCTGAATGATCGCGACTGGACCATGCGGATCGTCAGCCAGGGGGCGCACGCGCTGACGGGGTACCGGGCCGACGAGCTTCAGGACAACCGGGTCGCCAGCTATGCCGCGCTGATCCATCCCGCCGACCGTGAGCGGGTGTTCGAGGAGGTCCAGGCCGCCGTTTCACGCAGAGAACCCTTTCGCGTGATCTACCGCCTGCACCATGCCGGGGATGGCACCCGCTGGATGTGGGAGCAGGGCCAGGGGGTCTTCGATGCCGCCGGTGAGCTCCTCCATCTGGAGGGCTTCATCACCGACATCACCGAGCAACATGAGGCACAGCGTGTCCAGGAGGCGGTGATGCAGGTGGCCTCGACCGTCACCACCCGCATCGGCGACGACTACTTCCATCAGCTGGTCAGCACCCTGGTCGAGATCCTCGAGGCGGATGCCGGCTTCATTGCCCTGCTCGACGCCTCCCGGCCGGACGTCGATCCCCTGAGCAGCCGCGCGTCCGCGACCATGAGCATGGTCAGCGTGGTCTCGGAGGGGCAGAGGCTCGACAACTACGCCTATGCGCTGGCGGGCACCCCCTGTGAGCAGGTCCTCGACGAGCGCGAGGCCATGGTTGAATGCGACAGCACCGCGCTGCTGCCAGGTGTGGCCGGGGTGGCCAGGGCCTGGATCGGCCGCCGCCTGGACAACGCCAAGGGCGAACCGATCGGCGTGGTCATGGTGTTGTATCGCCGTCCGCTGGAGGCCAACGCCTTCGCCACCTCGGTGCTGCGCATTCTCTCCACCGGGGCCGCGGCGGAGCTGGAACGGCGCCGTGACCATCGCCGCATGCACCAGCTGGCCTATACCGACGGCACCACCGGCTTGCCCAACCGGGTGCGCTTCATGGAAGAGCTCATGCGCCTGAGGCAGGAGGCCGAGAAGGGCCAGCATCCCCTCCTTCTGCTGCTCCTCGACATCCGCCGCTTCAAGGAGATCAACGACCTCCACGGTCATCAGGTCGGTGACCAGCTGCTCTCGACCACGGCCGGGCGGCTGGCGCGTGCCATGGGGCCGAACGAGGTGCTGGCGCGGCTCTCCGGCGACGAGTTCGCGGTGCTGGTGCCACAAGCCAAGGAAACCAGCCTCGAGCAGAGCGTGCGTCGGCTGCGTGCCGCCGTGGGCAAGCCCATCGAGCTCGGGCATCGCACCTTCGTGCTCGAGGTCAGCATCGGTTCGGCCCGGTACCCGCGGGATGCCGTCACCCCCGTGGAGCTGTTCAAGTCCGCCAGCATCGCGCTCTATCACGCCAAGCAGCAGGAGGGTGGGACCTGCCCCTTCGACGAATCGATGACCCAGGCGCTCCAGCGCCGCCAGCAGATGACGGAACGGCTGAGCGCGGCGATCAGCGGCCAGCGCCTCGAGCTTCATTTCCAGCCCCAGGTCGACCTCCGCACCGGCGAGCTGGTGGGCGCCGAAGCGCTGTGCCGATGGAACGACGAGGCATGGGGCTGGGTCAGCCCGGGGGAGTTCATTCCCCTGGCGGAGGAGCGCGGACTGGTACGCCCGCTGGGCGACTGGGTGCTGCAGGCGGCCTCCCGGCAGATGGCCGCCTGGCGGCGCGAGGGCATGGCCCTGCCCGGCCGGCTCTCCCTCAACGTCTCCGCCCAGCAGTTCGTGGATCCGCAACTGGCCGAGCACATCGCCACCCTGACCCGGGACGTCCCCGCCTCGGCCATCGGCCTGGAGCTCACCGAGAGTGACTTCATGCGCGACCCCGAGCAGGCCGTCGGCATTACCCATGCGCTGCGCGAGGCCGGCTATGCCCTGGCCATCGACGATTTCGGCACCGGCTACTCCTCGCTCTCCTATCTGCGCCGGTTCTCGGCCGATGCCCTGAAGATCGATATCTCCTTCGTGCGGGAGATGCTCGAGAGCCACCATGACCGGGCCATCATCGAGACCATCATCGCCATGGCCCAGACCCTGGGGATGAAGACCGTGGCCGAGGGCGTCGAGACGCCGGAGCAGGCCGAGGCCCTGGCCGGCATGGGCTGTGACCAGGCCCAGGGATACCATTACGGCCGACCGTTGCCGGCCGCCGACTTTGCCGCTGTCTGGGCCCGGGCCATGCGCCGTGAGGCGCCGGGCTAATGGTGGCGGCCGGTAGAACCCTGATGCCATGACATCGTCACCAGCAAGGGTCGGTGACGCCGGCCTGAGCCCTCCCTTCCCCCCCCCCACCTTGCCTGTGAGCGACACCCCATCGCCCTGAATGCGACATCATTGTCGGTATCAACTGGCGGCGCGGCGGCGGATAGGTAATTGTGACATGCCAGATCACGACGCCTTGCGGTACCTTTCGGGACGGACTTGCCTGATCGCGACAGCCAGACACCGGCGGGCGTCCGGATTCGGACACAACAACACCCTGTGTACGACCCCCCGTACAGGAGTCTCGCCATGACGACCTCTTCCCAGGCGCCGCACAAGTCGGCCGCTCCCCAGGCCATCGGCTTCCTGCTGTTGGAAAACTTCACGCTCTTCTCGCTGGCCTCGGCCATCGAGCCGTTGCGCATGGCCAACCAGCTGGCCGGCCGGGAGCTCTATCGATGGTTCACCCTGAGCCTCGATGGCGAGCCGATCTCCGCCAGCGATGGCTTAAAGGTCACCCCGGATGCGGCGATCACGGTGCCGCTGGCGCTGGACATGGTGGTGGTCTGTGGTGGGGTGGGACCGGCGCGCGCGGTACAGCGCGAGCATGTCGTCTGGCTGCAGGGTCAGGCACGCCTCTCCCGTCGGCTGGGGGGGATCTGCACCGGCAGCTGGGCGCTGGCCAAGGCGGGGCTGCTGGATGGCTACGAGACCAGTGTCCACTGGGAGTGCCTGGCCGCCATGCAGGAGTCCTTCCCCCGCGCCCTGCTCACGACCCGGCTGTTCTCCATCGATCGCGAAAGGGCCACCGCCTCGGGCGGGACCGCTCCCCTGGACATGATGCTCACCCTGATCGGCCGGGATCACGGCCGCGAGCTCGCGGCGGGGATTTCCGAGATGTTCATCTGTGACCGCGTGCGCGGGGAGCAGGACCAGCAGCGCGTGCCGCTCAAGCATATCCTCGGCACCACTCAGCCCAAGCTGCTCGAGATCGTGGCACTCATGGAGGCCAACCTGGAGGAGCCCATCGGGCTCGAGGAACTCGCGGCCTATGTCGACGTGTCGCGTCGCCAGCTCGAGCGGCTCTTCCAGAAATACCTGCTCTGTTCGCCGTCGCGCTACTACCTCAAGCTGAGGCTGACCCGCGCCCGGCAGCTGCTCAAGCAGACCTCGATCTCGATCATCGAGGTGGCATCCGCCTGCGGCTTCGTGTCCACCCCGCACTTTTCCAAGTGTTACCGGGAGTTCTTCGGCCAGCCGCCCCGGGACGAACGACTGGGCGCGAGCCAGGTCAGGCTGCCGGTGGCCCCGTCATGCGCGCAGGCAGGGACCAACCTGGAACTGCTGACCTTCGAGGCCTACCCGACCGAGCCGGTCTCCTCGGCCATCATGGCGCTCGACCAGGCGCGCGGCGAGCCGACCTACGCCAGCGTGCTCCTGCGCTCCTGAACCGTGCCTTCCTGACACCTCCTGCCGGACCCGATCGCCATGCCGACCCTCACGGGCCGGCATGGCGTCGTCGTGCGTCGTAGGCGCGACAGTCATGACGTTTTTGGAATTCTCGTCGTCGCTTCCAGGCGCCGAGCCGGGGTGGGCCAGCGCTATGCTGCCGTCGAGTCGAACACATCCCCGGAGCGGTACACATGACCCCAAGAGAGCTGCACGACGACGCCATCGTCATCGATGGCCTGATCATCGCCAAGTGGAACCGCGAGCTGTTCGAGGACATGCGGCGCGGTGGGCTGACGGCGGCCAACTGCACGGTTTCCGTCTGGGAGGGATTCCAGGCCACCGTCGACAACATCGTCCGGTCCAATGCGCTGATGGCCGAGTGCAGCGACCTGGTCCGCCCCGTGCGCACTACCGCCGACATCACCCGGGCCAAGGAGGAGGGCAGGACCGGCATTCTCTACGGCTTCCAGAACGCCCACGCCTTCGAGGACCAGATCGGCTACGTGGAGGTCTTCAAGCAGCTCGGCGTGGGTATCGTGCAGATGTGCTACAACACCCAGAACCTGGTGGGCACCGGCTGCTACGAGCGTGACGGCGGCCTCTCCGGCTTCGGCCGCGAGATCGTCGCCGAGATGAATCGCGTCGGCATCATGTGCGACCTCTCCCACGTCGGCGAGAAGACCTCCACCGAGGTCATCGAGGCCTCCGAGAAGCCGGTCTGCTACTCCCACTGCCTGCCCTCCGGGCTCAAGGAGCATCCGCGCAACAAGTCCGACGCCGAGCTCAAGTTCATCGCCGACCGGGGCGGCTTTGTCGGCGTGACCATGTTCACCCCCTTCCTGCGTGCCGGCGTCGATGCCACCGTCGACGACTACGTCGAGGCGATCGAGTACGTTATGAACATCGTCGGCGAGGACGCCATCGGCATCGGCACCGACTTCACCCAGGGCCACGACCAGGACTTCTTCGAGTGGCTCACCCACGACAAGGGCTATGCCCGCCGCCTGACCCGCTTCGGCAAGATCATCAACCCCGAGGGCATCCGCACCATCGGCGAGTTCCCCAACCTCACCGAGGCGCTCTCTCGCCGCGGCTTCAGCGAGCCCCAGGTGAGGAAGATCATGGGCGAGAACTGGGTGCGCGTGCTGAAAGACGTCTGGGGCGACTGATAACACCTTTCTCACTTTGCATCGCCCGAGGGGGCGACGGGGGCAGGCCGAAGAGGAGATCCCTTTCCAAGACAGCGCCTCCTCGATGGTCCGGCACCCCGGGACCTGCCGCCGGAAAGCCCCTGTCGACTGACTGCCAAGAACAACGAGTTTAGAGGACTACCACCGTGACCAAGATGGCCCCCGAACTGCCCATCGAAGTGGATAGCGAGACCGGCGTCTGGACCACCGATGCCCTGCCCATGCTCTATGTGCCGCGCCATTTCTTCATCAACAACCATGTGGCCGTGGAGGAGGCGCTCGGCGCCGAGACGTACGCCGAGATCCTCTACCACGCCGGCTACAAGAGCGCCTGGCACTGGTGCGAGAAGGAGGCCGAGTGCCATGGCCTCGAGGGCGTGGACGTCTTTGACCACTACATGAAGCGTCTCTCCCAGCGCGGCTGGGGCCATTTCATCACCGAGGCCATCGACCTCGACGCCGGCACCTGTCGGGTGCGCCTGGAACACAGCGCCTTCGTCTATCAGCTGGGCAAGGTCGGTCGCAAGGTCGAGTACATGTTCACCGGCTGGTTCGCCGGCGCCATGGACCAGATCCTCGCCGCCCGCGGCAGCGACCTGCGCACCGTCGCCGAGCAGACCCAGAGCGCCGCCGAGGAAGGCTGCGAGGTGGGCGTTTTCGAAGTCAAGCCGCTGACCGGCGCCGCCCGCTAAGCCCGGGAACGAGGAGAGAGAACCATGGCATTCGACGCGATCTTCCAGCCGATCGAGATCGGCAAGCTCACCATCCGTAACCGGGTCGTCAGCACCGCCCACGCCGAGGTGCACGCCACCGACGGCGGCATGACCACCGAGCGCTACGTCAGGTACTACGAGGAGAAGGCCAAGGGCGGCTGCGGCCTCAGCATCTGCGGCGGCTCCTCGGTGGTCTCCATCGACAGCCCCCAGGGCTGGTGGAGCTCGGTGAACCTCGCCACCGACCGCATCATCCCACACTTCCAGAACCTCGCCGATGCCGTGCACAAGCACGGCGGCAAGATCATGATCCAGATCACCCATATGGGGCGCCGCTCGCGGTGGGACGGCTACGACTGGTCGACTCTGCTGTCGCCCTCCGGCATCCGCGAGCCGGTGCACCGCTCCACCTGCAAGACCATCGAGGAGGAGGATATCTGGCGCATCATCGGCGATTTCGCCCAGGCCGCGCGCCGGGCCAAGGAAGGGGGCCTCGACGGCGTCGAGCTCTCCGCCGTGCACCAGCACCTGATCGACCAGTTCTGGAGCCCGCGGGTCAACAAGCGCGAGGACCAGTGGGGCGGCAGCTTCGAGAACCGCATGCGCTTCGGCATGGAGGTGCTCAAGGCGGTGCGCGCCGAGGTCGGCGACGACTTCGTGGTGGGCATGCGCATCTGCGGTGACGAGTTCCACCCCGACGGCCTCTCCCACGAGGACATGAAACAGATCGCCGCCTACTACGATGCCACCGGGCAGGTGGACTTCTTCGGCGTGATCGGCTCCGGCTGCGACACCCACAACACCCTGGCCAACGTGATTCCCAACATGTCCTACCCGCCGGAGCCTTTCCTGCACCTGGCGGCGGGCATCAAGGAAGTGGTCAGCGTGCCGGTGATCCACGCCCAGAACATCAAGGACCCCAACCAGGCCCAGCGCATCCTAGAGGGCGGCTATGTGGACCTGGTGGGCATGACCCGGGCGCAAATCGCCGACCCGCACATGATCGCCAAGATCAAGATGGGCCAGGTGGACCAGATCAAGCAGTGCGTGGGCGCCAACTACTGCATCGACCGCCAGTACCAGGGCCTGGACGTGCTGTGCATCCAGAACGCCGCCACCTCCCGCGAGTACATGGGCCTACCGCATATCATCGAGAAGAGCGAAGGCCCCAAGCGCAAGGTCGTGGTGGTCGGCGGTGGCCCCGGCGGCATGGAGGCGGCCCGCGTCGCCGCCGAGCGCGGCCACGACGTCACCCTGTTCGAGGCCGCCGAGGCGCTCGGCGGGCAGATCACCATCGCCGCCCAGGCCCCGCAGCGCGACCAGATCGCCGGCATCACCCGCTGGTATCAGCTGGAGCTGGCGCGCCTGAACGTCGACCTGCGCCTGGGCACCCGCGCCGACGAGGCGACCCTGCTCGACCTGCGCCCGGATATCGTGGTGCTGGCCACCGGCGGTCATCCCTTCCTGGAGCAGGATCCGCAGTGGGGCTACTCCGAGAATCCCGAGGAGAGCCTGGTGGTCAGCACCTGGGACATCCTCTCCGGCAAGGTCGCCCCGGGCAAGAACGTGCTGATCTACGACACCATCTGCGAGTTCTCCGGGCTCTCGGCGGCGGACTACCTGGCCGACAAGGGCGCCAAGGTGGAGATCGTCACCGACGACATCAAGCCCGGCGCCGCGGTGGGCGGCACCACCTTCCCGACCTACTACCGCAGCCTCTACGAGAAGGAGGTGATCATGTCCTCCGACCTGTTGCTGCACAAGGTCTACCGGGAGGGCGACGGCCTGGTGGCGGTGCTCGAGAACGAGTACACCGGTGCCCTGGAAGAGCGCGTGGTCGACCAGGTGGTGGTGGAGAACGGCGTGCGTCCCGACGAGGGGCTCTACTACGCCCTCAAGGCGCAGTCCCGCAACAAGGGGCAGGTGGACCTGGAGGCGCTCTATGCCATTCAGCCCCAGCCCTGCCTGAGCGAGGCGGGGGACGGCTTCCTGCTGTTCCGCCTGGGCGACTGCACGGCGCCGCGCAATACCCATGCGGCCATCTACGACGCCCTGCGGATCTGCAAGGACTTCTGACCACCCGCTGGAAGCCAGAAGCTTGACGCTGGAAGTGAAACGCGGCCTTTCGCCCTTTCTTCCAGCTTCCGGCTTACAGCTTCCGGCTCGCCTATGAGGTGAGCACCATGCTCGAGACCCTGCTACCGATACTGATCTTCGCTGCCCTGGGCGTGGCGGTGATCGGCGCCTGGCGGCGTGTTCGCCTATGGCGCCAGGGGCGGCCCTCCGCCGTGCCGCTGCTCAAGGGCCTGGCCGCCATGCCGCGCCGCTACCTGGTGGATCTGCACCATGTGGTGGGGCGTGACAAGGTGATGTCCAACACCCATGTGGCCACCGCCGGTGGCTTCGTGGCCGCCGCCGTGCTGATGACCCTGGTGCATGGCCTGGGGCTCGCCAATCCCTGGCTGGGTGGACTCTTGTTGCTGGCCAGCGCGACCATGTTCGTGGGCAGCCTGTTCGTGGCCCGGCGCCGCCGCAACCCGCCCGCGCGCCTCTCCAGGGGCCCCTGGATGCGCCTGCCCAGGAGCCTGATGGCCTTCTCCCTGGGCGTCTTTGCTATCACCCTGCCGGCGGTCGGCATACTGCCGGCCGGCGTCGGTCACTGGCTGCTGGGGCTGCTGCTGGCCGCGGTGGTGGCCTGGGGCCTGGCCGAGATGGTCGTCGGCATGACCTGGGGCGGGCCCATGAAGCACGCCTTCGCCGGCGCCCTGCACCTGGCCTTCCATCGCCGCCCGGAGCGCTTCTCCACCAAAGCAGGAGGGGAGGGGCGCTCCACCGGCCTCAAGGCGCTGGACCTGGAAGACCCGTCGGCGCCGCTGGGCGTGGAGACGCCCGCCGACTTTACCTGGAACCAGCTGCTGGGCTTCGATGCCTGCGTGCAGTGCGGGCGCTGCGAGGCAGTCTGCCCGGCCTTCGCCGCCGGCCAGCCGCTCAATCCCAAGAAGCTGATCCAGGACATGGTGGTGGGCATGGCCGGGGGCAGCGATGCCCATTACGCCGGTTCTCCCCACCCTTCACAAGGGCTTGGGGGCAAGCCGGTGGGCGAGCACCATGGCACCCCCCATGGGCCCATCGTGGCCCGCGAGGGCAAGGCGCTGGTGGATGCCGAGACCCTGTGGTCCTGCACCACCTGCCGCGCCTGCGTGGAGGAGTGCCCGATGATGATCGAGCACGTGGACGCCATCGTCGACATGCGCCGCTTCCTGACCCTGGAACGCGGCGAGACGCCCAACAAGGCCCCCGAGGTGCTCGACAACCTGATCGCCACCGACAATCCCGGCGGCTTCGCCCCCGGCGCACGCATGCACTGGGCGGCCGACCTCGATCTGCCGCTGATCGCCGACCTGCAGCAGGTGGACGTGCTGCTGTGGCTGGGCGATGGCGCCTTCGACATGCGCAACCAGAGGACGCTGAGGGCCCTGGTCAAGGTGCTGCGCGCCGCCGGCGTCGACTTTGCCGTGCTCGGCAACGAGGAGCGCGACAGCGGTGACGTGGCGCGTCGCCTGGGCGACGAGGCCACCTTCCAGTCCCTTGCCAGGCGCAATATTGCCACCCTGGCGCAGTACCGCTTCCAGCATATCGTCACCTGTGACCCCCACAGCTTCCACGTGCTGGGCAACGAGTATGGCGAGCTCGGCGGCCACTACCGCGTCTATCACCACAGCACCTACATCGCCGAGCTTTATGAGTCCGGCCGCCTGGCCTTCCGGCCCTGGAAGGGTGGCAGCGTGACCTATCATGACCCGTGTTATCTGGGCCGCTACAACGGCGAGTACGAGGCGCCCCGCAACGTCCTGCGCGCCCTGGGCATCCAGGTTTCCGAGATGGAGCGCTCCGGCTTTCGCTCGCGGTGCTGCGGCGGCGGCGGCGGTGCGCCGATCACCGATATTCCCGGCAAGCGGCGCATCCCCGACATGCGCATGAACGATGTCGAGGCGACCGGCGCCTCGCTGGTGGCGGTGGGCTGTCCGCAGTGCACGGCCATGCTGGAGGGCGTCGTCGATGCCGGTGCCGAGGTGCGCGATATCGCCGAGCTGGTGGCCGATGCCCTGGTGGCGCGTCCCGCCGTCGGTGCGTTCGATGCGACCCGCCGGCCCCAGGCCGAGGAGGTGATCTGATGCGCGAGATTCATCGCCGCGATCCACGTCGCGAGTGGATTGTCCGTAACCGCCTGCATCCCGAGCACCTGAGCGTGCTCGCCGAGCAGGGAGGCGGGGCCGCCAGCGAGTGGCTGGGGCCCCAAGGGGTGATTCGCAAGAATCCCCACGCCATCGGCTTTATCGGCCCCAATGGCGTCAAGCGCATCGACCGTAGCGGCGCCCAGCAGGGTGGCCAGGCCGCGGGCGGTGCCCGCCAGGCGGCCCAGGATAGCCGTCGCCAGGTCACCATCGAGGCCCCGGCCTTCCTGGTGGCGGTGGTGCCGGAGCTCTCCGGCGGTCGCCTCTCCGGCCATGACAAGGACCTGCTGGGCCTGGCCCGGCGCCTGGCCGATGCCGACGCCGAGCGCCCTGGTGCCGTACTGGCCGTGGTGTTCGGCGAGCACAAGGAGGAGGGGTTTGGCGAGGCGGGCATCGATCGGCTGCTGCACCTCGACGACGGCGGCTATGCCGGCTTCGCCCCCGAGGCGCGCCTGGCGGCGCTCTCCGCCGTGGAGCGGGAGCTGGCGCCGCGTCACTGGCTGCTGCCTGATTCGCCCCTGGGCGGGGCCGACCTGGGCCGGCGCCTGGCGCTGCGCCTGGGCGAGCGGCCCGCCACTGGCGTCTGGCAGCTCGAGGCGTCCGAGTCCGGCTGGCGCTGTACCGCCCGCGGCGCGGCGGAGAGCCTGGATATCCAGCGCCCCCTGCCGCGGGTCGCCTTGGCCCTGGCCGAATGCGCCGAGCCGGTGGACGAGACCCGTCACGCCGCCGAGCCCCTGAGCCTGGCGGAGGCGATTCCCAGCGCCCTGTCACGTATCGAGGATCTGGGACAGGTGGCGGTGGATCCCGCCGGGGTGGCGCTCGCCGAGGCGGAGTTCATCCTCTCCGGCGGCAACGGCGTCAAGGATTGGGATGGCTTCCACCACGCCGCCAGGGTGCTGGGGGCCACCGAAGGGGCCTCCCGGGTCGCCGTGGATGACGGTTTCATGGACCGCCACCGCCAGGTGGGGGCCACCGGCACCTGGGTCACCGCCCGAGTCTATATGGCGGTGGGCATCAGTGGCGCCATCCAGCACCTGCAGGGCATTCAGAGCTGCGACAAGGTGGTGGCCATCAACCTCGACCCCGGGTGTGACATGGTCAAGCGCGCCGACCTGGCGGTGATCGGCGAGAGCGCCGAGATCCTCGCCGCCCTGGTGGCCAAGGTGGAACAGCAGCGAGGAGGGCAGCGCGATGCGGCCTGAGCAGCAGGGAGTCGAGGTGGCGGTACTGGTCTCGGTGGGACGCCACCCCATCACCGGGCGCGCCCGCCGCGCCGATCAGGATGCCCGGGGGCTGGAGCTGGCCCTGGGCCTGGAGCGCCAGTTGCCCGGCAGCCGGGTGAGCCTGTTGCATGCCGGCCCGCGCGGCGAGGAGAGTGAAGCGGCGCTGCGCGGCTACCTGGGCATGGGGCTGGAGACCCTGACGCTGCTGGAGCAGGCCGAGGGGGCCGATGCCATCCCGGCCCTGGCCGAGCACTTGGCCGCGGCGCCGCCGCAGCTGGTGATCACCGGGGCTCGGGCCGAGCGAGGCGAGGGCTCGGGCCTCCTGCCCTATGCCCTGGCCGAGCGCCTGGGCTGGCCGCTGGTCAATGGTCTGGCCGCGGTGGAGAGGGTCGAGAACGGCGTGGCGACCCTGCTCCAGGCCCTGCCCCGGGGCCAGCGGCGGCGCCTCAAGGTGCGCCTGCCGGCCATCGTCAGCGTGGATGGCGCCGCCCCGGTGGCGCGCCAGAGCGCCTTCGGTCCGGCTCGCCGGGCCGAGCTCGAGGCCACCCCGGTGGCCGCCGAACCCGACCGGGAGCTGGCCCAGTGGCAGCTGGCGCCGGCCCGCAAGCGGCCCAAGCGCCTGAAGGTCATCAAGGCCGCCTCGGCCCGGGATCGCTTCAAGGCCGCGGCGGCCAAGGCCGAGGGTGGGGGCGGGCAGGTGCTTGCAGACGTCACCCCGGCGCAGGGGGCCGAAGCGATCCTCAAGCTGCTGCGCGAGGAGGGCGTCCTGCCCCGCTGACCAGGCGGCCTGTCAGACGACGACAGCCCCGGCCAGGTGCCGGGGCTGTCGTCTGTGCGGGGCAGGCGCGATCGTCAGGGCGCGATGCGCTCGCTGGCGTCGGTGAAGCCCATCAGGGAGATGTCCAGGTCCATGCGGTTACCGCGCGGCCCGATCAGGCTGAGGGTCGCGCTGCTGCCGCCGCGCAGTTCCTGCAGCAGCGACGGTTCGAGGGGCAGGTCGGCGCGGCAGCTCTGTTCCAGGCAGACCTGGTAGGGGAACTGGGCCGGCTCACCGCCACCGACGCTCAACTGCAGGCCCGGGGCGAGTCGCACGCCCAGTGGCAGCAGGAAGGTCATCGCCGGGCGTCCTTCGAGCTCGGGGGGATAGCCCACGATCACCCGCATCAGGGGGTCGTCGCTGTCCGGGTTGGTGACCAGCTGGCTCATGGTGCAGGCCCCCTGGCTGCGCTCGGGCGGGCAGATCACCTCCCAGTCCCGGAACTGTTCGGTCTCGACATCGGCACCGGGGCTCCCAGGAGATGTCTGCTGGGCGACGGCATGGGAGGCAAGGGCCATCAGCGACAGCAGGGCGGTCAGGCACAGGCGTCTTGCGAAACGGTTCGACATGGGGGGGTCCTCCTTGGCGTGAGTGGCCATGAACGCTGGGTCGGTGGGTGTCACTCCGGTATTCACCCGACGTCCTGGTGGATACCGAGAGGATAACCATGCCTGCTTGACCCTGCGAGGTCGAGTCCAGTACCGCTTCTGCCATGAGGTGCGGCAGTCATCGACAAGAACCCCGGCGGGTTGCCGGGGTCGTCGGTTCGAGGGCAGGGCAGGGTCAGGCAGTCGGGACGAGCCCAGGGCGGCGTTGCTCCTCGTGCAGCCCCTTGACCAGACTGAACGCCATCGCCAGCAGGATCAGGGTGAAGGGCAGCCCGGTGGCCACGGCGCCGGCCTGGAGGGCGCCGAGTGCGGCGTCGCCGCCGCCGTAGAGCAGGATCCCGGCGATCACCCCTTCCAGGGTGGCCCAGAAGACCCGCTGGCTGCGCGGGGCATCGGTCTTGCCGCCGGCGGTGATGCTGTCGATCACCAGCGAGCCGGAATCCGACGAGGTGACGAAGAAGATCAGCACCAGCAGGATCGCCAGGCTGGAGGTCAGGGTGGTCAGCGGCAGCTGCTCGAGCATCTGGAACATCGCCAGGGAGACGTCGCTGATGCCATGGGCCAGCTCGCCGACGCCGGCCGCGGACTGGGCCAGGGCGGTGCCGCCGAAGGCGCTCATCCAGACGATGGTGACCACGGTCGGTACCAGCAGCACGGCGGTCAGGAACTCGCGGACCGTGCGCCCGCGCGAGACCCGGGCGATGAACATGCCGACGAAGGGCGACCAGGAGATCCACCAGGCCCAGTAGAACACCGTCCAGCCGTGGTACCAGGTGGTGTCGTCTCGGCCGATCCAGTTGGAGAGCGGCACGACATGGCTGGCGTAGGCCAGGGTGGTGTCCCACAGGCCGTTGAGGAACAGCAGGGTGGAGCCGGTGATCACCACGAAGGCCAGCAGGGCGAAGGCGATCACCATGTTGATGTTGGAGAACAGCTTCACGCCCCCGTCGATGCCCCGCCATACCGAGAACAGCGCCACCACCGTGACGCCGACGATGATCGCCAGCTGGGTGCCGAGGGTGTTGGGGACGTCGAACAGGTAGTTGAGGCCGCCGGCGGCCTGGGAGGCCCCGAAGCCCAGGGAGGTGGCCAGGCCGAAGATGGTCGCCAGTACCGCGGTGATGTCGATCAGGTGGCCGGCCCAGCC
>NZ_JASCQQ010000003.1:0-251102 GCF_030012485.1 Halomonas rhizosphaerae
CGGCGGGCCAGGAGTTACTTGGCCTTGGGAGTGGCTTCCTTGACGGCCTTGGTGGCGGTCTCGGTGGTCTCCTTGGCGCTTTCCTGGGCCTGCTTGACGCTGCCCTCGGTCAGCTTCTGGCTTTCCTGAACGAACTCCTGCTGCAGGGCCATCACCTTCTCGGCATCACCCTTCAGGCGCTCGGTCAGGTCCTGGACCACCTGCTGCTGGCCTTCCAGATAGCCCTTCAGGCCTTCGGCGTCCTTGACCTCGGTCAGGCTGCGCAGCTGCGCCAGGTTGATGTCGGCATAGACCTTGGTGGCCTCGAGCTGGGTATTGACCAGCTTCTCGGTGAAGTCGACGGAGAGGGCGGCGAAAGCCCGCGCCGGGGCGAAGAAAACGGACTCAAGCTGGGCGGTGTCAAATTGCTTGGCGTCGAATGCGAATGCGTTGGTCATGATGAGAACCTCCGGGTTCTGAATGCCATGGAACGGGAGATTCCCGCTCTGATGCACTGCACAATAGCAGGGATTTTTGTGCAGTGCAACATTAGGCGAGGACAGGACTGTCGACCAGGGCCTGCCAGGCTTCCCATGCTGGACCGACGCCCGAGGATGGCGCCCCACTGACGCCAGCGGCCGGCATCCCTGCCGGCGCCGGGCCCTCAGGCCAGGGAAAAGGGATGCTGTCCTTGATTACCGCCTCCTAATGCTGTCCATGCCGTAGCGCCATCCAGCGGATGCAATACCCTGGCCGAGCACATCGAACGCTTTCCACACCAACGACGAAGCGCCCATGAACGCCCCCCCTTACAGGCGATGCTGAGACCGCCTGGCGCCGTCCGGGGAAGGGAAGGGTTACCTGCTAGACTGGATCCGAGGCTGAGGATGGATCGGGGCTGTCGATAACAAGGTCATCGAGGAGAGAGAGATGGGTTCCAAGGCAGAGAGGGACGTGGAAAAGGGTTATCCGAAGGCCGACTTCGTGGCCAAGCTACGGCGCCTGGCAGATGCGATCGAGAAGGAGGAGCGTTTCGAGATACAGATCGCGGGCGAACGCATCTATGTGCCCCTCCGAGCCAAATTCACTATCGAACACGAACGCTCAGATGATGAGGAAGAAATCGAGTTCCAGCTCAAATGGAACCGCTGAAGACCTGGTGAATATCACCTACTAACATCCGCTCCACGGCCTTCCACGCCGATACCCCCAAGTGGAGGCGGGTCGTGTGCAGATGAGCCATCTTCGCCGCCATGGCAGAGGGGCTTGATCAGCAGAGGCGCACTGCTTGATCCCCTCAATCGGATTGCGCGGCCAGGCGAATGAATACACCTGCCGAGTCATCTATGACAACCGCCACCTGGTTTATCTTGATTGGATCACTGCTGCTGGTAGTGGGATTTACCTTCTCGTACATCAAAAGCGTGCCCGTCACCTCTGCCATTGTGTATCTGCTTATCGGGTGTATCGTCGGTCCCATGGGCTTTGAATTGTTTCATTTCAACCCACTGGAAGAGTCGGCTTTATTGGAGTTTCTCACCGAAATAGCCGTGCTTATTTCATTGTACTGCGCCGGCGTGAAAATGCCGGCGCCTGTTACCCTGAAACGATGGCAAAATCCCGTGCAACTGGCGGTGGTTTCGATGGCTCTTACTGTCGGACTAGTGACGCTCTTCGGCTACTACTGGCTTACATTACCTCTTGGTGCTGCCGTGTTGCTAGGTGCCGTGGTTGCACCGACTGACCCGGTATTGGCGACCGAAGTTCAGGTGCGTAACGCCGATGACCCTGACGAACTTCGTTTTTCATTGACCTGCGAGGCCGGAATGAACGATGGAAGTGCCTTCCCGTTCGTGATGCTCGGCCTGGGGTTGCTGGGTCTGCACGATCTCGGCGACGCCGGTTGGCGGTGGCTGGCAGTGGATGTGCTCTGGGCGAGTGGCGCAGGTATCGGAATCGGCATCCTGGCGGGTGTTAGTGTCGGTTGGATAGTAAGCAAGATACGCAAGAACTTTGTGGGCACTGCCTTTCTGGAAAGTTTTCTCGGCCTGGGGCTGATCGCGTTCGCCTATGGAATCAGCCTGTTAGTAGATGCCTGGGGCTTCTTGGCCGTTTTTAGTGCAGCCGTTGCTCTGCGCCATACCGAATTGAAGTTGGTCGGACTCAAACAAGGTTACTCGGCACCTGTCGAGACAAGCCTGGAAGGTGAGCCGCAATCCATAACGCATGTGCACGTAAGCGAAAGCTCGCTGGTATTCAACGAGCACCTCGAACGGCTGGCAGAGATCGTTCTAGTTTTACTGATCGGTGGCTCGCTCTTCTGGGATTCATGGAGTTGGAGAGCCGTAGGTTTCGCGGCGTTTCTATTTCTTGTCGCCCGCCCCATCAGTGTGCACCTTGGCATGCTAGGGAGCAGTTCGCCCATGCGTATGCGCCACCTCGCGGGCTGGTTTGGCGTTCGTGGTATTGGCTCCCTCTACTATCTGATGTACACCATACAGCATGGGCTGGAAGAGGAGGTCGCGCTGGAATTGATACACCTGACCCTGGTGGTGGTTGCCTTGTCGATTCTGGTTCACGGGGTTAGCGTAAAGCCCACAATCGCTCGTTATTGGCGCTCGCGAAAGCCTCGGGAATAGCTCCTGATAATGCATGTGCGTCGGGGCCAGTTACTCAATGACACGGGGGCCATCAGCTGTCGGCTCCCGGATAACCCATCCCCCGAGACTCCACAAATATCGGCTTCTGCGAGCTTTCCACCGCTTTCTGTTTCACTTCCCCCAGGCCTCGTCCGCTTCGCGTCAACCGTCCGGTTCCATTACTCGCATTGGCAGATAGGGGAAGAGAGCAGGGGCGTCAGCCGGTCGCCGGCACATAGGGGGCGCCCGCCAGGCGGCGCACTTCGACGTGGGACAGCCAGTCGATGTCCCGGGCACAGGCCTCGAGGCGGCGGATCACTGCGTCGCTGTCGAAGGACGACTGCTCGTCCAGGCAGATCACCACCGTGACGGCACCCTCCAGGTAGTGCAGCTCCATCTCGCGGATCTCCGGCCAGACGTCCAGTGCCGTCCAGCGCCGCGCCAGGGCGGCTTCCACCTCGGGGCGCAGCGGCAGTCCCGGGAAGCGGCTGGGGTCGCCTTCTCCGGCGTCGTCCTCGGGGTCGATGTGGAAGGTAAGGTCGGTGAGGGCGGGAAAGGCGTTGCGCAGGCGCCGGCTCACCTCATTGCCGATCTCATGCCCCTCGGAGACGCTGATCCTCGGCGACACCACCACGTGCAGGTCGAGCATGGTGTGCCCGGCCGACTGGCGGGTGCGCAGGTCGTGAATGCCCTCGACGCCGGACACGCTTTTCGCCACCTGGCGCATCGCCTCTTGGGTGGCCACGGGCAGGGCGGTGTCAACCAGCTCTCGGCCCGACTCCCACAGCAGGTCCCAGCCCACCTTGCCGACCATCAGGCCGACGATGACCGCCGCCACGGTATCGATCCAGGTGGCGCCGAACTGGCTCCCGACCAGGGCGACCATCACCACGCCGGTGGAGAGCACGTCACTGCGATGGTGCCAGGCGTTGGCCTCGAGCATCTTCGAGCCGATGCGTCGCGCCACCCGTAGTGTCAGGTGGAAGAGCCACTCCTTGGACATGAGCGCCAGGGCGGTCAACAGGATCGCCCAGGCACCGGGCGGCGGGATCACGGCGGCGGAGAACAGGCGCTGAAGGCTCGACCAGGCGATCCCGCCGGCCACGAAGATCAGTACGCTGCCCAGGAACAGGGTGGCCAGGGTTTCGATGCGGCCGTGTCCGTAGTGGTGGTCGTGGTCGGGCCCCTGATGGCCATAGTGGGACGCGGCGAGCACGAAGCCGTCGGTCACCAGGTCCGAGAAGGAGTGGATGCCGTCGGCGACCAGAGCGGCGGAGCCGACGATCCAGCCGACAAGTATCTTGGCCACGCCGAGCAGGATATTGACTGCCGCGGACAGGAAGGTGATGCGCCGGGTCGCCTGGTGCTTCTTGAGGTTGGGCTGCATGGTCGTTCCTTGCGACGCTCCTCCGTACAAGCCACCGATGAGGAGTCGACAAAATGGTACCGAAAAGGTCCAGATTGGCACAAGGCGTCGACTTGCCTCAGGTCTCCCCCCATATCCTGGTTCGTGGCATGTCTCCGGGGTAAGTCGCGCGAACCGTCAGACAAGAGCTCTCCATGTTGAGGTATCCATCAGCAATCCGCTTAATGACCTTGGTTCGGTAGTTCATGCCCTATGGCATGCTGACGTTCAGTGTCGGCGAGGCCGCCGCCCTGCCGCTGGCAAGCGCTATCCTTAGGTGCCCCAGATGCCTGCCCGGCTTCGCCCATAGTCAATCAGTAAAAGCGGATACGAAGCTAGCGGCTCTCAAAAGCGGCTCTCAGAAGCGGCTCCCAGAGTAGGCGCAGCGTGAGCACCATCTGGTCACACGCAGGAACAAAGGGGTTCCAGCGTCCGGTCGTGGACGCTTCACCTGGCGAAGCTCACAGATGGTCGCGGGGAATGACTTCGTTCCAGGTACGGGAGAAGACCCGCTCGTCGCCTTCGTAGGCATCCAGGGTGGCGTTGAGATGGAAATGGGTCGCCGTGCTGGTCATCACCGTGCGGGTGACGATATCCACCCGCCAGCCGCCACGCTCGAACATTCGTCGATTGATGACCTCGCCACTAACCGTGGCGTAGTCGTCGTTGGCCTGGGTGTAACGCTCGGTGACGTCATAGCCGAGCGTAAGGCCGAGGTCGTCGAGACGCCAGCTGCCATCGTTGTCGATGACCCCGAGCGTGGCCTCGTTGGTAGCCAGGTTGAAGAGCACCGTCCACTCCCGGTGAGCCGGCACCAACAGGGTGGTGGCCGGGCCCGGCGCCATGCGGGGTTCGCCAAGGTCAGCCAGTGTCTTATCCGCGGCGCGTAAGGGACGCTGAGGCAGGGTCAAGCTGCAGCCTCGAGGATGGAGCGTCAGCGTCGCCGGGCACGGCGACGGCCAGGCAAGCGGCCAGTATGAGGAGGAGATCGCCACCCGAATGCGGTTGCCCGCGGGGAAACACTGGGCGACGTGGTTGAGACGGACCGTGACCCGGCAAGTCTCGCCGGGCAGGAGCGGCTCGGGACAGTCGTGGCCATGGCGATGGCTGAGGTTGCACAGCCCGTAGGTCACCAGGGTGACGGTGCCGTCGGGGCCGATATCGGAGAGCCGAACGGCGACCATCGCCTGGGGCTGGTCCGCCGACAGCTCGAGTTCCACCACGGGCTCGCCGAGGATCTCGATATCCTGGGCGAGCGATGCCGTATCGAAGCACAGCGAGCCGCCATCCTCCAGGCGCTGATCGGTGGGCAGGTCGGTGCTCTCCGCGTAACTGCACCACTTGCCAGCGAACAACCCTACGCTCAGCGGGCTACGGATCGACAAGGGGTCTTCCCCGGCGGGAGCATCGGCAACCAGGCCTTCCCGTGACAGTGCATAGACCCGCGGCCGCAAACGTCGGCTGGGCCACTGCATTTCGGCAACCCAGCGCCCCGGACGGTCGTCGCTGATCGGCGAGACGCTGTCCTGCATCCAGGCCCTTAGCAGGGGCTCCCCATCCACGCCGTTATCGCAATCCTTCAGCCACCGATCCCACCAGCGCAGGCACTCGTCGAGGAAGTTGATGGAGGGACCGGGCCCACCCAGGTGGGGATACTTGTGGTTCCAGGGCCCGACCAGCCCCTTGCGTGGCACCTTCAGGTGGTGGATCAGCCGGAACACCGTGTTGCAGTAGCCATCGGCCCAGCCGCTGACGGCGAACACTGGACAGCGGATCGCCGCGAAGTCCTCGCAGACCGAAGCGTGGCGCCAGTAGGCATCCCGTCGCTGGTGGTCCAGCCAGGTCTTCAACCAGAGCCCGCTGTGCTCCAGCCGCCGCTGCCACAGCTCGCGCCAGCGCTCACCGACGATGATCGGGTCCGGGGGGCAGGCGTTGTAGGAGAGCATCACCGAGGCCCAGGAGAGGTTGTCGGTGAGCAGGCAGCCGCCCATGTAATGGACATCGTCGGTGTAGCGATCGTCCGAGGAGCAAACGGTGATCACGGCCTGCAGTTCGGGGGGTTGCAGGGCGGCGATCTGCAGGCCGTTGAAGCCGCCCCAGGAGATGCCGATCATCCCGACCCGGCCATTGCACCAGGGCTGGGCGGCGATCCAGCGGATCACCTCGACGCCATCCTCCAGCTCCTGGGACAGGTATTCGTCATGGAGCACGCCGTCCGAGTCGCCGCTGCCGCGCAGGTCCACCCGGAGCGCGGCATAGCCGTGCCGGGCGAAGTGGCCGTGGATCTGGCTGTCCCGGGTCGCCCGAAAGTCCCGCTTGCGGTAGGGAATGTACTCGAGGACCGCGGGCACGCCGACCGACTCGGCACCCGCCGGCAGCCAGAGCTTGGCCGCCAGCCGGGCGCCATCCGGCATGGGGATCCAGGCATTCTCGATGACCGTCACGTCGTCCTGCTGTGCATCCGCCATCCCCGCTTCTCCCCCAACATCCCGCATCGCGACCCCGACACCGGCCTGGCCCTCACCGACATGCTTCAGCATATACCCTCACCGCCATGAGGCGCGTCGCGCCCCCTGATCCGGTCGGCGGCGCAACACGACCGGACGCCGGGTTTGCCGTCGTCGTATATGCTTCAGCAAGCACCATCGCTGACGGTGCGCCCAGAGGGAAGCGCCATGAAGATCGTCGAGGATTTTCCCCGTGAGGTCCGCGTCATCGAGAATGTCTGGATCCCGATGGCTGACGGGACGCGACTGGCGGCCCGGATCTGGCGGCCCACCGACGCGGAATCCGAGCCGGTGCCGGCCATCCTGGAGTACATGCCCTACCGCAAGCGTGACTTCACCCGCCTGCGCGACGAGCCGTTGCACCGCTATTTCGCCGGGCATGGCTATGCCTGCGTGCGCCTGGACCTGCGCGGCAGCGGCGACTCGGACGGCCTGATGCTGGACGAGTACCTCCCGCAGGAACTCGACGACGCCGTGGAGGCCATCGACTGGTTGGCCGGCCAGCCCTGGTGCAACGGACGAGTCGGCATGATGGGCATCTCCTGGGGCGGCTTCAACGCGCTGCAGGTGGCGGCCCTGCGGCCGGCCCCGCTCAAGGCCATCATCACCATGTGTTCCACCGACGACCGCTACAGCGACGATGTCCACTACCAGGGCGGCTGTCTGCTCAACGAGAACCTCGGCTGGGGGTCCGTGCTGCTCTCGTGTGCCACGACCCCGCCGGATCCCGACATCGTCGGAGCACAATGGCGCACCCAGTGGAAACATCGCATCGAGCAGGTGCCCTTCTACCCCCTGGTGTGGATGCGCCATCCCCACCGGGACGCCTATTGGCGGCACGGCTCGGTCTGCGAGGACTTCGACGCGGTGACCTGCCCGGTGTACGCGGTGGGGGGCTGGGCCGATGGCTACGTCAACGCCATTCCCCGTCTGCTGGCCGGGCTGAAGGCGCCGTGCAAGGGACTGATCGGCCCCTGGTCACATGCCTTCCCCCACGCCGCCCTGCCCGGCCCGGCGATCGGCTTCTTCCAGGAGGCCCTGCGCTGGTGGGACCACTGGCTGAAGGGCCTTAACACCGGGATCATGGACGAGCCCCTGCTGCGAGTCTGGATGGAGGAATACGTCCCGCCCGCCCCGATGTATGCCGAGCGTCCGGGCCGCTGGGTGGCGGAGACGCATTGGCCCTCGCCGAGAATCCAGCCGAAAACGCTGCACCTGAACGTGCTGTCGCTGGGCGAGAAGGCCGATGGCGAGGACCGCATGCGCATCGCCTCGCCCCAGACCACCGGCCTGGGGGCCGGCGACTGGTACGGCTTCGGGTCTGAGGGCGAGGCGCCCATCGACCAGCGGGAAGACGACGGCAAGTCCCTGGTCTTCGACTCGGATCCCCTTGACCAGCGCCTCGAGATCCTCGGTGCCCCCTGCGTCTCGCTCAAGCTGTCGGTGGACCGGCCGGTGGCCTACGTCATCGTGCGCCTCAATGACGTCGCCCCGGACGGCGCCTCGGCGCGGGTGAGCTACGGCCTGCTCAACCTCACCCAACGCGACAGTTGCGAGGATCCCACCCCCCTGGAGCCGGGGCATTGCTATCGCGTGGAGGTGAAGCTCAACGACATCGCCTATGCCTTCGCGCCCGGCCACACCATCCGGCTGGCGATCTCGACCAGCTACTGGCCGGTGATCTGGCCGGCACCGGCACCGGTCAACCTGACGCTGCATACCGGGATCAGCCAGCTGACACTGCCGGAACGACCGCCCCGTCCCGAGGACACCGACCTGCGGCCCTTCGATCCCCCGGAACGCGGGCCCATGCCGGAGATGACCACCCTCAAGGTGGCCCCCTTCCAGCGCCGGGTGGAACGCGACCTGACCACCGGCATGTCGACCTACCGGATCGCCACCACCGGCGGCGACTTCGGCGATGCCGCGCTGGCGCGGATCGAAGACATCGACCTGACGGTCGGCTATACCCTCGCCAAGACCTACCGTATCCACGACTACGACCCTGAAACGGCCGAAGTGACGGTCGAGCAGACCACCACCCACCAGCGAGGCACCTGGTCCACCCGTCTGGAATGCCGCACCAGCCTGACCGCCACCTCACGGAGCTTCCGGATCCGCGGCGTGCTGAAGGCCTACGAGGGCGACGCGCTCTTCGCGCGCCGGGACTGGGACGAGGAGATCGTGCGCCGGTTGCTGTGACCTGACTCAGGCAGGACGGCGAAGGCCATGGCGGGTAATCGCCGCCTCGAGGATCAGCTGAAGCAGCTCATGGTAGGAATAGCCCGCCCACTTGGCCATCAGCGCCAGCTTTCCGTCCCAGTACCAGGTCGGGTTGGTGTTGACGTCCAGCAATCGCGGCTGGCCATCCTCGCCCTCGCGGAAGTCGATACGCGCATAGTCGCGCAGCCCCAAGCGGCGGAATAATTTGACCGAATGGTCCACAAGCTGGCTCCAGATGACGTCATCGATCTCGGCCCGGCGGAAACTGAGCTTCTCCCAGTACGGCGAGTCGGGATCGGCCTTGGAGCCGTAAGTCAGAATGGGTGGCAGACCGGGATCCAGCGCCGAGTAGTCGATCTCCAGCGGCGGCAGCACCGTGAAACCGCTCGCACTGTTGCCTACCAGCCCCACGGTATACTCCGGGCCGGTGAGGAAGTCCTGGATCAGCGCATCGACGACACCGGGCTGCTCCGCTAGCCAGCGCAGGTAGGCCTCTGCTTCCCTGACATCCCGCACCACGCAGTCTCGAGTGATGCCGAAGCTGCCACCGCTGCTGTTTGGCTTTATCAGGCAAGGGTAGATGGCCGGCAAGACCAGCGGGGCCGCGCTCAGGTCCACGTAGGTCTCGTTGGGGACGGGAATGCCCTGCCCCGCTGCCAGGGCTCGCACCAGGGCCTTGTCGGTGGTGAGACTGATGCCCATGGGGTCGGCGCCGGTATAGGGAATCCCCAGGATCTCCAGGAGCGCAGGTACGTCGCGCTCCAGCTCCCAGTCGTTGCGGAAGCCCGTATCGCAGAGGTTGAGTGCCAGGTCAGGGGAAACGGCCCGCAGATCGTCAATCCAGGTCTCGTGGTCGTCGAGGTAGGTGAAACGGTACCCCCGGAGTCGCGCGAGGGCATCGCGTAGATGCTCGACCGCGGCCAGTTCCTCCTCGCCGAAGCCGCCACCGACGGCATAGGCATAAGGAAGACGGGGATCGCCCAGCAGCACGGCCACCTGGATATCCGACATGTCACCTCCCGACGTCCCGGGTGATGCCTCCCGACAAGGCGCCCACCGCTTACCCGACTCTTGGGCGCAGGCCCCAGCACGCGGCGAACAGGAACAGTATAGTTCCGCGTCCATCGGATACCCCCGCCCTGGCCAAGTGAGTCGCCCCGGGTTGAGAAGGTGCATGATCCCGGAGGGTCGATTACCCCGGATCCGGCAGTTGCAGGATTAGGGTCAATCGATCCCCCGGTTACGAAGGGGCAGTCATTCTAGAGCGCTCTTCGTATTCGATCATGAGGCAAGCAGGGCTCCGGCCTCATACCCGCTGAGCCCTCTCGCTTCAGCAGTGCCTTAAGGTCGGACAGAGCAGCCATGGGCGCCGCTGCGCGACGCTCGGCGGCCCCCAGAGGAGCATGGTCAAGCGTGCGTGCCTCCCTCGGGCCCGATGAGGTGCTTCACCTGGAGGTACTCCGCCAGCCCCCAGGGCCCCAGCTCGCGGCCGATGCCGCTGATCCCGAAGCCGCCCCAACTGGCTTCCGGCATCACCAGCTGCTCGCTGTTGACCCATATGGTGCCCGCCCGCAGCCGCAGGCCAACCTGCCTGGCGCGCTCGACATCACCGGCGACCACCGTGGCCGCCAGGCCGAACGGGCTGGCGTTGGCGAGCTCGACGGCCTCTTCATCGCTGGCGACGCTTCGACCACAGAGTACCGGCCCGAAGATCTCCTCCTGCCACAGGCGGCTCTCGACCGGAACATCACGATAGAGCGTCGGCGCGACGAACTCGCCGCGCTCGGGCAGCTGGCGATGGCGACCATCACGCACGGCAACCAGCCCCTCCTCTCGGGCCATCGCCAGGTAGCACTCGACGGCTTCCCGCTGGCGAGCACTGCTCATCGGCCCCATGTCCGTGTCGTCGACCAGGGGGTCCCCCAGGCGAATGGCGTCGATGCGCTTACCCAGGGCCGCATAGAGCGACTCGGCGAGGGCGTCATGGACGATCAGGCGAGAGGTGGCGGAGCAGATCTGACCGGAGTTGAAGTAGATGCCCGCCATCACCCAGTCGGCAGCCTGCTCGACCTCGGCATCATCCAGCACCAGGATGGGGGACTTGCCGCCCAGCTCCAGGGAGACGTTACGGACGCCCTCGGCTGCCGCACGCATCACCATCTCTCCCACCGCATTGCTGCCAGTGAAGGAGAACTTGTCGACGCCGGGGTGGGTGGTCAAAGGCGCCCCGATGCCTTCGCCGTCGCCGTGCACCAGGTTGAGCACCCCGTCGGGCAAGCCAACGGCCTCGGCGATCTCGGCCAGCGCCTGCTCGGGCAGCGGTGTGACCTCGGAGGGCTTGAAGACGATCGTGCATCCCGCCGCCAGGGCCGGCGCAATCTTCCAGGCGCTGGTCACCAGCGGAAAATTCCAGGGGGTGATCAGGCCCACCACCCCGATGGGGTCTTCGTAGGTCTGGGCCCGGATGCCGTCAAGGCCATGTTCGACGATGCGCCCCTGCCGCAGCTCCAGTTCGGCAGCCTGTCCGGCATAGTAGCGGTAACAGGCGATGGCATCGTCCAGGTCGATGCCCGCCTCGGCCAGGGCCTTGCCATTGTTGCGGGCGGACAGCCGCATCAGCGCGTCCCGGCGCTCCACCAGGGCATCAGCGAAGGCCTGGAGAAAAGCGCCACGACGCCTCCCGTCCAGCGCCTGCCAGGCCGGCAGCGCGCCGCGGGCAGCGGCCACTGCGGCGTCCACGTCGGTGGGATCGCCGGCGGTGACCTCGGCGATTTTCTCCTGGCGGTAAGGGTCTGTGACGGGCAGACGGCGCTGGCCGGCACTCTCGACCCAGCGGTTGTCGATAAATTGTCGTGTCAGCTGTTGCACGGGTGACTCTCTCGCAGTGGGGTTCTTGGACGGTGGGACGCTATTCCTGCAGCGAGGCATTCCAGGCGTCCGCATCGATCTCGATCAGCAACGGCCCTTGCTGGGGTCGACCACGGATTGCCTCGGCCAGCGCCTCCGCATCACCAACGCGACGAGCGGCGCAACCGAATCCGGCGGCCAGCATCTGAAAGTCCGGCGACTGGATATCCACCCCCAACCGCGGGACATCCGCGCTATCCATGTAGCGGCGGATCTCTTCATAGCCCTGGTTGTGCCACAGCAGCACTACCACCGGCAGCCCCTCTTCCACCGCACAGGCCAGCTCGGTCAGCGTGAACATGATGCCGCCGTCACCGACCAGCGCTACGACCGGCAACTCGGGCTGCCCAAGACTCGCTCCCATGGCGGCAGGCAGGCCGTATCCGAGGGTGCCGTAGCCGGTCGAGGCGTTGAAGAAACGCCGTGGCGCCGGCTGTGCCACCAGGTGGTTGGCGGCGTAGGTGGTGGCACAGGAGTCACCGACCAGGATGGCCTCCGGCAGGGTGTCACGGAGGGTGTCGAACAGCGGCACATAGGGCGCGAAGGCCGGGTCCTGCGCCAGTCCCAGTGCCTCCCGAGCAGCCCGAGCCCTTTCCACGCCGTCTCGCTGGCGGGGAGTCTCGCAAAAACGCCTGGCCAGGGCCTTAAGGGTGGGTCCGGCATCCGCCACCATGGCCAGTTCAGCCGCCTGGTTTCTGGCCAGCTGCTCGGGGTCGATATCCACACGGATCAGCCGCCCGGAAAGGGAGAAGCCGCCGTCGAAGACAACATCGTAATCGGTCTCGCCCAGCTCCGTGCCGATGGCGAGCACCACGTCGGCCTCTCTTGCCAGTTCACGCACGGCTGGCAGGGAGGCATTGGCGCCCAGATCCAGTGGATGGTCGATGCCCAGCAGCCCCTTGGCATTGATCGTGGTGACCGTCGGGGCATCCAGGGCTTCTACCAGCGCCCTTGCCGCCTCCGGCTCCTTGACGCAGCCGCCACCCAGCAGCACCAGCGGGCGCCTCGCCGCTGCCAGCCAGTCACCGGCCCTCTCCAGGGCCTCGGGATCCGGGGAGGCACTGGCCAGTGACGGGTGCCGCCGACTTCCTGGCTCGTCAACCGTCGCATCGAAGAGGTCGATGGGGATCTCGATATGCACCGGCCCCGGCCGCCCCCCCTCAAACACCGCAAAGGCCCTGGCCAGTGCCTCGGGCAAGCCGTCGGGGTCGAGCAGGGTATGACTGAAGCGGGATAGGCCAGCCATCAGCTGCTGCTGACCGGGCAGTTCGTGCAGGCGTCCCTGACCGCGCCCCAGCGTATCGCGGCGGTTGACGCTGGAGATCACCAGCATCGGGACGGAGTCGGCCAACGCCTGGCCCATGGCCGTGGCGATGTTGGTCATGCCGGGGCCGGTGATGATGAAGCACACTCCCGGCCGGCCAGTGGCCCTGGCATAGCCATCGGCCATGAAGCCCGCGCCCTGTTCGTGGCGCGGGGTGACATGCCTGATGCCGTTGGCTGCTGCGCCCCCGTCAAGCCCGCGATAGAGTTCGACAGTGTGGACGCCGGGGATACCGAAGACGGTGTCCACGCCATAGGTGTCTCGCAGCAGTTGAATGAGCAGTTCTGCACAGGTCATTTGGAGGCCCCTCATCCCACCAGCCAGTGGGCCATGACGACGATGATCGGCAGGGTGATGGCGGTGCGGATCAGGAAGATCGCCAGTAGCTCCCAGAGCTTCAGCGGGATCTTGGACTTCAGCAGAAGCGCGCCGATCTCCGACATATAGACCAGCTGGGTCAGCGACAGGCAGGCGATCACGAAACGCGTCAGCTCGCTTTCGATGTTGCTGCCCAGCACCGCCGGCAGGAACATGTCGGCGAAGCCCACCAGGGTGGCAGGGGCCGCGGCCTCGGCCTCCGGCAGGCCCATCCACTCCAGTACTGGCACCATGGGCATCGACACCCAGGTGAACAGCGGCGTGAACTCGGCCAGGATCAGCGCCACGGTGCCGATGGCGATGACCAGCGGCAGCAGGCCAAAGAAGATATCGGCGACGTTGAACAGGGCGATGCGCACCAGTTGCCGAGGGCCGGGGGCCTTCTCCGCGCGGGCCACGGCCATGCCCAGGCTATAGCGCAACAGCCCCTGGTCGCCAGTGCGCTCCTCCTGCAGCTGACAGCCGACCGGCTCATAGTAGGTATTGGGCTTGCGCGACAGCGGCGGCAGGCGAGGCACGATCACGGCCGCCACCAGGCCGGCGACGACCACCGTCAGGTAAAAGGGGACAAAGAGGTGATTGATGCCGATGAAGCTGGTCACCAGAATCGCGAAGGCAATGGAGACGATGGAGAAGTTGGTGGCGATGGCCGCCGCCTCGCGACAGTTATAGAAGCCCTTCTCGTACTGCTGAGTGGTGATCAGCACCCCCACGGTCCCCGACCCCATCCAGGAGGCGGTGGCATCGATGGCACTGCGTCCCGGCAGCCCGAAGATCCACCGGAAGGGGGTGCGTAGCAGGCTGCCGATGAACTCCATGAACCCGAAGTCGACCAGGAATGGCAGCAGGATGGCGGCAAAGAAGAAGAAGGTCAGCAGTACCGGCGCCAGGTCGTTGAGCATCACGCCACCGGTGAAGGAGGCGGTAACGAACTCGGGGCCGGCCTGAAAGTAGGTCATCAAGGCGAAGAGCGCACCCAGCGCCCGCATCGCGACCCATAGCGGCGCCACGTCGAACAGTTCCCTGAGCATGCCCTCTCGCGCCCAGCCTGGCTGGGTGAACTTGACCACCAGCGTCAGTACCACGGACAGGCATAGAACCACCGTGGCAATGGCAGGCAGGGCGCCGCCCAGCAGGGCCTTGAGCCCATCGGCGGCGAACCCCATGCCGATGTTGATGGTATCGCCCACCGAGAAGGGCACCAGGAACAGCAGCACGCCGATCAGCGATGGCACCAGGAACTTGATCAGCCCGTGCCGGGACAGTGGGGCACCCTCGAGTGCAATGTTATCGGAGCTGTCGAGAGAGGATGACATGGAGTACCTCAGCTTAAGTTGTCATTGTCTGAATCTATAGTCGGCCTGACCCCAGGCCGGAGGCTTCAATCGCGGCGCTTGACGCCCGGCAGCACACAGAGCATCTCGTACAGGAGCGTGGCGCCCATCAGGGCGGTATTGCCGCTCGGGTCATAGGGCGGTGCCACCTCGACCAGGTCGCCACCCACCACGTTGAGCCCCGCCGCGCCGCGCACGATCTCCAGCCCCTGCTGAGCGGTCAGGCCGCCCATCTCGACGGTGCCGGTACCCGGCGCGACGGAGGGATCGAGGGCATCGATATCGAAGGAGATGTAGACCGGCCCATCGCCCATCTGCTCTCGCACCTCTGCCATCAGCGGCGCGAGCGACCTGTACCAGCACTCCTCGGCCTGCACGACCCGAAAGCCCTGCTCGCGGCACCAGTCGAAGTCTTCCGCGGCATAGCCGGTACCCCGCAGGCCGATCTGGATCACACGCTGGCTATCCAGCAGGCCCTCTTCCTGGGCGCGGCGGAACGGGCAGCCATGGGCCACCTCCTCGCCGAACATCTGGTCGTTGATGTCGGCATGGGCATCGACGTGGATCAGGCCGACCGGGCCGTGCTTCTTCGCGATGGCGCGCAGCACCGGCCAGGTCAGGGTGTGATCGCCACCCAGCGTCAGAGGGGCACAGCCGTGGGCCAGCACCCGGTCATAGAAGCCGGAGATGATGTCCAGGTTCTTGGGGAGGTTGAAGGTGTTGATCGGCACATCGCCGATATCCGCGACCTGGAGGCTATCGAAGGGTGCCGCCCGAGTCGCCATGTTGTAGGGACGCAGCATCCGCGACTCATCACGAATCTGGCGAGGGCCCAGGCGGGTACCCGGGCGGTTGGAGGTGCCGATGTCCATCGGAATACCGATGAAGGCGGCATCCAGGCCCTCGGCGCTCTGCTGGGTCGGCAGGCGCATCATGGTGGCAGGCCCGCCAAATCGCGGCATCTCGTTACCACCCAGGGGCTGATTGAACTCACTCATGCGGACGTCCTCTGGTTTCCTGGTCAGTGATGAAAGCGCCAAGCGCTCTGCATGCTGTTTTGCAGGAACCATGCCAAACCCGTTTTGGGGCCTATAGGGGGATCTTGATTCAAAAGTGGATCACTTCCGGCCCGACAATGATGCAATAATGAATCATTGATGCATTCATGAATCAAAGGCCGGGCATATGGGCACCATCGATACCCTCATCCTCAGAACCATCGTCGACACCGCACATGACCACTTCTTCGTGGTCGATGCCGACGGGAAGGTGCGCTATGTGAGCCCCAGTGCCGCCGCGGTCTACGGCATCTCCTGCGAAGAGCTCCGGGCCAGCACCGTGCAGCGGCTCGAAGCCGACGGGGTGTTGAACCCGTCGATCAGCATGGAAGTGATCCGCACTGGTCAACCGGCACAACTTGTTCAGCGTACCGGTACCGGACGCCGGGTGATTGCTCAGGCCCATCCGGTCTTCGAAGACGGGAAGCTGGTCGCCGTGGTCAGCCGCTCCATGGACCTCACCGACCTTCAGCTGCTGCAGCAGGAATACGCGCTGCTCCAAAAGCGCTTCAGCGACCACCTGAAGCGCAGCCAGGCACTGGAGGGTGATGAGACAGCGCTGGAGGAAGTGCTCGATGAACTGGAGGTGAAAAGCCCGCTGATGCGGGAGGTGGCACTGCTGCTACGCCGGGTGGCTCCCACGGACGCGACCGTGATGATGCTCGGTGAGTCCGGCGTCGGCAAGACGGCCTTTGCCCGCCAGCTGCACCGCTGGGGCTCGCGCTGCGATGGCCCCTTCGTCGACGTCAACTGCGCCGCCATACCCGAAAGCCTGTTCGAGGCGGAGATGTTCGGCTACCGTGCCGGGGCCTTCAGCGGGGCCGCTCCCGGCGGACGCATCGGGCTGATCGAGCAGGCCGCGGGCGGCACCCTCTTTCTCGACGAGATCGGCGAGCTCCCCCTGGGGGTGCAGACGAAGCTGTTGAAGGCCATCCAGGATGGGCGCATTTCTCGTCTGGGCGACAACCAGTCCCGCCGCGTCGACTTCCGCCTGGTGGTCGCCACCAACCAGGACCTCAGCCGACGGGTGGAAGAAGGGTCGTTTCGCCTGGACCTTTACTACCGGCTGAACGTTATTCCGGTCACCCTCCCGCCACTGCGTGAGCGCCGCGAGGATATTCCCGGTCTGGTAGAGCGCCAGCTGAAGCGGCTCAATCGCCGCTATGGCAAGGAGAAACTTCTCGCTCGCAGCAGCTGGCAGTCGTTGATGAGCCAGGACTGGCCTGGCAACGTGCGGGAGCTGGAGAACTGGCTGGAGCGGGCCTGGCTGTCCAGCGATGATGTCATCGATGCCAAGGGATCAGCCTCGCCCGGACTCCTTGCAGCAAGGCAACAGGAAGCCGCGCCCGTTGAAGACCGCGCGGAACCGGCTCGGCCATCCCCCTTGCGCGAGGAAGAGGGCCTGAAGGACGCCTTAAACCGCTTCGAGCACGGCATCCTGGCTGAGCTCTGCATGACGCTCTCCTCGACATATGCCATCGCCGAACGGCTAAGCATCAGCCAGCCCAGTGTCGTGAGGAAACTCAAGCAACACGGATTGAGCATCACACGATGATGAGGCGTTTGACACGCACCGCCCGGGATGAGCCGCCCGGCCTGCTGGCAAAGGCTACCTACCCTCGAGTGCCTGGAGGCGGAGGACTCCTGCCAGTGGCGGCGGCATCTGCACCACTTCGTCGTGACCCTGCTCGGGCAGACAGCGGGTGAACCGGGTGGCCACCGGCCTGCAGGTGGCCACCGGCCTGCAGGTGGCCAGCGAATGCGCCTCACGCAAACATCGCCCGTCCACTGACAAGCCCCGCCTGCCGTGCCTCTATTCCTGGGTCAGGGCGAGACGCTGCTGGATATCACCCGGCTCCTGGATGACCTGAAGCGTTGAGAGCCGGAAGGAACGACGGCGAAAGGCAACGGGTATTGGAGCCTGCCTCCTGGGCTGGCATCATGCTCGCTAATACAAACGTATGGCCTCGTCATTACAGAGATGGCGACAAAAACATTAGCGGTATAAGCCTGAAGATCGTCAAGCCTCTGACAGCCGCCCTGCGGCGACATCTCCTCTCTCTGCGCGGCCGCCTGCTGCTGGGCGTCGCGGTGGTGTGGTTCCTGCTGTCGCTGCTCCTGCTGAGCTTCGGCTGGCAGTCCGGCACCCTGCTGGTCGAGGAGACCAACCGGGTCCACCTGCGCTATGAGGCCGACCTCATCCGCAATGCCATTACCCACCAGGTCGACCAGCGCCTCGAGGCACTCGAACGCCTGGCCGGCACGCTGCCCGAGGCCTCACCAGGCACCCTGGCAACGGGACGCCATGAGGCCCTGCTCACCCTGTTCGATGGCCTGGTGGTCGTGGATGCCGAGAACGCGGTCGTCGATGACTGGCCCAGAGTGCCGGGCCGGGCCGGCAAGGACGTCAACGACCGGGCCTACGCACGTTTCATGCAAGCCGTGCAGCGCCCCCATGTCAGCGAGCCCTTCATCGGTGCGCTCTCCGGCCAGCCGATGGTCATGATGCTGGTGCCGCGTCGAGACGCGCAAGGACGCTACGCCGGCTTTCTGGGCGGGCTGGTGGAAGTCGACGGCAGCGAGTTGTTCGAGGGATTCGATCGGCTGCGACTCGGCGAGGCCGGCCATGTGGTGGTGGCCACGGCATCGGGCCGGCTGCTCTACCACCCCGAGCAACGCCATGACATGACGGACATCACCGAGGCGGAGGGCGATCCCCGCCTCGAGCATGCCCTGCTGGGCTGGGAGGGCGAGGCTCGCGGGGAGCTACGCCAGGGCGGCGAGGCTCTCAAGGCCTATCGGCAGATCTGGCCCGCCGACTGGGTGGTGGGTGTCTACCTGCCCCTCGACCAGGTGTATGCCCCGCTGACCAACGTGATGGAACGCATCACCCGCCAGGCCTGGTGGGCCCTGGGCCTGCTGCTGCCGATGATGGGCGCGCTGATCTGGCTGGCCCTGCGACCGCTGACGCGTCTGGCAAAGCAGATCAAGGAACTGAGCCTCGGGCGCAGACGCGTGCTGGAGATTCCCACCCGGATGACGGAGCTTCGCCGTGTCATCGATGTCTTCAACGAGGTGGAGCAGCAACGGCTGGAAACGCTGGAAGACCTGCAGCAGCGCCGGGCCCTCCTGAAGGGCATCCTCGCCGCCTCGCCCCAGGGCATGTTCGTCACCGACACCCTTGGCCAGCTGACCTTCGTCAACCAGGCGTTGAAGCGGTTGCTGGGCATCACACCGCCGATCCGACTTGCGACCTGGGCCCGGCACATTCACGAGGAGGACCGCGCCCCGGTGGTAGAGGCCTGGCAGGCCTGCCTCCACCACCATCAGGATTTCGATCGCCAATTCCGCTACTGCGGCGAGAACGAGGAGCCGATCTGGCTGGACGTGCACACCAACGCGATTAGCGTGGACGGCGAGTTCATCGGCCTGGTGGGGGCAGTGCGCGATATCACCCAGCGCCAGCACGAGGATGCCCTGCGCCGCTGGGAAGCGGAGCATGATCCGCTGACCGGGCTGCTCAACCGCCGCGGCTTCGAGCGCCGGCTGGAGGAGGCCTTCACCGAGTGGCAGAAGGTCGGTACCCCCTCGGCCGTGCTGCTGTTCGACCTGGACCATTTCAAGCGCATCAACGACGAGGGCGGTCACGCCCTGGGCGACGCGATGCTCCAGCAGGTAGCCGCCGCGATGGGCGCGGAGACCCGCAGCAGTGACCATGCCGCTCGCCAGGGCGGCGATGAGTTCGCCATGCTGCTGCCGGGCTGCGAGCTGACCCGGGCCATGCATATCGCCGAATCGCTGCGGGCGCGAATCATGGACCTTGGCCTGGAACAGCACGGCCGAACCTGGCGGGTGACGGTCAGCATCGGCGTCAGCGACTTCCAGCGGGCGGACCAGGCCATCGATGACGTGGTCAACCGCGCCGATGCGGCAAGCTATGAAGCCAAGGCGCGAGGCCGCAATGACGTACTCAGCGCATGATCCGCCCGGCCAGGCATGCATCAACTGCCTACTGTCTCGTGCCTTGACGACCTGTCACGCTGCCCTGAATGTCCTGCTGGTGTGGAGGCCACCATCCGCACCACGCTGCCCACCACGATCAGGCAGGGCGAGGGCAGCGGTTCGGCGGCAAGCCTGGCCGGCATGTCGGCGAGCTCACCGATCAGAAAGCGCTGGTCGGCCAGGCTGGCATTGGCCACCAGCATCACCGGCCAGTCGTCGGGAAGTCCCGCCCCACGCAGCCCCTCACAGATCGCCGACACCTTGCTAAGTCCCATATAGAACACCAGGGTCTCGTCCCGGCAGGCCAGCGAGGCCCAGTCGGGCTCGCCGTCTTCCCGGCAGTGCTGGGCCGTGACGAAACGCAACTGCTGGGCATGGGCGCGATCGGTGAGCGGGATGCCCATGGCGGCACAGGCCGCCGAGGCGGCGGTGATGCCGGGCACGATCTCGGCCGAGACGCCGGCCTCACCCAGGGCGGCGAGTTCCTCCCCCATGCGCCCGAACACGCCGGGGTCCCCGCCCTTGAGGCGCACCACCGACTTGCCCTGACGTGCCAGCCTGACCAATAGCTCGCCGATCTCGGCCTGGGGGACGCTATGGTGGCCGCGGGCCTTGCCCACGTCGTGGCGCTCCCGTCCGGCGGGAATCAGTGCCAGCACCTCATCCCCGACCAGGCGGTCGTAGACCACGGCATCGGCCTGGCCCAGCAGCCGGGCGGCGCGCAGCGTCAACAGGTCGGCCGCCCCGCTGCCGGCGCCCACCAGATAGACGGTTCCGCTAGGGCAATCGCCTTCCCGCGGCCCGTCCACGCGACGCGCAGCGCTGCCGAACCGCTCGGCGAGCCGGCGGCCAGTCCCCTGGGCGAGACGCGCCAGCGGCATGCACGCCCTGGTTGCCGGCTCAAGCGACATCGATGGCGTCGGGTTGCGGCTTGACGCGCGCATGGCTCCCCTCCTCTTCGGCACGTTCTTCGATCAGGGACTTGAGTTCGGGAATGCAGCTGCCGCACTGGGTGCCGCAGGCGAGACGGGCGCCCAGCGCCTCGACGCTGGTCTCCCCCTCGCGGATGGCGGCGACGATGGTCCCCTGCCCCACCTGATGACAGCTGCAGACCAATGGCCCGCTGTCGCCGGCCCCGTCATCGCAGCCGGCCAGCAGCCGACGCCTCTGCCCGGTGGACAGCGCCTCGCCGCTCGCCGCCTCGGTAAAGCGCGCATCGAGCCAGGCCAGGCCGGGCAGCTCGGCCGGCGGCCCCACCATCAGCCACCAGCGCAGACGCCCCGCCTGGAGGCCCGCCGCCCGCAGTCGGCCCTGGGCCGGGTCGTCACACCACAGCGACGCCGCCACCCCCAGCCGCCGGGCGGCCCAGGCCAGCCAGTCCCCCGCCTCGGCGCCGGCCAGCTGCCAGCGCTGCGCCCGGGCCAGGGGGATGCGCGCCCAGTAGTCGACCTCGCCGCACCAGGCCGGCTCGACGGCCAGGTCATCGGCGACCACCAGGGTCGCCTCCCACTCACAGGCCAGGGGGGCGAGGGCCACAGCGCCGTGCTTGGATTCCGGCTGGCCCGACAGCGGGTCGGCGTGTCCCTCGAGCAGGGCGCCCATGCGCGCCCGGCCGCTGAACTGGTCGGTCCAGTGGATGGGCACGAAGAGCTCGCCGCGGCGCTGGGCCCGGGAGAGGCGTACCCGGCCGAGATAGTCGCCGCCGGCGCCGACGAGCCGCGCCAGCTGCTGGTCCGCGATGCCATAGGAGGCGGCATCGTCCGGGTGCACCTCGATGAAGGGCTCGGCGCGGTGGTTCATCAGCCGCGGGGCCCGGCCGGTGCGCGTCATGGTGTGCCACTGGTCGCGCACCCGCCCGGTGTTGAGGCGCAGCGGTCGCGCCTCGCTGAGTGCCTGGGCGGGGCCGCGGGGCCGCACCGGCACCAGCCTGGCTCGCCCATCCGGGGTGGCGAAGCGACCCTCCTCGAACAGCCGGGCGGTGCCATGGGGGGCGTCGGCCGTCACCGGCCACTGGATGGGGGCCAGGGCGTCATAGGCGGCACGGTCGAGGCCGGCCAGGGTGGAGATATCGAACAGCCGGCTCCCATCGTTTTCAAAGCCCGAGAGCTGCGCGTGCTCGTCGAAGATCTCGGCGGGATGGGCGTAGGCAAAGGCCTCGCCGAACCCCAGCCGCCTGGCCACCTCGACCAGTATCCACCAGTCGTGGCGTGCCTCTCCCGGCGGCGGCAGGAGGCCGCGCTGGCGCGAGATGCAGCGTTCGGAGTTGGTCACGGTGCCATCCTTCTCGGACCAGCCGGAGGCCGGCAGCACGATATCGGCATAGGGCAGCAGGTCGGTGGCGGCCGCGCATTCGGAGACGATCACCAGCGGGCAGCGCTCGAGGGCGCGGCGCACGCGGTTGCTATCGGGCAGGCTCACCGCCGGGTTGGTGCCCATGATCCACACCGCCTGCACCTCGCCACGCTCGACCGCCTCGAAGAGCGCCAGCGCCTTGTGGCCGGGCTCCTCGGGCAGGCTCGGCACCAGTCCCGGCGTGGTCCAGAATCGCGTGACACGGTCGATGGCGCCGGGCGTGTCGTAGTCCATATGGGCGGCGAGCTGGTTGGCCAGCCCGCCCACCTCGCGCCCCCCCATGGCGTTGGGCTGGCCGGTGATCGAGAAGGGACCGGCGCCGGGCAGGCCGATCTTGCCGCCCGCCAGGTGGCAGTTGATGATGGCGTTGCCCTTGTCGGTGCCGCTGGAGGACTGGTTGATGCCCTGGGAGAAGAGCGTCACCACATGCAGCTGGGTGGTGAACCAGTAGTAGAAGGTCTCCAGCCGTTCCGGGTCGAGGTCACAGTCGGCGGCGATTCCCTCCACCGTGGTGTCCTCCTCACGCGCCGCGGCCAGCGCCTCCTCGAGGCCGGCGGCGTGGCGGTCGAGATAGACCCGGTCGAGCCTGCCGGTGTCGGCCATGCGGGCCAGCAGGCCAGTGAACAGCCGGCCGTCGCTGCCCGGCGCCAGGCCCAGGTAGAGGTCGGCGATCTCGCAGCTATCGGTGACGCGGGGGTCGATCACCACCACGCGCAGCAGCGGGTTGCGGGTCTTGGCGGCCTTGAGGCGCTGGTAGAGCACCGGGTGGTTCCAGGCCAGGTTGGACCCCACCAGCACCACCAGTTCGGCCTCTTCCAGGTCCTCGTAGCAGCACGGCACGGCGTCGGCGCCGAAGGCGCGCTTGTGGGCGGTCACCGCCGAGGCCATGCACAGCCGCGAGTTGGTGTCGAGATGCGGCGTGCCGACGAAGCCCTTGAACAGCTTGTTGGCGACGTAGTAGTCCTCGGTGAGCAGCTGTCCGGAGAGATAGGCACCGATCGCTTCCGCCCCCTGCGTCTCGCGGATGGCCGCCAGGCGAGTGGCCACGCTGTCCAGCGCGGTGTCCCAGTCGACCTCTGCGCCGTCGACCCGAGGCCGGGTCAGCCGGCCGTGATCTCCCAGCGTCTCGTGCAGTGCAGTGCCCTTGACGCACAGGCGCCCGTAGTTGGCCGGGTGCTGGGCATCGCCCTCCACGTGGATCATCTGCTCGTCGTCCACCTGGGCCAGAACGCCACAGCCGACGCCACAGTAGGGGCAGGTGGTTCGGGCCTGTTGCATGTCGACCTCCTCGAGGCTAGCCGGGAATGGGCGGCCAAACGAAGACGCCCACCGCGTCGTCCCGGAAGGGAAGGCGCAGGTGGGCGTCGTTGCCGTCTGCCGCGGGGATGACCACCTGGCCACCCCCGGTTGTTGCTTTTACCCCAAGCAAGCCATGTGCCAGGCCACGAAAACCCTCGTCATCTTGATCGGTTGCCCTGCCCGGCGGGACGCTCGCAGCGCGTCATTGGCGCCCCGCCTGCACCAGTCGCGACGCACCCGGGCAAGTGCCCGCACCACTGCAGTGCAGCATGAGACGCCCCGGGGTGTCGCCGCACCGCCAGGGCGGCTCCCCCGCCGGCAAAAGGCGAATCTGGAATGCATCTTGCTTGCAGGTGGGTCAGACGCCAAACGACGAGCGATGTCACCATGCCCCCACCCCTGAAGATCCTGCTGGTCGACGACGAACTCGTGCGCGCCGCCATGGTCGAGGAGGCCCTGGCCCAGGAAGGTCACGAAGTGGCCTGTCGGCTCCAAGGCCCGGCCAGCCTCAACGAGATGGTCGCCCGTCACCAACCCGACGTGGTGATCATCGATATGGAATCGCCCGACCGCGACACCCTCGACAGCATGGCGATACTCAACCGCGAGAACCCCCGTCCAGTGGTGTTCTTCGCCGACCAGCACGACCCCGAGACCATGCAGGCGGCGCTCGAGTCCGGGGTCAGCGCCTACGTGGTCGACGGCCTGGTCCCCGGCCGGGTCAAGGCGATCATCGAGGTCGCCATCGCCCGCTTCGACGCCTTTCAATCGATGCGCCAGGAGCTCGACAAGGTGCGCAACCAGCTCAGCGACCGCAAGCGCATCGAGCGCGCCAAGGGACTCTTGATGAAGCACCAGGACTGCGACGAGGAGCAGGCCTACCGTATGCTGCGCAAGATCGCCATGGACCGTGGCCAGCGCATCGCCAAGGTGGCCGACAGCGTCATCGATATCCTGGAGCACCTGGACAAGGGGTCATTGTCATGAGGGACACCACCATGTCGTCTGCCACGACACCGGAACTCGAGCATCTGACGCTCGGCTTCATCCCGCTGGTCGATGCGGTTCTGCTGATCGTGGCCCGGGAGCAGGGCTTCTTCACCGAGCAGGGCCTGGAGGTCACGCTGTCACGGGAGAACGCCTGGTCGACGCTGCGCGACAAGGTCGCGGCCGGCCTGCTCGACGGCGCTCACATGCTCGCGCCCCTGCCGCTCGCCATGAGCCTGGGCATGGAACGCGCCCCCTGCGACACCCTGGCACCCGCCACCCTCAGCCATAACGGCAACACCCTCGTGCTCTCCTCGCGGCTGTGTGAGCAGAGCGGTGCGGCACTGGGCGACGACCCGGCGGGCAGCGCCCGCGCCCTGGGCGAGTGGCTGGCCCGCCATCCCCACGTGGCGCGGCCCCGCCTGGCCATGGTCTACCCCTTCTCCTGCCAGCATTTCCTGCTGCGCGATTGGCTGGCCCTGGGCGGGCTCGCCGCCGATCGTGACGTCGACCTGATCGCCCTGCCACCGCCGCGCATGGTTGCCGCCCTGCGCGAGGGGCAGATCGACGGTTTCTGCGTCGGCGAACCCTGGGGCAGCCTCGCCGAGCACGAGGGGGTCGGCCGGCTGGTGGCCAGCGGCGCCCAGCTGTGGCCCGACCACCCCGAGAAGGTATTGGGCGTGACCCGCTCCTGGGCACGACGCTACCCGGCCACGCTCGGCGCCCTGCTGCGCGCGCTGAAAAACGCCGGCGACTGGCTCGCCGAGACCCCAGACCACCGTCGCCAGGCCCGAGACTGGCTGGCGCTGCCGCCTTACCTGGATCGCTCGGTCAGCCATCTCGGCAGCCTGCCCGAGGGGAAGGGCCCCATTCGCCAGCGCCTCTACGGTGGCGACCTCCTGCGCCCCGACGTCGAGGCCATGGGCCGGATCGCCGAGGCGTTGCACAGCCACCTGCACGACAGGGGGCGTTCGCTCGATGTCCGCACCCTGCACGAGTGCCACGCCGCCGTGCATTTCGATGCCGCCCTGCACCAGTGATGTGCAGCCAGGGCCCGCGCGCGGTGATCTCACCCCTCACGCAGAAACCGCCATCTTGTTGAAATACAAAGAGTAATATTACGAACCCGGCCTTCTGGCCGGGTTCTTGTTACTCCTTGAGTCATAGCGGCGATCAACGGTGATTGCCCCTCCTGGACGAAGACGTCTCAGTGCTCCCCGATGCCGGGGCAGCACCGAGGCGTCTTCTTTTTTTGTCGCACCGGAGGTGCCTGATCATGTACCCAGCCCCGCCCGAGACCGAACACCTGGTGATCATCGGCAACGGCATGGCCGGCCACCGGCTGGTCGAAGCCCTGCTCAAGCGACCGGACCGCCCGGCACGGATCACCGTAGTCGGCGACGAGGCCACCGCCGCCTACAACCGCATCCTGCTCTCGCCCTGGCTGGCCGGCGAGATGGAGCGCGAGGCCCTCATCCTGCGCAAGGCCGAGTGGTACGCCGAGCAGGGCATCGAGCTGGTGCTCGGCGAACGGGTCACGTCCATCGATCGCACGGCGCGCCGGCTGACCACCGATGCCGGTCGTGCCCTCGATTACCAGCGTCTGGTGCTGGCCACCGGCTCGCGCCCGGCCATGCCGGCGGTGCCCGGCATCGAGCTGTCGGGCGTCCACGGCTTCCGTGACCTCGACGACGCCGAGGCCCTGGCAGGCGTCGCCGAGCGTGGCGGCCGGGTCGTGGTGATCGGCGGGGGGCTGCTCGGCCTGGAAGCCGCGGAGGGACTGCGCAAACGCGGAGAGGCCGCGTGCCGCCAGGGCACGGGCAGCCTGGCGGTCAGCGTGCTGCAGCGCTCCGCGCAGCTCATGAATCGCCAGCTCGATGCCACCGCCGCCGGCCTGCTGGAGGCCGAGCTCACTCGTCGCGGCCTGGCCATCCACACCGGCGCACAGCTGGCAGCGATCGAGGGCGACCACCACGGCCGGGTAACCGGAGTGCGCCTCGCCGACGGAAAGCGTCTGGCCGCCGACGGCGTGGTGATCGCCACCGGCATAACCCCCAACGCCGAGTTGGGCCGTGAGGCTGGCCTCGCCACGCAGCGCGCCATCGAGGTGGATGGCCATCTCACCACCAGCGACTCGGCGATCCACGCCCTGGGCGAGTGCTGCCAGTTCGAGGGCACCACCTACGGGCTGGTGGAGCCGATCTGGCGCCAGGTCGAGGTGCTCGCCGAGCAGCTGGGGGCCAATCCCGCCGAGGGGGCCCGCTACGAGGAAAGGCCCAGCGCCACCAGGCTCAAGATCGGCGGCATCTCGCTGTTTGCCTTCGGCCCCATCGATCCTGACGCCGGCCACGAGGTGCTCGCCTACCACGACCCCGTGCAGGGCGACTACCGCCGACTGCTGCTGCGCGACGGCCGACTCGAGGGCGCCATCCTCTACGGCGACACCGCCATGGGCCCCTGGCTGTTCGGCCAGGCACAGGCGGGCCGCGACCTCGGCCCCTGTCGCCGGGCCCTGCTGCTCGGTGCGGCCGATGCCGACGCCCTGCTCGATGCCCACGACCTCGACACCGATTTCGACACCCAGGACCGCCCCGTCAAGGAGGCCGCATGAACACACCCAAGCAACACCTGATCATCATCGGAAACGGCATGGTCGGCCACCACCTGGTCGAGCAGCTCATCGAGCGCGGTGCCACGTCGCGCTACTCCATCACCGTCTTCGGCGAGGAACGTCATCGCGCCTACGACCGGGTCCATCTCTCGGAGTACTTCACCGGACGCGATGCCGACGACCTGGCCCTCTCCGACGTCGACTGGTATGCCGCCAACGGCATCGAGCTGCGCCTCTCGGAGGCCGTGACCGCCATCGACCGCGACGCCGGGGACGTGGTGACCGCCCAGGGCCGCACCCCCTACGACCGCCTGGTGCTGGCCACCGGCTCCTATCCCTTCGTGCCGCCGATGCCCGGCAGCGATCGTCCGGGCTGCCTGGTCTACCGCACCCTGGACGACCTGGATGCCATACGCGCCGCCGCCGAGCGCGCCTCGACCGGGGTGGTGGTGGGCGGCGGCCTGCTGGGGCTGGAGGCGGCCAATGCCCTGCGCGGCCTGAACCTGGAGACCGCCGTGGTGGAGTTCGCGCCGCGCCTGATGCCCATGCAGGTCGACGGCGAAGGGGGCGAGCTGCTGCGCGAGAAGATCGAGGCCCTGGGCGTGCAGGTCCACACCGACCGGGCCACCCAGCGCATCGAGGATGGACTGGACGCCGGCCACCGCATGGTCTTCCAGGACGACAAGGTGCTGGAGGCCGACCTGATCGTCTTTTCCGCCGGCATCCGCCCGCGTGACGAACTGGCCCGGGACAGCGCCCTGGAGATGGGCGAGCGCGGCGGCGTGGTGATCGACGACCGCTGCCTGACCAGCGACCCGGCGATCCTGGCCATCGGCGAGGTGGCGCTCTGGAACAACAGCATCTTCGGCCTGGTCGCCCCCGGCTACCAGATGGCCAAGGTGGCCGCCGACACCCTGCTCGGCAGCGAGGGCGAGAGCTTCCGCGGTGCCGACATGAGCACCAAGCTCAAGCTGCTGGGTGTCGACGTGGGGGCGATCGGCGACGCCCACGGCGACCGGACGCCTGGAGCCCGGGTGTTCCGCTACCTCGACCAGCTCAAGCAGCAGTACCGCAAGCTGGTGGTCTCCGGCGACGGCAGGCGCCTGGTCGGCGCCATGCTGGTGGGCGACAACAGCGTGTACGACACCCTGCTGCAGTACTACAGCAACGGCCTTGACCTTCCCGAGGACCCGGCCTCGCTGATCCTGCCCAGCAGCGAAGGTGCCCCGACGCTGGGACCGGATGCCCTGCCCGAGACGGCCACCCTCTGTTCCTGCCACAACGTCACCAAGGGCGATATCTGCGCCAGCATCGATGGCGGGGCCGGGGATCTCGCCGCGATCAAGGGCGAGACGAAGGCCAGCACCGGCTGCGGGGGCTGCACGGCCCTGCTCAAGAGCGTCGTGGAGCACGAACTGGAGCGACGCGGCGTGGCGGTCGACCGCTCGATCTGCGAGCACTTCGCCCATACCCGCCAGGAGCTCTTCGACATCGTCCGCGTGGAAGGCATCAAGACCTTCGGCGAGCTGATGGCGGCGCACGGCAACCCGGCGACCCATCGCCTGGGCTGCGATATCTGCAAGCCGGCGGTGGCCTCGATACTGGCCTCCTGCTTCAACGAGCCGATCACCGATGCCGCCCATATCCCGCTGCAGGACACCAACGACACCTTCATGGCCAACATGCAGAAGAACGGCACCTACTCGGTGGTGCCCAGGGTGCCCGGCGGCGAGATCACCCCGGACAAGCTGGTGGTGCTGGGCAAGGTGGCGCAGAAGTACGACCTCTACACCAAGGTCACCGGCGGACAGCGCATCGACCTGTTCGGCGCCCGCTTGGAGGATCTCCCGGAGATCTGGAGCGAACTGCTCGACGCCGGCTTCGAGACCGGCCACGCCTACGCCAAGTCGCTGCGCACGGTGAAGTCCTGCGTGGGCAGCACCTGGTGTCGCTATGGCGTGCAGGACAGCGTGGGCATGGCGATCCGGCTCGAGCATCGCTACAAGGGCCTGCGCTCGCCCCACAAGCTCAAGTTCGGCGTCTCCGGCTGCACCCGGGAGTGCGCCGAGGCCCAGGGCAAGGACATCGGCGTCATCGCCACCGAGCACGGCTGGAACCTCTACGTCTGCGGCAACGGCGGGATGCGCCCACGCCATGCCGAGCTCTTCGCCACCGACCTCGACGACGAGCGGCTGGTCCAGCTCATCGACCGCTTCCTGATGTTCTACGTGCGCACCGCCGACCGCCTGCAGCGCACCTCGGTGTGGCGCGAGAACCTGGAAGGCGGCCTGGACTACCTCAAGGAGGTGGTCATCGACGACCGCCTGGGGATAGGCGAGGCGCTGGAGCGCCAGATGCAGAGCGTCATCGACACCTACCAGTGCGAGTGGGCCAATGCCATCGACGACCCGGAGAAGATCAAGCGCTTCCGCAGCTTCGTCAACGACAGTCGCCCGGACCCGGACATCATAGTGACCGAAGAGCGCGGCCAGCTGCGCCCTGCTTGACGCGTCATCTCTCGTCGATTTCTCGCTGACTCCAAGGAAGCACTCATGAATACGGCTACCGCGACCAAGACCATGACCCAGACCTGGCAAACCCTCTGCCACCGCGCCGACCTGGTGCCCTTCTCCGGCGTCGCCGCCTGGGTGGAGACCGACGAGGGGCCCGCCCAGGTGGCCCTCTTCTACCTCCCCGGCAAGGATCCCGAACTCTACGCCCTCGACCACCACGACCCCATGGCGGGCGCCAACGTCAACGCCCGGGGGATCGTCGGCGACCTGAAGGGCCAGCCGGTCGTGGCCTCGCCGCTCTACAAGCACCACTACCGGCTGGCGGACGGCCAATGCCTGGAGAATCCCGGCCTACGCCTGCGCACCTGGGCGGTGAGCTTCAAGGGCGCTGAGGTGTGGATCGAAGCATGAAGGCAGGGCATGCAAGGCCAAACCCTTGTCGCCTTAAGGAGCTGCGTCATGCGCAAGCGTCGGTGGCCGCCCCATCAAGGCACTGATCAACAACCCACTTCCCAGACAGATACCGAGCGTTACTCATCAACGGCAAGGCAGGCGTGGACCAGGCTCCCCGGAGTACGAGTGCGTCAGACCCGACCTTCAACGGTGAAGGCCCAACATCGCGTGTTCGATCATCACTCGACGAGGTACTCCCATGGAGATCCGCAACAAGGCCAACAGGATTCGCCTGTTCACCCTCAAGACGCCACAGATGCGAGCCTTCCACTTCTCGTGGTTCGCCTTCCACCTCTGCTTCTTCGGCTGGTTCGGCATCGCCCCGCTCATGGCGGTGGTTCGTGACGATCTCGACCTGACCAAGACCCAGATCGGCAACACCATCATCGCCTCGGTGGCCATCACCATCGTGGTCAGGCTGCTGATCGGCGTGCTCTGCGACCGCATCGGGCCGCGCAAGGCCTATACCTGGCTGCTCTGCCTCGGCGCCCTGCCGGTGATGGCCATCGGCTTCGCCAACAGCTTCGAGACCTTCCTGCTCGCCCGCCTGGCGATCGGTGCCATCGGCGCCTCCTTCGTGATCACCCAGTACCACACCTCGATCATGTTCGCGCCCAACGTGGTGGGCACCGCCAACGCCACCTCGGCAGGCTGGGGCAACCTCGGCGGCGGGACCACCCAGATCCTCATGCCGCTCATCTTCTCGGGCCTGCTGATGCTGGGCGTCAACGAGGCCTTCGGCTGGCGGCTGGCCATGGTGGTCCCGGGCGTGGTGCTGTTCCTCACCGGCATCGCCTACTATCGCTTCACCCAGGATGCCCCCGACGGCAACTTCGATGAGCTGCGTGCTCGCGGCGAGCTGCCGGCGGCCAGCGGCGAGAGCAGTGCCGGCCAGACCTTCCTGGCCGCTGCCAGGGACATCCGGGTCTGGGCCCTGTTCGTGGTCTATGCCGCCTGCTTCGGAGTCGAGCTGACCATCCACAACATCGCTGCCATCTATTTCTTCGACAACTTCGACCTGACCCTGGCCACCGCCGGCATGATCGCCGGCCTCTTCGGCCTGATGAACCTCTTCGCCCGCACCCTGGGCGGCATCTTCTCGGACCTCTTCGCCCGGCAGGCCGGCCTGAAGGGGCGTGTTCGCTGGCTGTTCATCGCCATGCTCTGCGAGGGTATCGCCCTCATGTTCTTCTCGCAGATGCATGTGCTGGCAGTCGCCATCGGCATCATGCTGGTGTTCAGTCTCTTCGTGCAGATGGCGGAAGGGGCCACCTTCGGCGTGGTGCCCTTCATCAACAAGCGGGCGCTGGGCGCCGTGGCCGGGATCGTCGGTGCCGGCGGCAACGCCGGTGCGGTGGCCGCCGGCTTCCTGTTCCGCTCCGAGTCGCTCAGCTACCAGCAGGGGCTCTTCTACCTGGGCGTGGCCGTGATCATCGCCGCCCTCTGTACCCTGCTGGTGCGCTTCTCGCCGGAGGTCGAGGCCCAGGAGGCCACCGCCTACCGCGAGGCAGAGGACAATCTCGGAGGTGGCGCCCTGTCGCTGCGTTGACCCTGCCGTGTCTGCCTGTGTGATCAACACCACCGCCCGCCGGGCGGTGGTGTTGCGTTGGTACGCCATGCATGACCCAGCGGATGATTGAAGCCGTTAACGAAGGGGACTCGGGAACAGCCTGGAAGTGAAAGGCCCTTACGTTTCGGGTCCAGGGTGATTGATTAACCGGCACCCGATACGAAATGACAACACCCGAGTAGAGCCAAGAACAAAGAGGCGGCCCGCAGGCCGCCAAAGGGTCCAACCACTTGCAAACTCCAGGAATTAATCCCGCTTGCCGTCCACCAGCCGGGTGACGCCCAGCGGGTTGCCCTCCTTGAGGGCCTCGGGCAGCAAGCCTTCAGGCAGGTTCTGGTAGCACACCGGGCGCAGGAAGCGGTGGATGGCGGCACTGCCCACCGAGGTCGTGCGGCTGTCCGAGGTCGCCGGGAACGGGCCACCGTGGACCATGGCATGGCACACCTCGACACCGGTGGGCCAGCCGTTGGCTAAGACACGACCGGCCTTGCGCTCGAGTACCGGTAACAGCGTCCGGGCGGCGTCCAGGTCGCCATCGTCCATCTGCAGCGTGGCGGTGAGCTGTCCCTCCAGGTGCTCGGCCACGGCCTTGACCTGGTCGAGGTCCTCGCACTCGATCAACAGCGAGGCGGCACCGAACACCTCGGCCTGCAGGGCCGCGTTGGCCAGGAAGTCGGCGCCGCTCGTGGCGAACAACGCGGCCTGGCACTGGTGAGGGCCCTCGCTGGCCGAGCCGCGAGCGATCTCGCGAGCCTCTCCGGCCAGCTGGCTCACGCCATCGTCATAGGCGGCGTGGATGCCCGGGGTGAGCATGGTCTGGGCGGCGCTGCCCTTGACCGCTTCACCGGCGGCAGCGGTGAAGGCGTCCAGCGCCTCGCCCTTGATGGCGATCACCAGGCCCGGGTTGGTGCAGAACTGTCCGGCGCCCATGTTCAGCGAGCCGATGAAGCCCTCGGCGATCTCCTTGGCGCGTGCCTGGAGCGCCTCGGGCAGCAGGAACACCGGGTTGATGGAGCTCATCTCGGCGTAGACCGGGATCGGCTGGGGGCGGGCCTGGGCGGTGGCCATCAGCGCCAGGCCCCCGTTGCGCGAGCCGGTGAAGCCCACGGCCTGGATATGCGGATCGGCGACCAGCGCCTGGCCGATCTCCTTGCCCGAGCCGAACAGCAGCGAGAACACGCCTTCGGGAAGGCCACAGCTGCCCACGGCCTTCTGCACCGCGCGGCCGACCAGCTCGGAGGTGCCGGGGTGAGCAGAATGCGCCTTGACCACCACCGGACAGCCGGCGGCCAGCGCCGAGGCGGTATCGCCCCCCGCCACGCTGAACGCGAGCGGGAAGTTCGAGGCGCCGAACACCGCCACCGGGCCCAGGGCCACGTGGCGCTGGCGCAGGTCGACGCGGGGCATCGGCTGGCGATCCGGGAGAGCCGGGTCGATGCGCACGTCGAGCCACTCGCCGGCACGCACCACGGAGGCGAACAGGCGCAGCTGGCCGCAGGTGCGCCCGCGTTCACCCTCGATCCGTGCCCGGGGCAGGCCGGTCTCGGCCATGGCGCGCTCGACCAGCGCATCGCCCAGCGCCTCGATCTCGGCGGCGATGGTTTCCAGAAAGCTTGCCCGCTCCTCCAGCGAGGTCTCGCGGTAGGTGGTGAGGGCCTCCTCCGCGAGCTGGCAAGCTTCGGCCACCGCGTGGCGGTCCAGCCCCGGATACTCGGGGGCCAGCGCCTCCCCGGAGGCCGGGTCGATGGGGCGGATGACGGCCTGGTCGCCGGTGACGGCGCGCTGGCCGATCAGGGAAGTGCCTTGTGGGGTCATGCTGTCTCCCTTGGTTCGGTGGTTCAGCTTTCCTGGTACTGGGCGTACATGTTTCGTGACCGGTTGAGGTGCTGAAACATGGTCTCTCTTGCCGCCTCGGCATCGCGTGACAGGATTGCCTCGAGAATAAAGGCGTGTTCTTCCTGGACCCGCTCGAGGTAACGCGCCGCCGCGGCGGGATTGATGTCGATGCTCAGCAACTTGGCACGAGGAATGCTGCTGGGACTGAGCTGCTCGTAGAGCTGCGTGAAGGCCGGATTATGGGTGGCCTGGGTAATGGCATGGTGGAACTCGTAGTCCTCCACCCGCGCCTGGGATTTCTCGGCGCACGCCTTGAGAAAGGCCGCGTGCTTCTCCTCGAGCCGGCGACCGTCTGCCTCATCGTGACGCAGCGCGGCCAGCTCCGCCGCAGCAGGCTCCAGGGCCAGGCGGAGCTCGAGGACATGCAGGATATCCTCCACCGTGGTCGGGTTGATGCGCTCTGCCGGGCGAGCCTCCACGGCCTGGGAACGCAGCACCGTAGTGCCCACGCCACGCCGTGTCGCCACCAGCCCTAGCGACTTGAGGTGGGTGATCGCCTCGCGGATGACCGTGCGGCTGACGCCGAAGGAATCACACAGCTGACTTTCCGTGGGGAGTTTCTCGCCTACCTTGGCCTTTCCCTCAAGAATCAGCGCCTCGAGTTGGTCGGCGACATGGGCGGAGAGACTTCCCTGCTTGGCCACCTTGTGCACGTCCAATCGCGCGATTTCTGGCGACATTTTCGTATCCTCTGCCATGGAAAAATGCCTTTGACCAAAAGTATGACTTTTAGTCTAGCAGCCTGGCAAACCCTAGCGCACCAGTGCCGGACGCTTTGGGTCGAATTCCCAGCCGGGAATCAGGTACTGCATGGCCATGGCGTCGTTGCGCTGCGTCACATCGAGGCCCTGGTAGAGGCGATGCGCCTCCATCAGCTTTTCTTCATCCAGCTCGACACCCAGGCCTGGGGTCTTCGGCACGGTTAGCTTGCCGTCGCGAATCAGGAACGGCTCCTTAGTGATCCGCTGGCCGTCCTGCCAGATCCAGTGGGTATCGATGGCGGTGATCTCGCCAGGGCAGGCCGCGGCCACATGGGTCATCATGGCCAACGAGATGTCGAAGTGGTTGTTGCTGTGGGAGCCCCAGGTCAAGCCCCACTCATGGCACAGCTCGCCCACCGCCACGGCGCCCTGCATGGTCCAAAAGTGGCAGTCGGCCAGGGGGATATCCACGGCATTGAGCTGTACGGCGTACTGCAGCTGCTTGAAGTCGGTGGCGATCATGTTGGTCGCCGTGGGCAGACCGGTGCGCTTCTTGAACTCGGCCATGGTCTCACGGCCCGAGTAGCTCTCCTCCTGGCCGCAGGGATCCTCGGCATAGCTCAGCAGGTGCTTGATCGGTTCCAGCACCCGCACCGCCTCGTCGAGTTTCCAGGCACCGTTGGGGTCGAGGGTCAGGCGCGCCTCGGGGAAGGCCTCGTGCAGCGCGCGGATGCAGTCCGCCTCTTCCTCGCCGCGCAGCACGCCACCCTTGAGCTTGAAGTCCCTGAAGCCGTAGCGCTCAAAGGCGGCCTTGGCCAGGTTGGCCACGGCATCGGGGGTCAGGGCCTCACGGCAGCGTACCTCGTCCCAAGCATCCTGTGGGTCGCTCGCCTGAGGATAGGGCAGGTCGGTCTTGGCCGGGTCGCCAAGCAGGAACAGGTAACCCAGGGCCTCGACCTCGTCGCGCTGGCGGCCGTACTGACCGAGCAGGTCGGCCACCGGCATGCCCAGCGCCTGGCCATAGAGGTCGAACAGGGCGGATTCGATGCCGGTGATCACGTGCACCGCCACCCGCAAGTCGAAGGTCTGGCGACCTCGCTCCTCGCGGCCGTTCTGAGCCAGCCGCAGGCGTACCTGGTTGAGGGTCTGCTTGATATCGTTGACCCGCGAGCCTTCTACCAGCTCACGGCACTGCTCCAGCCCCTTGAGGATGCCGGCACTGGCCGGAATCTCGCCGACCCCCTGGTTGCCGGCATCGTCCTCGAGGATCACCACGCAGCGGATGAACCAGGGCGCATGCCCGCCGCTGAGGTTCAACAGGAAGCCATCGTATCCGGCCACGGGGACCACGCGCATGGTCTTTATCTTCGGGAGCATGTCGCTTTTCCTCTGAAAATTTCAATCGTAAGACTAGGGTTCGGCTGCGCGTCCCAGATGCATCAGTATTAGAAGGGAGCGTCTAGCCCATCTGCTCTTCGCGGTCTCTCTTGCGATTCTTCAGGCTCATCGCGATGGAGAACGCCACGGATGCCAGGATCAACAGCCACAGCACCACGGCAATGGGGCTCTTGGTGAAGAAGATCGAGAGGGTGCCGAACGACTCGAGGCTCTTGACGAAGTAGACCTCCGCCTGGCTGCCCAGAATGAACCCGATGATCAGCGGCGCCACTTCCAGACCGACCTTCTGGATCAGGTAGCCGAGGATGCCGAAGATCAGCAGGGTCCAGACATCGAACATGATGCCGTAGTTGATGGCATAGGCGCCCACCACACACATCATCACGATGATCGGATAAAGGATATGCTTGGGCACCATCACCACCTTGGCGATATGCTTGATGGCGAAAAACATCAGGAAGAACATCACGACGTTGGCGAAGACCAGCGCCGTCATCATGATGTACCAGGTATTGGCATTCTCGGGGATGAACAGCGGCCCCACCTGAATACCCTGTAGGGTGAAGGCGCCAATCAGTACGGCGGTGGTGGAATCACCGGGAATCCCCAGGGAGAGCAGCGGAATCAGTGCGCCGCCGGTCAGCGCATTGTTGGCCGACTCCGAGGCAATGAGCCCCTGGGGGGCGCCCTTGCCCATCTGCGAGGAGTCCCTCGCCAGGTTCTTCTCCTGGGTATAGGCCAGCACGGAGGCGGCACTGCCACCAACACCAGGCAGCATGCCGACAAAGGTCCCGATGAAGGACGAGCGCACCAGGTTGGTCAGGCGTCCCTTGAACAGCCCCAGGGAGAAACCACTCCCCTTGCCGAACTTGACGCGTTCATGGCTCAGCTCACTCTTCACCCCCTTCTCGGCCTCGAGCAGGATGGTGGAGATGCCGAAGATGCCGATCAGCACCGGCAGCAGGGAGAAACCTTCGAACAGGTAGGGTTCCATGAAATCGGCCATCAGCCGCGTCTTGCCGTTGCCGCCATCGGAGATGCTGTAGTCGCCGATCAGGCTCAGCCAGATACCAATAACGCCACTAAAGATGCCCACCAGCATGCTGCTCGACAGCGAGGCGATGACGCTCAGGGCCAAGAGAATGATCAGGAACTTCTCCACGTAGGAGAACTTGATCGAGAAGTCGGCCAGCATGGGAGCGAACAGGAAGAGCACGGCGGCACTGATCAGCCCTCCGATGACGGAGGCGATGACACACACGCGCAGCGCCTTCTCCCCTTCTCCCTTGCGAGCCATCGGGTAGCCATCGAAGGTGGTGGTGATCGAGGAGGGCGTGCCAGGTATGTTGAGCAGTACCGCCGGCACCATGCCGCCCGAGATACCGCCCACGTAGAGACCCAGCAGTAACGCCAGGCCGTGGTGCAGTCCCAGGGCATAGGTCAGCGGCAGACAGACCGCCACCGCCATGGTAGCGGTCATGCCCGGTATCGCGCCGAAGATGATGCCGATCAGTGCACCGAATCCGGCAAGCAGGAAAAAGGTGACATCGAGAAGTGACAGGAATTCCATGGTGGCACTCGCTTAGATCACGGCAGGGTGATGGTGAAAAGCTTGGCGAGAATGAACCAGGCCAGGCCGGGAGCGACGATGGCATTGATCACCGCGATGATGACCGCCTTCTTCGTCCATTCATGCATATACATCAGCGACATGATCAGCACGAAGGGCATCGAAACGAACAGGAAGCCGTAGCCCGTGTAAGGGAAGAGGTTGCCCACCACGTCCATCAGATAGAAATACGCCACAATCAGGACGAGCGTGCCGAAGAAACGGTAAGCATCCATGGGCTCCCCCACGATGGGGAGGGTACGCTCTCCTCGCTTCACCGCGGCCAGGAAGGGGACCACCTTGGTCACCAGGATGACCAAGAAAAGCCCTGCCATGATCCAGTGGATGATCGTCGGAAAAAGAAGGTGCGAGGTCCCGAAGTCTATCGAGACACTTAACAGATTGGAAAGACCTGATTCCATAGCGGCTCCGGCATGAGCAGTAGGGTAGCCTGCCCATCAGTGTTCTATAGCGATTCACGCCAAATGGCGGGGCATCGACCGCATACCGCCGTCGATGCCCGGATCGCTTATTTGATGTTATCGATGATCTCTTCGTAGCGAGACATCTTCTCGTTCAGGTACTCCGAGGCCTCGTCTGAAGGCTTGAAGTTGGGGATGAAGAAGGAGTTCTTCTGGGTCTCCTGAATTTCTCCCTCTTCATAGATCTCGGTCAGCGCCTCGTCGATCTGCTCGACGATGCCCGGATCCATGTCCTTGTTGTAGAGGAAGAAGAACTCCTTATCGAAGGTGAAGGTCTCGTCGTCGCCCATGGTGACGTGGACGTTGGGCTCGACGTACTCGAGCAGCTGCTCGCGGGAGGTCTTGCCAAGGCCCTCCTCCGGTGCCTGTTCAATAGTGTCCTGGCGCGCGGTCAGCCAGACAAAGCGCATGGCCTTCTGGTCGTCCTCGGCGAGGCGGGTGTACTGCTCATTGGCCTGCACGGAACCGTGGATCATGTCGACCTGATCATCGAAGAGCTGCTGATTCTTGTCCGACTGCGAGCCGGTGTTGACGGCGACCAGGTTGTCCTCCTGCCCCGGGTGCTCGATAGAAACGGCGTTCTTCAGGGCACTGAAGCCGATCTCGGAGACGCCCCCCGGCTGGATCGCCACGCGCACGGTCTCGCCATCGCCTACCGCCGCGATGACCTCATCGAGGGTCTCGTATGGGGAGTCCTTGGGCACCAGATAGGCGTTACCCGGGTTGATCGCCACGGTCGGCCCGATGGTGTACTTCTCGAAGATATTCTCGTAGCCCTCCACACCATACAGATGGCCCAGATAGGACTGGTCGTGGAAGATCATCAGGGTGTTGCCGCGTGCGTCGCGGTCCAGGGTACGAAAGGCAGAACTCGCACCGACGGCGTCGACCTTCATGTTGAGGTCGAGATGCTCGGCCAGCTTGTCCACCACGATGCTGGAGTTCTGGTAGGTGTCCCCCCCGGTGGACGTGGAACCGATGACGACTCGTATGTTGCCGCGCAGCTGACCGTCCTGGGCCATGGCGATGCCGGCGCCGAAAGTCATCGACGCCATGACCGCGGCGGAGCCCAGTCCTGCCAGTGTCTTCTTGGATAAGGTCATTCTTACACCTCTTAGCTGTTGTCGATTTATAGTTGCTTGGCGATACCCACCAGCGTCTCGAGCTGCTGGCGCTCCTCGGATGAGGGCATGGTCAGGGGCGCGCGTACGCTGCCCGCCGGACGACCGATGATCTCGGCGCCGGCCTTGATCAGGCTGACGGCATAGCCCTTCTTCCGATCCCTGAGGTCCACGAAGGGAATGAAGAAGTCGTTGGTGATCTGCTTGACGACTTCGCTGTTGCCCTTGCGGAGTTCCTTGTAGAAGGTCACGGCCATGTCGGGCACGAAGTTGAACACGGCCGATGAGTAGGTGTTGACGCCGATGGACAGATAGGCCTCGGCGAAGATCTCGGCGGTCGGCACGCCGCCGATATAGACAAGCCGGTCGCCCACGGTCTTGACGATCTTGTTCAGGGCCTGGATGTCGCCCTTGCCGTCCTTGAGGCCGACCAGGTTGGGGCAGGCCTCGGCCAGTGCCTTGACGGACCCGGCATCGAGGATCCCGTTGCCGCGGTTGTAATAGATGACATTGAGCGACGTGGACGCACAGATCTGGCGGCCATATTCGACCAGTCCGTCCTGGGGGCATTCGGTCAGATAGGGTGGCATCAGCAGGATGCCGTCAGCACCAGCCTCCTCAGCCGCCTGGGCGAAGGCCTTGCCGCTCTCGACGCTCAGCCCGGCACTGGCGATCACCGGCAGCTTGCCGTCCACCGTCTCCACGGCCACGCGCACGATCTCGCGGAACTCGTCGAGCGACAGGTTGAAGAACTCGCCGGTACCACCGGCCACGAAGACCGCGGAGATGTCGTGGCTGATGAACCACTCCAGCCGACGGCGATAACTCTCGGCGTCGAAACGGCCCTCCTGGTCGAAATCCGTGATGGGAAACGACAGCAGACCATCGCCGATGGCTTGCACCACTGCTTCTCTGGAAAACTTCACGCAACCGTCCTCATGCTTTCCGGGTCAGGGGCTCCCCGACCGCCTCGCGGGTGATCGACAACGGGTGTGTTGTCATACATCATACAACTGACAAATTAATCACCAGTCACTTGCCGGGCAAGTCCTACTGATCGAATTGCGACCAAAGTTTAAGGGTGCCCGCGAAGCATGCTCTCACCCAGCAGCCTATCCAGGCTGGCTTACCCTCGATGGCGCAGTAGCGGCTGGCCAGTTAGTCATGAAGGGTTGCAGACTGGCTCCTTCTCGACACTCGCTCTCGCCGGTACGCGGTACCCCTCGGCAACCTGGTCGGCGCACTGGTAATGCAGGTGGTGGGGAAATGGAGTGTCTGCTCGGTCGTGAGCGTCTCACTGCACCTGAAGCCCGAGCCGCCCGGTAGATACCTTGTCCTTTGCCCAAAAGGAGCCTGAACCATGAAGAAACGCATCCTCGCCTATGGCCGCCTGAACGATGACCAGCTGGCGCAGCTCGGCCACGTCTTCGAGGTCCTGGCCTTTCCCGGCCTGACCTCCGCCGACGATCCTGACTTCCGGGCCGCGCTACCCGACGCCCACGGCCTCATCGGCGCCAGCCTGGCCATCACCCCCGAGCTGCTCGACGCCGCGCCCCAGCTCGAAGCCATCGCCACCATCTCGGTGGGCTACGACAACTACCCGGTCGAGGCGCTGACCCGCCGCGGCATCCTGCTGTGCAATACCCCGGACGTGCTCACCGAGACCACCGCCGACACCGGCTTCCTGCTGATCATGGCCGCCGCCCGGCGCGCCGTGGAGCTGGCCGATCTGGTCAAGCGCGGCGACTGGCAAGCGGGGATCGGTCCCGAGCACTTCGGTAGTGACGTGCACGGCAAGACCCTGGGGCTGATCGGCTTCGGGCGCATCGGCGCCGCCGTGGCCCGGCGCGGCGCCCTGGGCTTCGGCATGCGCGTCCTCTACTCGAACGCCTCCCCCAAGCCCGAGCTCGAGCGCGAACTAGGGGCGGAGCGGCGCGAAACGGACACGTTGCTTGCCGAATCCGACTTCGTCTGCGTCACCGTGCCCCTCACCGCCGAGACCGAGCACCTGATCGGCGAGCGAGAATTTGCCCTGATGAAGCCGTCGGCGATCTTCGTCAACATCGCCCGCGGCAAGGTCGTCAACGAGGCGGCGCTCATCGAGGCACTGGAGATGGGGCGCATTCGCGCCGCCGGCCTGGACGTCTTCGAGCAGGAGCCGCTGTCGCCGGAGTCGCCACTGCCGCACATGACCAACGTGGTGGCCTTGCCGCACATCGGCTCGGCCACCCACGAGACACGCACCGCCATGGCCCAGCGCGCCGTGGACAACCTGATCCTGGCGCTCAAGGGCGAGCGCCCGATCAACCTGGTCAACGAGACAGCCTGGCGGCTCGCATGACGCCACCGAAACGGGATAGAAAAGGAACACCGCCAGCTGGCGGATCCCGGATGATCAATTACCCGGGACCCTACCCAGGCAAAAGGCCTAATTCCGAGATATCCATGTGGTAGGTGTGAAGCGAAGAGAGCGGATGCCTTTCCCTTAAAGTCCAGATTCACCCAACGGCACCCCCTGCAGTGAATCACCAAACCACTGCTGACGCAGGCCGCGCTGCTCGCGAAGCAGGATGGCGAGGTAGTCGGCCAGCGGGTGGCCAATGGGCAGGCGGGCGGCGTGGTCGCGCAGGGCCGGCTGGTAGCCCTGCTGCTCAGGCGGCAGGTGCGCGGCATTGGCGCGCTCGGCCAGATCCTCGCGCGGCGGCAACAGCAGATGGGTGGCGCGGCTGGCGAGGGCGATGCTCACCCCCTTGGCGTCGAAGTCGCCGAGATAGAAGTGGGGCCTGGCGCTCTCTGCCCAGGCCTCGGCCACCCTGGCGAAGGCGCCGCCGTAGTGCCTGTCGCCGCGGTAGAGCACCAGCGGGCGGGCGTCGTCGGCCAGCGCCGCAGTGGTCGACGCGAAGGCGTAGAAGCCATCGAGGTTCTCGACCTGAACCAGCACGTCGAAGGCGTCGAGGTCGAGGTCGCGCCAGTCGAGGTCGAGGAAATCCCGGGGGCAGCTCACCAGTCCCGGCCGCTGCGCCGCCGCAGCGGGGAAGCTGGCCAGCACGCGGCGATCGCGGGGCTTCTCGCGCACACCCTTCTCCTCGCGGTTACCCAGGTGAGCCTGTTCGGCGGTGGTCAGGCCGCTGAGGTCGGCGGCGATGGCGGGCTCGCCCAGGGCAACCAGGGTCTCGTCGATCCGGGCGAGCAGGTCAGGGTCGAGCTGCAGGCGGGCGTGGGTGAGGCGCGGGCCGAGCTCGATATCGTGCGCCTGACACCAGGCCACGACCTCGTTCACCACCTTGCTGCGACGCTTCTCTACGCTGGGCGTGCGACGCAGCGCCTGGCCGGCGTCGCGGAGCAGGTGGCGAGCGCGCGACGACAGGTTCATGCCCCCGCCCTCAGCGCCAGGTTGACGTCATGGATCAGCCGCAGGTGGTTGAAGGGGCTGGCCTGGCTCTCCTGTTGGCTAAGGCGGAAGGCGCGCTGCTCGCCCCTGGGCAGACCCTGGAACTCGGCAATCACCTGGAAGAGCCAGATCTCCTCGCCCCACGCCAGCTCGCCCTCCTGCAGGTACGCCAATGCGCTGAGCCCCTCCCCGCCGCGGTCCACCACCGCAAGATAGAAGCGCTCCACGTCCTCCTTGAGCGCCTGCTGACGAGCGGCGACGAGGGTGTCTTCCTGGGGCGCCGCGGCGCCGGCAGCGGTCACCGGTTCCGGGCGATGAACAGGCCGCGGCAGCTGGTGCAGCAGTTCGGTGAGTGCCCGAGTATCGGGGTGGTGATCCAGGGCCGCGGCCCCGGCGGCGATCAGCGGGGCGGCGCGGTTGACCAGCGCCGGGACCTCGCTGCGCCGGGCGTAGTTGCCGGGCACGAAGCCCGGATGTTCACGAAGGAAGCCGGCCATGCCGGCCACCAGGCGGCTTCGCGACTGCTGCTGGCGGAAGCGCGCCATCAGCTCGACCATGCGCCGCTGCACCTCGCGCAGGCTGGTGTAGTGCTGGGTGAGCTGGTGCTGCAGGCCGCTGACCAGCAGCTTGCGCAGGGCGCCATCGCTGCCCACCAGCTCGATCAGCTCGTGGAAGTCGATCAGCGCCAGGCTGTCGAGCAGGCGCACGATCTGCTTCTGGGCGCGCTCGTTCTCGCGAATCTTGTCGCCCAGGCGGCTGACGAAGCCGAAGTCGCTGTTGAGGCGCCGCCACAGGCTGTCGATGGCGTCGCCGAAGCGGCCGTTGAGGTCATCCACCTCCTGGCGCAGGCGCAGCAGCTGCTGTTCCTGGCGCCAGTACTCGCCGGCGTCGCGGGCCTCGCGGTAGCTCTGCACCAGGGTGCGCATGAGCTCCAGGGTCTCGGCCACGTCGGCGTTGACGTGGCGCCGGGTCTCGTCGGCGAGCATCTCGGCGATCAGCTCGCGCACCTTGGGGGAAAGCTTCACCCCGCCCTGTTCGTCCGGCCGCCACAGGATGCGCGCCGCCAGCAGCCGGTTGAGGGCGGTGGTGCTGAGCCCCTCCAGGGGCACCTCGTCCCGGGCATAGCCGGCCATCAGCGCCCCGGCGTGCTTGCCGAGCAGCGCCAGGCGCTCGACGCCGGTGCCAATCAGGCGGCTCTCCAGGGCGTGGGCATCGCGGTCGCTCACAGCAGGCTCTCCTGGCTGGCCGGGGGCTGGTCGTCCTCGGGCAGGTTCTCCTCGTCGCGGATGAAACGCACCAGGTCGACCAGGTAGTCGATCTTGGCGGTGACCACGAAGTACTGGCGATCGGCGTGGGGCTGGAGCAGGTAGCCGTGCTCCTTCAGGCGCTTGAAGACCTGCTTGAGCTGGGCATCGAGCTGGTCGCTCTGGGAGCCGAAGAAGGGATCGGTGGCCAGTCGCTCGAGGCGCTCGCGAAGCCCCTGGTTGTCCTCGCAGCGCGAGCTGAAGTCGGCGGGCTTGAGCACGTCGCCGGGGGCGGCCAGGCCGTCGCGGCCCAGGGTCTCCTGCACCAGCTGCAGCCACTCCAGCATCGGCAGCAGGCTGTTGACGGTGTCCGCCAGCTGGCGCGAGAGCTGCTCGCGAGCGCCCTCGTCGAGCCGGCGCCAGGCCAGGAAGTAGACGCTGCCCTCGTCGTTGGTGGCCAGGCGACGGTTGAGCGGGCGCAGGTAGGTATCGAGCTGCTCGCGAACCTCGTCGTCCTGCAGGCGGCGGAAGGCGCTCTCGTCGCTCACCGCGCAGATGAACTCGCCGGCCAGCAGGCGTTCGAGCAGGGGGCCATGTTCGGTCATCGAGCGCTCGGTCATGGGGCGGCCTCCTCGGCGCGGGCCTGCAGGCGCTGGGCCAGGCGGCTCAGGCGCGGTTCGATGCGCTTGAGGCGTCGCTTGCCGGGAGCCGCCGCATCGCGGTCAATCAGGTAACGGTTGTGGAACAGCAGCAGCACATCCGACTCCGGGTTGGGAAAGGCGCCGACGATATGGATGCGGTTGTTGTCGCAGGCGTCGAACAGCTTCTCGACGTTGTGATAGGCCAGGGTGCCGATCTCGTCGATGGGCCAGTGGATGGCCACCCGGGCCTCGCCGCGCAGCAGCCGGGTGAAGGCGAGCAGGAACTTGCACAGGATCAGGTAGGCCATGCCGTGGCTGGAGGACTCCAGCAGCTGGCGGTCGTTCCTGATGACCAGGTCCGTGCCGCCCTCGTTGAGGTGCAGCTCCAGGCGCAGCAGGCTCTCGAAGCTGTACTGCTGATCACTGCGCAACAGCTCCACCACCTCGGCCAGGGCATCGAGGTAGTCGTCGCCGGGCAGCGGCTGTCCCGAGTCGCGCCATTCATGGTAGCACTGGGCGAAGCGCTTGAGCGGCTCCCAGAACCCGAGCTCGTCGATGGTCGACTGGATCCTGACCTCGGCGCGACCGATGCCCTCGAGCCTGAGATCGTCGGCCACCTCGTCGGAGAGCCGCCGGCTCTGGGCATTGATGCGCCGGTTGAGGTCGCGGAACACGGTGAAGAACTTGTCCAGGTCGTCGGAGAGGTTGCGTCCCTCCTGCAGCAGCTGCTGCTGTTGCCCCTCGAGCAGCTGGAGCATGCCGGCGATCACCGGCAGCAGCCGGCGCGGGCTCTCGCCCTCGAGCTTGGCGCGCTCGGCCTCGAGCATGTCCTGGAAGTCGGCGCTGGCGCCCTTGATCAGCTCGGACTCGATCTTCTCGCAGCCGCGACGCAGCTCGTCCAGCCGCCGGGCATGGTCGGCAAGCCCCTGGCGAACGCGCTCGATGCGTTCAGCGGCATCCCCCGGGGCCTCGCCGATGGGTTCCGGGGCGGGATCGAGACTCAGCGCCTCGAGCTTGTCGAGCAGCGGGGCGAGGGTCTCGACCAGCGCCCTGGCCGCGTCGCGGCGGGCCTTCAGCGCCCTCACCGCCGCCTGGTGCTCGCTGCGGGCGGTGCGGAAGTCGGCCCGGTGCTTTTCGCGTTCGCGCTCGGCCTGCTGGCGCTCGCGGGAGAGCTCGGCCTCCCTTTCCACCAGGCGCGGCTTGCGCTCCCCCCACGCCACGCGCATGAAGTGACGATATTCCCTCAGTTCATCCTCGCGCTCGGTGGTCTGGCGAATGCGTATGGCCAGGGCCTCCAGGCGTGAGCGGGTCTCGCGCACGGTGATCGGGTCGACGCCCTGCTCGGTCAGCTCGCGGTCGAAGGCGGCCTGCAGCTCGTCACGCTGGCGGCGGGTCTCCTCTCGGTGGTCGTCCAGCTGGCGGCGGTGCTGGGCGACCTGCTGATCGAAGCCGGCCAGCCGCCCCTGGAAGTCGGCGGTCAGCTCCAGGCGCTGGGCACGGTGGCCGTCGGCCAGGGCCTCCAGGGCCCGACGCTGCTCGTCGCGAAGCGCCTGCTGCACGGCCTCCTGCTCCTCGAGCGCCTCGCGACAGGCGACCTGGCGGGCCTGCTGCGCGGCGGCGTGGCGCTGCTGGCACTGGCTGCGCGCCTGCAGAGCATAATCGACCTCCTCGGCGGCGCGGCGACGAGCGCCCCGGGCACGGTCGAGGCGCGCATCGGTCTCCTGGACCCGTTGGTGGCAGGCGCGGAGCGCCTTCTCGGCGCCCTTCTCGGCTTCCTGTGCCTCACCCAGTGCCGCCTCGGCGGCCTCGATCTCGGCCAGCAGGCTGGCCTCGTCCTGGGCGTGCTCGGGCAGCGCGATGGCGGCCAGGTCCAGCGCCAGCCCAAAGAGGTCGTCGCTGGCGTCCTCGTTAAGCTGGGGCGCCAGGTCGCGACGCTCGAGGAGCTCGGGCGCGATCACCTTGCCCAGGCCCTGCTCCCAGCCCGGGCGGTGGTGGCGCAGGAAGTGGCGCAGGCTGCCCTGGGCGGGGTCGCGCTGAACCAGCAGGGCATCGCGGTGTGCCTCGGCGCGGGAGCGCTGCGCTCGGACTCGTTCCAGCGCGCGCTCGGCGGCCTCGCGTTCCTGCTTGCGCTCATCGAGCTCGGCTCGCACGCTCTCCATGGCGGCGGCAGCCGCACTCTGTTCGCTCTGGGCCTGGTCGACCCGGGCCTGAGCCTGCTCCGCCTCGCGGGCCTCCTCCGGGGTCTGGGCGCCATGGGAAAGCTGCGCCTTGAGCTCGGAGAGCCGCGCGGTGACCTGATCCAGGCGGGTGCGGAAGTCCTCCTCCAGGGCCTGGCGGCGGGCCTGGTAGTCGGCGTCCAGGCGGCTCTCGGCATCGCTCTGCTGGTCGCGACAGACCTCCTTCTCCTCGCCCAATGCATCGATCAGTGCCTGGAGCTCGTCGCGGCGCTGCTCGAGGAGGTCGCCCAGCTCCACCAGACGCGCCTCCAGCCTGGCCTTGCTCTCCTTCACTGCCTGCTGCATCAGTTCCAGGTGGTCGCGCAGCTGTTGTTGCTGGTCGCGCCACTGGGGCAGCGCCTTGAGGTCCTGTTCGAGGCCCGGCATGTCGGCCTCCTCGAAGGCCTCGAACTGGCGCTGCAGGTCATCGAGGTCGGCTCGCGCCTTGCTCAGCTCGCTGTCGAGCGAACTCAAGCGATCATTCAGCGCATCGCGGGCCTCCTGGTAGGCTTCCTCCCGTGCCTGGAAGGCACGCTGCTGGCGCTGGATCTGCGCCTCGAGATCTGCGCTCTCGCGTTCGGCGCGATGGCGGTCGGCCTCGAGCTGGGGCCGAAGCTGCCACAGCGAGGTCTCGACATCGGCGATCTCTCGATCGAGGCTCTCCAGGGCAGAAAGCGAGCGCTGAAGGGGCGCCAGGCGCATCGACTGACGCATGCGGTCGATCCACTCCCGTGCCTTGGTGTTGCGGATGCGGGTCACCGGCAGCTCGACACCGTCCTCCTCGAAGATCGCCGCCAGCATGGTCTTGAGGGTGTCCATCTTGCCCTCCTTGGCGTGTACCGCGGACACCAGCTTCTCCATATGCCGGATGCGCTGCCCCGGGCGCACCAGGCTGAAGCGGGCGGCCACCTGGCGCAGACGCAGCCCCTCCTTGCTGTTGCCCCTGGGCTGGAACCCGGTCTGGGTGAAGTCATTCTGGATCACCGAGCGGTATTCCGAGGTGGCGCCCAGCTTGGGCGAGACCGAGACGCCCTGTCGGCGCAGGCCGTTGGCCCACTGGGCGTAGTCCAGGGCGGTGACGCCGCCCTCGCTCTCCACCAGGTAGTCCTCGGGGCGATAGGGGGCCCCGACGAAGCGATACTCGACGCCACCATCGCTCTTGCGTGTCAGCACCGCCTGACAGACATCGCCCTCCTCACGACTGTACTCGTAGACGAGATAGCTATTGCGGTGCGGAAGATAGAAGGCATCGAACTTGAGCCGGGTCTTCGGCACCACCTTGTTGGGCTGCTCGCCGTAGAAGACCGGCACCAGACGCTGCAGGGTCGTCTTGCCCGAGGCGTTGGTGCCACAGATGTTGGTGTGGCCGTCCACACTGAGTTCCACCACCCCCTCGAGGTGGCCGTGGATCATCACGATGCGTTGCAGGTGAGCCATGTCGCGTCCTTGGTCGTTGGCGATCCATGCTGCCCGTAGGCGACATCAGGATGGTGCCCGAGCCAAGCGGTGGGTTCAAAAGCGGCCATGAAGGTAGCGGTTTCCGGACAGGGCGCCAAATGGAGAGACGCACGAAAAAGGGCCTGCGACAGTGTCGCAGGCCCTTGAATTCGTGGCGCGCCCGGCAGGATTCGAACCTGCGACCCTCGGCTTCGGAGGCCGATACTCTATCCAACTGAGCTACGGGCGCACGTGCCTGGCGGTGGGTGCCAGGCGGTCGACATCGTACCCGCCAGCCCTGCCGCTGTCCAGCGGCCATCCCGCTCGCCCCCGGCCATGGTATGAGCCGGGACATTTTCCAGGCGTTGGTGATGCCGGTATACTGGCGGACACTTATGCGCGCCATGGCGTCCACCGGCTGACGTGATGCCGAGCGTGATTCCGATGACAGGACCGTCGAGAGGTGGTGAGAGTGAAATCCAGCAAGCTGATCATGGGGTGTCTGGCCACCCTGGGCCTGACCACAGGTATCGCCGTGGCACAGGACGACGCCGAGCGCGAGGCCGTCGCGGAACGCCTGAAGCCGGTCGGGGAGCTCTGCCTGCAGGGCGAGGACTGCGGCACCGCCGCCGCCTCCGACAGTGATGGCGGCGACGACGGCGGCTCCTCCGACGGTGCCGATGGCGAGTCCATCTACGGCAGCGTGTGCGCCGCCTGTCACGACAGCGGTGCCGCCGGCGCTCCGATGTACGAGGATGAGGACGCCTGGGCCGATCGTGTCGACAAGGGCTGGGACGAGCTGCTCGCCAACGCCATCAACGGCATCGGCGCCATGCCGGCCAGGGGCGGCAACTCCAGCCTCTCCGACGAGGAGGTCGAGGCGGCCATGGCCCACATGCTGGATCCGGTGATGGACGTGCCGGACCTGGGCGGTGACGCCGCCTCCGATGACGAGGCAGCCAGCTCAGACGATGAGGCCGCCTCCGAGGAAGACGGCGCCGCCTCCGGTGAAGAGGAAGACGCCGCCTCCGACGAGCAAGAAAGCGCTTCCGATGACGAGGCGAGTTCCGATGACGAGGCCGCGTCCGGCAGCGACTTCGACGGTGAAGCCCTCTATGGCAGCTCCGGCTGCGCCGCCTGCCATGACTCCGGTGCCGCCGGCGCCCCCGTGCTGGGCGATGCCGACGCCTGGGCGCCGCGCATCGAGCAGGGCATGGACACCCTCTATGAGAGCGCCATTAATGGCAAGGGAGCCATGCCGCCCAAGGGAGGCAGCAGTGCCTCCGACGAGGAGATCCAGGCCATCGTCGACTACATGGTGGAAGAGTCCGAGTAAGCTCACGATCACACCACCATGTGACAAGAAGCGGGGCGCCTTCGGGTGCCCCGCTTGCGTTGGTCGCTCATTTCTTGATCGGTGCTACCGCCATCACGCAGCACTCCCTCAGCCCAACAGAGAACGCAGCCCGGCGATGGCGTCCTGCCCGCGTGCCTGCTTCTTCTCCGGGTCTTCCCGGTCGGCACGGCCCTCCCACTCGAGGTCGCCCTCCGGCAGTTCGTCGAGGAAGCGGCTGGGCGTGCAGTCCATCAGCTCGCCGTAGGTCTTGCGCTGACGCGCCAAGGTCAGGGTCAGGGTGCGTCGGGCCCGGGTGATGCCCACATAGGCCAGGCGACGCTCCTCCTCCACGGTGCCTACCTCGATGGCGTTGCGATGGGGAAGGAGCTCTTCCTCCAGGCCCATCAGGTAGACATGGGGGAACTCCAGGCCCTTGGAGGCGTGCATGGTCAGCAGCTGGACGCGGTCGGAGTCGTCCTCCTCGGCCTGCTGCTCGAGGATGTCGCGCAGCACCAGCCGGGAGATGGCCGCCTCCACGTCATCGGTCTCGGTCTCCGTACTGGCCGTGTCCTCGGGGTCACGGTTCATGGATTTCTCGAGCTGGTCGACCAGCACCCAGACGTTGGCCATGCGCCGCTCGGCGATGGTCGGGGCGCTGGCGTTCTGGTAGAGCCAGGCCTCGTAGTCCATCTCGTGCAGCATGCCGCGGATGGCGTCGATGGCGTCGCCCTGGTCCATGCGCCGCCGGACGCCGTCGATGAAGTGGGTAAAGCGCGACAGCCGCTCGACGGCTCTGACCGGCAGCAGCTGCTCCAGGCCCAGCTCGTGGCAGGCGGCGAACAGCGAGATATTGCGCTCGGTCGCATAGTTGGCCAGCTTCTCCAGGGTGCTGGGGCCGATCTCGCGGCGCGGCACGTTGACGATGCGCAGGAAGGCGTTGTCGTCGGCGGGGTTGATCAGCAGCCGCAGGTAGGCCATGGCGTCCTTGATCTCGTTGCGCGAGAAGAAGGAGGTGCCACCGGAGAGCTTGTAGGGGATCTGGTAGTGCTGCAGCTTGAGCTCCAGCAGCCGGGCCTGGAAGTTGCCGCGATAGAGCACCGCGAAGTCGCGCCACTCGGCGGACTCCTTGATGCGCCGGGTGAGGATCTCGCTGGCCACGCGCTCGGCTTCGGCCTCCTCGTGGCGGTTGACCACCACGCGGATCGCCGCGCCCTCGCCCATCTCCGACCACAGGGTCTTGTCATAGACGTGGGGGTTGTTGGCAATCAGCGTATTGGCGGCGCGCAGGATGGTGCCGGTGGAGCGGTAGTTCTGCTCCAGCTTGATCACCTTGAGGCGCGGGAAGTCCTCGCCCAGGGTCACCAGGTTCTCGGGGCGCGCCCCGCGCCAGGCGTAGATCGACTGGTCGTCGTCGCCCACCACGGTGAAGGTCGAGCGCTCGCCCATCAGCAGCCGCACCAGCAGGTACTGGCTGATGTTGGTGTCCTGGTACTCGTCCACCAGCATGTAGTGGATCTTGCGCCGCCAACGCGCCAGCGCCTCGGGATCGTCGCGCAGCAGCACCACCGGCAGCAGGATCAGGTCGTCGAAGTCCACGGCGTTGTAGGCCTTGAGGTGGCGCACATAGGCCTCATAGACCCGAGCGGCGTACTGCTCGTCGTCGTCCGCGGCGTGCGAGAGTGCCTGGCCGGGCAGCACCAGGTCATTCTTCCACTGGGAGATCTGGTGCTGCACGGCGTTGATCTGGTCGGCGTCGACCTGGGCGTCCTTGTTCATCAGGTCGCGCAGCAGCGCCTTGGCATCCTCCGGGTCGAACAGCGAGAAGCCCGGCCGGTAGCCCAGCGCCTTGAGCTCGCTGCGGATGATGTTGAGCCCCAGGGTGTGGAAGGTGGAGACGGTCAGCCCGTGCCCCTCCTTGCCCTTGAGCATGCTCCCCACCCGCTCCTTCATCTCCCGGGCGGCCTTGTTGGTGAAGGTCACCGCGGCGATGCGCCGGGCACTCATGCCGCACTCCTGCACCAGGTAGGCGATCTTGGTGGTGATGACGCTGGTCTTGCCGGAGCCCGCCCCGGCCAGCACCAGGCAGGGGCCGTCGATATAGCGCACGGCCTCCTGCTGGCGGGGATTGAGGCCGGCGAGCCGGCTGGCGATGGTCGGTGACATCAGCGGATCCTCGCAGGCGCGGGGGCGTCGCGCGCCGGCAAGCCGGCCCCCGGGAGGCCGGATCCCGGAAGGCCGGACCCCACGAATCCCAGCTGGCGCCAGGCCTCGAAGACAACCACCGCACACGCATTGGAGAGGTTCAGGCTGCGGCTCTCCGCCAGCATGGGAATACGCAGGCGCCGGGATTCGGGCAGGGCATCGAGCAGCGCCTGGGGCAGGCCACGGGTCTCGGGGCCGAACACCAGGGCATCCCCCTCGCGATAGGCGGGCTCATGATAGCCGGTGCGCCCGCGGGTCGAGACGGCGAAGACCCGCTCGGGGGTCACGGCCGCCAGGAAGGCCGACCAGTCGGCATGGACCCGGACCCGCGCCCACTCGTGGTAGTCGAGCCCCGCACGGCGCAGGCGCTTGTCGTCCAGCACGAAGCCCAGCGGCTCGATCAGGTGCAGGCGGAACCCGGTGTTCGCGCAGAGGCGGATCAGGTTGCCGGTATTGGGGGGAATCTCGGGCTGGTAGAGCACCACATCGAGCATCAACGACTCCTGATATGAAGGGCTCACAACGCCCTCGGGCCCCGTGCGGGGCCCGAGGGACGTCGGCAAGCACCGGCAGCACGCCGCGTGACGCTCAGTCGCCTCCCACGCCATAGCGAGCGCGATAGGCACGGATCGCCTCGGCATGGGGCTGCATCGCCTCGCCGGCATGCGCTTCGAGGTACTCGAGCACCAGGTCCAGGGTGACGATGCTGACCACCGGCATGTCGTAGGCGGCCTCGACCTCCTGGATGGCACTGGTCTCGCCCTGGCCGCGCTCCTGGCGATCCAGGGCGATCAGCACGCCGGCCGCCCGCGCGCCGGCGCCCTCGATCAGCCCCATCACCTCGCGGATGGCGGTGCCGGCGGTGATCACGTCGTCGATGATCAGGACCCGCCCCTCGAGCGCGGCACCGACGATGTTGCCCCCCTCGCCGTGATCCTTGGCCTCCTTGCGGTTGAAGGCATAGGGCAGGTCACGGTCATGATGGTCGGCCAGCGCCACGGCAGTGGTGGCCGCCAGCGGGATGCCCTTGTAGGCCGGGCCGAACAGCACATCGACCTCGAGGCCGCTGGCCTGGATGGCCCGGGCATAGAAGCGCCCGAGACGCGCCAGGGCGCCACCGGTACGGAACAGGCCGGCGTTGAAGAAGTAGGGGCTGACCCGACCGGACTTCAGGGTGAATTCGCCGAAGCTCAACACGCCCTGCTCGATGGCGAACTCGATGAACTCCCGCTGATAGTCTTGCATGCGCTGCGCGCTGGGCTGGTCCGCCACGGGGCCTCCTCTACACGGTCAAGGACCTGCTATCACGTCGATCGACCGGGGCCATTTACCCAAACGTCGAAACGTCGGGTATCATACACGCGCGACGCAAAAGGGACCATGTATGAAAATCGCCACCATCAATGTCAACGGCATCCGCGAGGCCGTCGGTCGAGGCTTCCTCGACTGGCTCGCCGACCAGGACGCCGATGTCGTCTGCGTGCAGAACCTCAAGGCCAAGAGCTTCGAGCTGGACGACAGCATCCTCTATCCGGAAGGCTACGAGGGCTACTTCCTCGATGCCGAACAGGACGGCTTCTCGGGGGTCGGCCTCTACTGCCGCAAGATCCCCAAGGCGATCATGTACGGGCTGGGATTTCCCCAATGCGATCATGAGGCGCGCTTCCTGCAGGCCGACTACGACCGCTTCAGCATCGCCAGCTTCCTGATGCCCGACGGCAGCGACTATGCCGCCAAGCAGGCCTTCATGGCCCAGTACCAGGAGTACCTGTCGAAGATGGCCCGCAAGCGGCGCGAGTACATCATCTGCGGCACCTGGCACATCGCCCACAAGACCATCGACCTGGAGAACTGGGCCGACAACCAGACCACGCCCGGCTTCAAGCCCGAGGAGCGTGCCTGGATGGACCAGGTGTTCGGCCCCACCGGCTTCATCGACACCTTCCGCGAGATCAACCGCGACGCCGGCGAGTACACCTGGTGGCCGAAGCTCGACCAGGAGGTGCCGCGCTCCCGCCAGGAGGGCTGGCGCATCGACTACCAGGTGGTAGGCCCTGAGTTCCGTCGCCATGTGGTGGATGCCTGGATCGACTACGAGGCCACCTTCTCGGAGTTCGCCCCGCTGATCGTCGAGTACGACCTGACGCTCTGAGCCCACTCCCTTCGTCGCCGTTCCGGCCCGCCCGGAACGCATCGCGCCGGCCCGAGGGCCGGCGCGATGCGTTTGCACGAGGCGAGGGGTCGACAGCGCCTCGGCCGGCAAGCCGATTCAGCCGCGGATGCCCAGGGCCGCGCGCTGGTGCTCGAACAGCTCGTTGCCGGCCTTCTCGGCCAGGTCGAGCATGGCGTCGAGCTGGGCACGACTGAAGGTGCCGGCCTCGGCGGTCCCCTGCACCTCGATCAGCCCGCCGCCCTCGGCCATCACCACGTTCATATCGGTATCGGCGCTGGAGTCCTCGGGGTAGTCCAGGTCGACCACCGGCAGCCCCTTGAACAGCCCCACCGAGACCGAGCTCACCAGCTGGTGGAAGGGGTCGCCCTTGATCAGCTTCTCGCGCTGCAGGTGGCGGATGGCGTCGATCAGCGCCACGCAGCCACCGGTGATGGAGGCGGTGCGGGTGCCACCATCGGCCTGGATGACGTCGCAGTCCACGGTGATGGTGAACTCGCCGAGCTTCTTGAGGTTCACCGCCGCCCGCAGCGAGCGGCCGATCAGCCGCTGGATCTCCAGGGTGCGGCCGCCCTGCTTGCCACGGGTCGCCTCGCGGCTGCCGCGGGTGTGGGTGGCCCGGGGCAGCATGCCATACTCAGCGGTCACCCAGCCCTGCTTCTTGCCACGCAGCCAGCGCGGTACGCCGACCTCGACGCTGGCGTTGCACAGGACCTTGGTGTCGCCGAACTCCACCAGCACCGAGCCCTCGGCGTGGCGGGTATAGTCGCGGGTGAGACGGATCTCGCGGGACTGGTCGGGGGCGCGTCCGCTGGGACGCCGGATCTCCGAAGACATGGCACCTCTCTTAAACCGGAAGGGTGACGGGACGTCACGCTGTGGAATGGCGGCCATTCTACACGCTATCGCCGGGGAATCGGTTACACTGCCCGACCCAGAAAGATCACGGCGCACCGGGAGGCACCATGGTCCACAGCATGACCGCCTTTTCACGCCAGGATCGCGATACCGCGGCCGGCACCCTGCAGCTCGAGCTGCGCTCGGTGAACCAGCGCTACCTCGAACCCCACTTCCGCCTGCCGGAAGCGCTGCGCGACCTGGAGCCGATGTTCCGCGAGGCGCTGCGCGCGCGCCTGGCCCGGGGCAAGGTCGAGTGCACCCTGCGCTTCGAGCCCGCCGGCGACGAGGCCGCACCGGCCGTCGACCGCCGGCGCCTGGCGGCGCTGGCCACGGCCCTGGAGGAGGTCCGCGAAAGCGTCCCCGGGACCGCCATGCCCGATGCCCTGAGCCTGCTCGGCCACCCCGGCGTGCTGGACAGCCGCGGCCCCGACATGGAGGCCGTCAAGCAGGAGGCGCTGGCGCTGTTCCAGGCCGCCCTGGACGACCTGGTCGCCGGCCGCGCCCGGGAGGGCGAGAAGCTCGCCGCGTTGATCCGGGAGCGGCTCAACGCGGTGAACGCCCAGGTGGCCGAGGTGCGTCGGCTGATGCCGCAGATCCTCGAACGCCAGCGGGCCCAGCTACTGGAGCGGCTGGAAGCGATCCGCGCCGAACTGGACCCCCAGCGGCTCGAGGCCGAATTGGTCCTGCTCGCCCAGAAGGCCGACGTCGATGAGGAGCTCGACCGCCTAGCCACCCATGTCGCCGAGGTGGAGCGCCAGCTCGGCCAGCCAGGCCCGGTGGGGCGTCGCCTGGACTTCCTGATGCAGGAGCTCAACCGCGAGGCCAACACCCTGTCGTCCAAGTCGGTGGTGGCCGCCACCACCCGCTGTGCCGTGGAGCTCAAGGTGCTGATCGAGCAGATGCGCGAGCAGATCCAGAACATCGAGTAAGGCCGCGGATGACCGCGACGCCGATCACCCCTCTCTTCTCGCACCGCTTCGCCACCACCGTGCGGCGGATCGTCGTGTGGCTGGTCGCCGGTTTCGCCGCCCTGCCGGCCAGCGGCCTGGCCCAGAACGGCGACGAAACCATCGTGGTCGGCGGGGACCGCTACCACCCGCCCTACGAGTTCCTCGACGAGGACGGCCGCCCCGCCGGCTACAACGTGGAGCTGACCCGGGCCATCGCCGAGGTGATGGGCATCGAGGTGCGCATCGAACTGGGCGACTGGAGCGCGATGCGCCGCGGGCTGGAAAGCGGCGTGATCGACGTCCTCCAGGGCATGTCCTACTCCGAGCAGCGCGACGACGCCTTCGATTTCGCCCCGCCCCATGCCATCGTGCATCAGTCGATCTTTGCCCGCCGCGGCACGCCGCCGGTGCAGGACCTGGAGGCGCTGCGCGGCAAGGAGGTCATCGTCCAGCGCGGCGACATCATGCACGACTACCTGGTCGAGCAGTCGGTGGGCGCCGAGCTGATCACCACCGACACCCATGGGGACGCGCTGCGCGCGCTGGCCGCCGGCCGGCACGACTACGCCCTGGTGGCCAACCTGCCGGCCCTCTATCTGAGCCGGGAACTGGGGCTGATCAACCTGGAGCCCGTCGCCCGGCCCTTCTCGCTGCGCTACGGCTATGCGGTGCGCGAGGGCAACGCCGACCTGCTGGCCCAGTTCAGCGAGGGCCTGGCCATTCTCAAGAACACCGGGCGCCACCAGGCGATCTACGACGAGTGGCTGGGCCCAATGGAGCAGGCGGATGGCATCCCCTGGAAGCGCATCGGCCTGGTCGGGGCCATCGCCTCCGGGCTGCTGTTGCTGATCCTGGGCGGCATCGTGGTCTGGAACCGCATGCTCAAGCGCGAGGTGGCGAGCCGCACCGAGGAGCTGCGCCGCCAGCAGCAGCAGCTGATCCAGGCCGACAAGATGACCTCCCTGGGCATCCTGGTCTCCGGGGTCGCCCACGAGATCAACAACCCCAGCAGCCTGCTGCTGCTCAACCTGCCGGTGCTGCGCGACGCCTACGCCGACGCCCAACCGGTGCTCGACGAGCACTACCGCCAGCAGGGGGACTTCCCGCTCGGCGGCCTGCCCTACTCGCGCATGCGCGACGAGATCCCCGCCATGCTCGACGAAATGCTGGAGGGCAGCCAGCGCATCAAGCGCATCGTCGGCGACCTCAAGGATTTCGCCCGGCAGGGCAGCAGCGAGCTCGGCGAATGCCTCGACCTCAACGCGGCGGTGCAGACGGCCGTGCGCCTGGTCGACAACTCGATCCGCAAGGCCACCGACCGCTTCGAGACGCGCTACGCCGACGACCTGCCCGACATCCAGGGCAACGCCCAGCGCATCGAGCAGGTGGTGATCAACCTGGTGCTGAACGCCTGCCAGGCCCTGGAGGGCCGCGGCCAGGGCATCTACCTGACGACCCGTTACCTTCCCGGCGACGGGGCCGTGGCCCTGGAGGTCCGTGACGAGGGCCGGGGGATCGATCCCGAGTCGATCCACCGGCTGACGGATCCCTTCTTCACCACCCGGCGCGAGTGCGGCGGCACCGGCCTGGGGCTCTCCGTCTCCGCCGGCATCGTCCGCGAGCACCAGGGCCGTCTCGACTTCGACTCCCGCCCCGGCGAGGGCACGACCGTCACCCTGACGCTGCCCCTGGCCGCGACACGCGACGCCGACTCCCCCTGGACGCAAGCCGACCGATGAGCATGAATCTCTATCCCGCCTTCGGCCTCCTGCTGGTCGATGACGAGCCCTCCTTCCTGCGCAGCCTGAGCATCGCCCTGGAACGCAGCGGGGGCATCACCAACCTCCATCGCTGCCAGGACAGCCGCGAGGTGATGGACATCCTGGCCCGGGAGAACATCGGCCTGGTGACCCTGGACCTGACCATGCCCCACCTGTCGGGAGAGGAGCTGCTCGGCCGCATCGTCGAGGAGCACCCGGATGTCGGCGTGATCGTGATCAGCGGCCTGAACCAGGTGGAAACGGCCGTGAACTGCATCAAGCTCGGCGCCTTCGACTACTTCGTCAAGACCGACGAGCAGGACCGGCTGATCGAGGGCATCAAGCGCGCCATCCGCCTGCAGGAGCTGCGCCACGAGAACCAGGAACTGCGCCGACGCTTCCTCCACGACACCCTGGAGCACCCGGAGGCCTTCGCCCGCTTCGTCACCGACGACAAGGGCATGCGCTCGGTCTTCCAGTACCTCGAATCGGTGGCCCCGAGCAGCCAGCCCCTGCTGACCGGCGGCGAGAGCGGCGTCGGCAAGGAGCTGATCGCCCGGGCAGCCCATGAGTTGAGCGGCCGCCGGGGCCCGCTGGTCTGCGTCAACGTGGCGGGCCTGGACGACAACGTCTTCGCCGACACCCTCTTCGGCCACCAGCGCGGCGCCTTCACCGGGGCCGACCAGCCCCGCGCCGGGATGGTCGAACAGGCCGCCGAGGGCACCCTCTTCCTCGACGAGATCGGCGATCTCAGCCTGGCCTCCCAGGTCAAGCTGCTGCGGTTGCTGCAGGAAGGGGAGTACTATCCCCTGGGCAGCGACCGCCCCAAGCGGATGCAGGCGCGGATCGTGGTGGCCACCCACCATGACCTCGACGCGCGCCAGCGGGAGGGATCCTTCCGCAAGGACCTCTACTACCGGCTGCGCACCCACCAGGTCCAGATCCCGCCGCTGCGTCGGCGCAAGGGGGACATCCCGCTGCTGCTGGATCACTTCCTCGCCGAGGCCGCCGACGAGTTCGGCAAGGCCCGGCCGACCTATCCCCCCGAGCTGCCGGTGCTGCTGGCCAACTACGACTTCCCCGGCAACGTGCGCGAGCTGCGCGCCATGGCCTACGACGCCATGAGCGTCCACCGTTCCAGGACGCTATCCATGGAGGTGTTCAAGCGCGCCATCGACCCGTCCCAGGCGTCTCCTCCGCCGACGAACGGGCGGCAGACCGAGCAGGCGGTCTTCGCCCCGGACGCGCCCCTGCCGACGCTGCATGAGGTGACCGACCTGCTGGTGCACGAGGCCATGCGTCGCGCCGAGGGCAATCAGTCCATCGCCGCCCGGCTGCTCGGCATCTCCCAGCCGGCACTGAGCAAGCGGCTGAAGAAGATGCGCGAGACGGGGCCGGAACCCCTATAACCTCCTTGCGCCCATAACCCAGGTTATAAGCTCGAATAATCCATTCTACTTCATGCACTTACATACACCACGCCGACTAGTGCCGCCCCGGGGTTATACCCCTTTGGCACCGCGTCTCGCCGCCTGCGCCGTCAGTAGTCCCTTTTTATTCAACCACCTATGACGAAACCTCCCGATTGGCACACGCCTTGCTCTGGATAGGCTGGCTCCCTGACGGGAGCCACCACCCTCCAAGAGCAAGAGGTTCGACGACCTATGCCAACAACAATGATGGCGGCCGCGACGGCCGCACCCGCATCCCGCACGACGACCACCGCGATGACAGGAGGTGCCGGATGCTGGATCTGATCAACGACCTGCTGTGGGGCAAGGTGCTGATCGCCTTGCTGATCGCCGTCGGGATAGGCTTCACGCTGCGCTCCCGCTGCGTCCAGTTCCGCTATTTCGGCCGCATGTTCCGCATCCTCGGTGCCAGCCAAGCGTTCAAGCGCGACAAGCACGGCCACCTGAGTTCTTTCCAGGCGCTGCTGCTGTCGGTGGCCGGACGTGTCGGCGGTGGCAACATCGCCGGCGTCGCCGTGGCCATCACGCTCGGCGGCCCTGGAGCCGTCTTCTGGATGTGGGTGGTCGGCCTGATGGGCATGGCCACCAGCTTCCTCGAGTGCACCCTGGCCCAGGCCTACAAGACCGCCGAGCCCGATGGCACCTTTCGCGGCGGCCCGGCGCGCTACATCGCCCGCGGGCTCGGCCGCCGCTGGAACTGGCTGGCCGGGCTCTACTCGGTGCTGCTGCTGGCCACCTTCGGCTTCGCCTTCACCGCCCTGCAGTCCTATGCCGTGGCCACCTCCTTCGACGATGCCTTCGGCATCCCGGCCCACGTCACCGGCCTCGCCCTGGCCCTGCTCGTGGGCCTGATCATCTTCGGCGGCGTCAAGCGGATCGCGCGGGTCACCGAGGTGCTGGTCCCGGTGATGGCGGGTGGCTACCTGCTGATCGCCCTGGTGGTGTTGGCGCTAAACCTGACCCGGCTGCCCGACGTCATCGGACTGATCGTCAACAGCGCCTTCGGCCTCGGGCCGGCCATCGGTGGGGGCATCGGCGCGGCCATCCTGATGGGGGTCAAGCGCGGCCTGTTCTCCAACGAAGCGGGGCTGGGCAGCGCGCCGAACGTCGCCGCCGTCGCCTATGTACCGCACCCGGTCAACCAGGGCATCGTTCAGGCGTTCTCGGTGTTCATCGACACCATGATCATCTGCTCCGCCACCGCCTTCATCATCCTGCTCGGCGGGGCCTATGACCCGACCGCCGGCGCCGGGATCGACGGCATCGCCCTGACCCAGGCCTCCCTGGCCGACCATGTGGGGGAGTGGGGCCGCAGCTTCGTGAGCATCGCCCTGCTGCTGTTCGGCTTCAGCACCATCCTCTACAACTACTATCTGGGCGAGAACAGCCTCGACTTCTTCAGTCACCGCAACCGTCCCCTGTTCAACGCCTTCCGTGTCGCCATCATCGGCCTGTGCACCTGGGGCGCGATGACCGACCTGGGCACCGTCTTCGCCTTCGCCGACACCACCATGGGCCTGCTGGCCCTGGCCAACCTCGTCGCCCTGATGCTGCTGTTCAAGCCGGGGCTGCGCTTCATGCGTGACTTCGACGGCCAGATCCAGGATGGGGTGAAACAGCCGATCTTCGACGCTGCTCGATTCGCCGACCTGAACGTGGATCCGGCCGCCTGGGCGATCGAACCCGAGGACCGCGAGCGGGTACGACGCGCGTCCTCCGCCCGCCCCGCCGCCCAGTGAGCGACACCCGGCCCGGACCCCGTCCGGGCCATTTTCCCTGCCTCTCGAGGTCACCAGCATGAATGCCACACTCTCCTGTCCACGGCCCGGCACCTCGCCGGTGTTGCAGGCCTGGGTGAACGACATCGAGCGTCGAGCGCGAACCCGGCTCGGCATGGGGCGGATCGCCGACTACATCCCGGCCCTGGCGAACCAGGACCCCGCATGCTTCGGCCTCGCCGTCTGCACCAACGACGGCAACCTCTACATGGCCGGCGACGCCGAGATACCCTTCTCGATCCAGAGCCTGTCGAAGGTACTGCTGCTGAGCCTGGCGCTGCGCACCCATGGGGATGGCCTATGGCGGCGGGTCGGGCTCAACCCCTCGGGGATGCCCTTCAACTCCCTGATGCAGCTCGAGACGGAGCAGGGCAAGCCCCGCAACCCCTTCATCAACGCCGGGGCCATCGTGGTCGCCGATCACCTGGTCGGCGCCTTCGCCACGCCGGCGAAGCACCTGCAGGACATCGCCCGGACGCTGTCCGGGAATCCCAGGGTGCTGATCGACCACGAAGTCCTGGCGTCGGAATGGGGGCATCGCGCCCGCAATGCGGCCGCCGCCTACCTGATGAAGGCCTTCGGCAACCTCTACAACGAGGTCGACGAGGTCCTGACTGCCTACTTCGCCTGCTGCGCGCTGCGCATGAGTTGTGCGGACCTCGCCGTCGCCCTGAACTACCTGGCGGCCGACGGCCGCGCCCTGACCACGGGCGAGCCCTTCGTCCCACCCGCCATGGCACAGCGCATCAACGCCCTGATGTTCACCTCCGGCATGTACGACGCCGCGGGGGACTTCGCCTATCGCGTGGGGCTGCCGGCGAAGAGCGGGGTGGGCGGCGGTATCGTCGCCATCGTGCCCGGCCGGCTGTCGGTCTGCGCCTGGTCGCCGGCGCTCGACGCCAGCGGCAACTCGGTGGCGGCCCAGTACGCCCTGGAGCTGATCGCCGAGGACCTGGGGCGCTGGCATCAGGCGCCCTTGGACTACGTCGATGCATCGACTCCCTGCTGACACCTAACCACCGACTGCCCCAGCCAACCGTGCCGAGCTCCACGGCAGAGCTATCTCAGGCGGACATGGCGAGCGGCGCCGGGGACAAGTCGAAGAGAGGGTCCTACGCCACGCGTGAGGAGGATTCCTCCGAACGGGCTGGCCAGGGATGGCCAGCACCGGTCCTGCAAGCGTCGCAGGATGCGAGAGCGCCGCAGGGCGTCGGTGGCGCCCTAGGATGGGGTCACAGTGCCCCCTCGCAAACCTGTCGACGGTCTTAGCCCCGAGCAGCCTGATTAACCGCGACAGCCTCGGTTCTCGAAGCCCGGGTGCTGCGGGCGACAAGCCAGTTGTGCGATACTCCACCCTTTCCGCAGCCGCTCACCATCCGTTGTAACGTCGGGGACCCCTGCTCATGGCCCAAGGTACGCTCTTCATCGTTTCCGCTCCCTCCGGTGCCGGCAAGACCAGCCTGGTCCGCGAGCTGATCGAAAGCCTCGACGGCATCCAGGTCTCGGTCTCCCACACCACCCGTGAGCGCCGCGAGGGCGAGGTGGACGGCGTCAACTACCACTTCGTGGACGTGCCGGCCTTCGAGGCGATGATCGAGCACGGCGACTTCTTCGAGTATGCCCGGGTCTTCGACAACTACTACGGCACCTCGCGCCGCACCGTGGAGGCGATGCTCGCCGCCGGCCAGGACGTGATCCTGGAGATCGACTGGCAGGGCGCCCGCCAGGTTCGCCAGCAGCTGCCTGATGCCGTCTCGGTCTTCATCCTGCCCCCTTCCCGGGAAGAGCTGGAGCGCCGTCTGGCCAGCCGCGGTACCGACGAGCACGCGGTGGTCGCCCGGCGCATGCGCGATGCGGTGAACGAGATGACTCACCACGACGAGTACGACTACCTGGTGATCAACGACGACTTCACCACCGCCCTGCGCGAGCTGCAGTCGCTGGTCATCGCCCGCCGCCTGACCCGCGAGCGAGTGAGCGAGCACCACGCCCCACTGCTTGCCGCGCTCTTGTCCTGACGCCAGCAGCGGCGCTTGTCTTGAGGCTGCGGCGCCTGTCCTGACCCCGCCGCGGCGCTTGTCAGGGCAACCTGGCGTCGAGTAATCTATCCGGTCTACCCATCGGTGGAATTCCCGGGGCGTTCCCACGCCGGCCGGGGTTTTGCCCGTCAGCATTATTCAGGAAGGCATCCATGGCACGTGTCACCGTCGAAGATTGTCTGGAAAACGTCGAAAACCGCTTCAAGCTGGTGATGATCTCCACTCACCGTGCCCGCCAGCTGGCCCGTGGCTCCCGCGACGCCCTCTTGCCCTGGGAGAACGACAAGCCCACCGTCATGGCCCTGCGCGAGATCGCCGAGGGGCTGGTCGACGCCAGCGTGCTCGACGAGCCCGTCGAGGCGGCGCCGGTGCGGGTCCGGCCCGAGTTCGAGCCGGGCACCCACGTCGAGGAGTGATCCTGCCCCTCCCGGCGCAGGAGCGCTTTCCCGCAGGGCCACCACGCAGCATTCAGGGCGCGCCGCATGTTCACCATCGATGACCTGGCCGACCGACTCGGCGGCTACCTTCCCCAGGACGAGATCCGGCAGGTCAGGCGCGCCTTCTACTATGCCGAGCAGGCCCACGACGGCCAGCGTCGCCGTTCCGGGGAGCCCTACGTCACGCATCCCCTGGCGGTGGCCAACATCCTGGCCAACATGCACATGGACCATCAGAGCCTGATGGCCGCCATGCTGCACGATGTCATCGAGGACACCGGCATCTCCAAGAAGGCCCTGGGCGAGCAGTTCGGTAAGCCCGTCGCCGAACTGGTCGACGGCGTCTCCAAGCTGACCCAGATCACCTTCGAGGACAAGGCGGTCGCCCAGGCCGAGAACTTCCAGAAGATGGTGCTGGCGATGTCCCGGGACATCCGCGTGATCATCGTCAAGCTCGCCGACCGCCTGCACAACATGCGCACCCTGGGCGCCCTGCGCCCCGAGAAGAAGCGCCGCATCGCCCGCGAGACCCTGGAGATCTATGCCCGTATCGCCAGCCGGTTGGGCATCAACACCATCCGGGTCGAGCTCGAGGACCTGTCGTTCCAGGCCCTCTACCCGATGCGCGCCGAGCGCATCAAGCGCGCCGTCTCCAGCGCCCGGGGCCATCGCCGCTCGACGATCCGCCAGCTCCAGACCAGCCTGCAGCAAAGCCTCGACGACGAGGGCCTGCCGGGCACGGTGATCGGCCGCCAGAAGCACCTGCTGTCGATCTATCGCAAGATGCGCGACCAGCGGAAGTCCTTCGCCGAGATCATGGACGTGTTCGGCTTTCGCATCATCACCGAGGACGTCGACAGTTGCTACCGCATCCTCGGCGTGGTCCACAATCTCTACAAGCCGGTGCCGGGGCGCTTCAAGGACTACATCGCCATCCCCAAGGCCAACGGCTACCAGAGCCTGCACACCACCCTGTTCGGCCGGGGCGGCATGCCCATCGAGGTGCAGATCCGCACCCGCGAGATGGAGGCACTGGCCAACAACGGCATCGCCGCCCACTGGCTCTACAAGGCCGGCCAGACCGAGCACCCCATTGCCCAGGGCAGCCATGCCCGGGCCCGGGCCTGGGTCAAGGGCCTGCTGGAGATGCAGCGCCACGCCGGAGATTCCCTGGAGTTCATCGAGCACGTCAAGAACGACCTCTTCCCCGACGACATCTACGTCTTCACGCCCAAGGGCGACATCATGGAGCTGCCCCAGGGTGCCACGGTGATCGACTTCGCCTACAGCGTGCACACCGATATCGGCAACGGCTGCATCGCCTGTCGCATCGACCGGCACCTGGCCCCGCTCTCGACCCGCCTGGAGAGCGGCCAGACGCTGGAGATCATCACCGCCCCGGGGGCGCGACCCAACCTGGCCTGGCTCAATTTCGTGGTCACCGCCAAGGCGCGCTCGGCGATCCGCCATGCGCTGAAGCACCAGCAGCACACCGAGGCGGTGCAGCTCGGTCGGCGCCTGCTCAACAAGGCCCTGGCGCCGTTCGAGACCAGCCTGGAGGAGTTGCCGGAGGGCCTGCTTGCCAGCCTGCTCAGGGAGCATTCGCTGAAGGGGGAGGAGAGCCTGCTGGAATCCATCGGGCTGGGCACCCGGGTCGCCCATGTGGTGGCCCGCCGGCTGCTCGACCTGCAGCAGGGCGAGTCGGGCGATACCACGGAGGACCCGCAGCGCGCCCAGGGGCCGATCGTGATCAGCGGCGCCGAGGGCATGGTGATCAAGTTCGCCCGCTGCTGTCGCCCGCTGCCCGGCGACCCGGTGATCGGCCACCTGTCCGCGGGCAAGGGCATCGTGGTCCACCGCGCCGAGTGCCGTAACCTCGCCGAGCTCAGGAACGACCCGGACAAGCTGTTCGCCCTGGAATGGTCCGACGACATCGACGAGGACTTCCCGGCCGCCCTGCGCCTGGAGGTGGAAAGCCGCCGCGGCCTGGTGGCGGAGCTCGCCGCCCTGGTCACCGACGCCGGCGCCAACATCGAACGCATCGGCATCGAGGAGCGCGACGCGCGGCTGTCGATCGTCAACCTCATCCTCTCGGTACGCAACCGCGTGCACCTGGCGCGGATCATCAAGCGCCTGCGCAACCTCGCCCACGTGGGCCGCATCACCCGCCTCGGCAACTGAACCCATGCCGTCCCGCCAGCCGCATGGCGCGGTGGGCGGGCGGCTTTCCCATTTCACGACGCTGGACTGAAAGGAGCACCACCATGAGCAACAAGGCCGTGATCAACACCGACCAGGCCCCCGCCGCCATCGGCCCCTACTCCCAGGCCATCAAGGCCGGCAACACCGTCTACCTGTCCGGGCAGATCCCGCTGGACCCGGCCACCATGGCGCTCGTCTCCGATGACTTCGAGGCCCAGGCACGCCAGGTCTTCACCAATCTCAAGGCCGTCTGCGAGGAGGCCGCCGGCACCCTGCAGGACGTGGTCAAGCTCAACCTCTACCTGGTCGACCTGGAGCACTTCGCCGTGGTCAACGAGGTGATGGAGGAGTTCTTCGACAAACCCTACCCGGCCCGAGCCGCCATCGGCGTCAAGGCGCTGCCCAAGGGGGCGCAGTTCGAGGCCGAGGGCATAATGGTCATCGGCGACTGATAAGCATCCGAATAAATGCCTGCGCGGGCGAATCACTGCGTTGCACAGCGCTCGGAATCCTCAGTTCCTGCGCGCTGTGCGCCTTGTGCTTCATCCCGCTCGGCGATTGATTCGGCCACTTCTATGAGATTATTTCTGGCGCTGGAGCCTCCCGAGACGCTGCGCCAGCAGCTCGGCGAGCTGGCCGAGCTCGCCCAGGCCCGCTGCGGTGGGCGCCGCATGCCCGACGATAGCCTGCACCTGACGCTGGCCTTCCTCGGCGAGGTGGCCGAGGAGCGAGCAGCGGCGCTCGCGGCCTGGGTCGGCGAGCGGTCGATCCCGGCGGGGGAGTGGCGACTCGATGCCTGGGGGGCTTTCCGTCGCCCCGGCATCGTCTGGGTCGGCGGCCAGACGCCGGACCCTGAGCTGGTGCGCCTCCATGAAGCACTGTGGAAAGAGCTGGCAGCGTTCGGCTTCAACCACAGGCCGGGGCACTTCGTGCCCCACGTTACCCTGCTGCGCCGCGCCCACCACCTGGAGACTCGGGGACTGCCCTCGCTCGACCTGGTCTGGCCCTGGCGGCGGCTCTCGCTGGTGCGCTCCTTCACCGAGAAGGACGGGGCCCGCTACGCGACCCTGGCCCGCTCGTCGTCGGCCTGAGCGGGCCGTCTTTCTCTCGGGTCTCCATCAGGCCCTTTCTGGCAGGAAGCCCCCTTGCTTCAGCACCTGGGCATAGCCCTCGCGGAAGCTGGGATAGCGGAAGCGATAGCCGCTCTCGAGCAGCCGGGTGTTGTCGCAGCGCTTGCTGGCGCGGCGGCGCAGCGGCGACTGGATGGTCTCGGTGGCCTCGACCTTCAACTGCTTCGCCAGCCAGGCCATCACCTCGTGCAGGGGGGCCGGCTCGCAGTCGCTGGCGAGGTAGAGCGCCTCGAGCGACTCGCCGGCCAGGTGCCGACCGATCAGGTGTGCCAGCACCCCGGCGCAGTCGTCACGGTGGATGCGGTTGGAGTACATGACGGGGCTCGAGGGGGCGATGCGCCCCTCGCCGACCTGGTGAATCAAGCGATCTCGACCCGGGCCGTAGATGCCCGAGAAGCGCACCACGGTACCCGGAAGGTCATGGTCGATCAGCGCCTGCTCGGCCTCGCACATCAGCAGGCCCGAGAAGCCCGAGGGCTCGGCGGGGCTGGTCTCGTCGACCACCTCGCCATCCCGCTGGGCGTAGACGCTGGTCGAGGAGACGAAGAACACCCGTCCGGGCGCCTTGTCGCGACCGGCGAACTCGGCCAGCACCGCGGTCAGGCCATCGAGGTAGGCGGCACGATAGGCCGCCTCATCGAAGCGGTCGGCGCTGACCACGTAGACCAGCGTATCGGCGTCCGGCAGCCCGGCCAGGGTGGCCGGGTCATTCAAGTCGACCGCGACGGCCTCCAGTCCGCTGCCTTCCAGCGCGCGAGTGTTGCGGCGCGCCCCGATCACCCGGTGCCCCGCCTCGCGCAGCTCGCGTCCCAGGGCCATGCCGATGTCGCCACAGCCCAGAATCAGTGTCGTTGTCTTCACCTTTCCCTCGCCCCCTGATAAAAAGTCCCTATTGGCATTATTGTGTCCCTGTGCATCGGGCGAGATCACTGGGACCTTCACCCGTTTCGGAAGAGGATGCCTGCCGGCACCACAATGACTCTAACAGAACTCCGCTACATCGTGACACTGGCCCAGGAGCGCCATTTCGGACGCGCGGCGGAGCGCTGCTTCGTCTCCCAGCCGACCCTGTCGGTGGCCGTCAAGAAGCTCGAGGAAGAGCTGGGCGTGGCGCTGTTCGAACGCTCGAAATCCACCGTGCAGGTCACCCCGCTGGGCGAGAAGATCGTCGAGCAGGCGCAGCGCGTACTGGAACAGAGCAGCGTCATCAAGGAACTCGCCACGGCCGGTCGCGACCAGCTGGCGAGCCCCCTGCGCATCGGCGCCATCTACACCATCGGCCCCTACCTCTTCCCCCACCTGATCCCGGAGCTCTCCCGGCGTGCGCCGCAGATGCCGCTCTACATCGAGGAGGGCTTCACCGGCAACCTGCGCCGCAAGCTGCGCAGCGGCGAGCTCGACGCCATCATCATCGCGCTGCCCTTCACTGAGACCGACGTGGTCACCAAGCCGCTCTACGAGGAGGCCTTCGAAGTGCTGCTGCCGGCCGACCACCGCTGGGCCTCCCGGGAGAGCATCGACAAGGAGGACCTGCTGGAGGAGCGCCTACTGCTGCTCGGCGAGGGCCACTGCTTCCGTGACCAGATCCTCGAGGCCTGCCCAGCCATCAGCCACCAGCTCAACAGCCCCTCCAACACCCTCACCGCCGAGGGCGGGTCGCTGGAGACCATTCGCCACATGGTGGCCTCACGGCTCGGCATCACCGTACTGCCCCACTCGGCCATCGGCACCGGCCATTACGAGAGCGGCATGCTGATCAGCCGCCCCTTCACCGCCCCGGCACCCGCACGGACCGTGGCGATCGCCTGGCGCGCCAGCTTCCCCCGGCCCCGGGCCATCGATGCCGTCACCGAGGCCATCGCGCACTGCCGTCAGGCAGAGCTCGAGCCGGCATGAACGAGCTCGACGCGCCCGTCACGGAGCTCAAGGGCGTCGGCGAGGCGCTGTCGCTCAAGCTGGCCCGGCTGGGCATCGAGCGCGTCAGCGACCTGCTGTTTCACCTGCCGCTGCGCTACCAGGACCGTACCCGCATCACTCCCATCGCCACCCTGCGCGCGGGCCACGAGGCCGTGGTGGAGGGCGAGGTGGTGGCCGGCGAGGTGGTGCGCGGCCGCCGGCGCAGCCTGCTGGTGCGCCTGCGCGACGGCTCCGGGATCCTCAGCCTGCGCTTCTTCCACTTCTCCCCGGCACAGCAGCAGCAATTCCAGACCGGGGCGAGAGTGCGCGCCTTCGGCGAGGCCCGCGCCGGCGCCACCGGCCTGGAGCTCTATCACCCGGAGTACCGCCTGCTGGCCGGTGGCGAGGCGCCGGTGGAGGACCACCTGACGCCCATCTACCCGGCCACCGAGGGCCTCCACCAGACCCGCCTGCGGGCGCTGATCGACCAGGCCCTGGCCCGCCTGGATGCCGCTCCAGACGCCCTCCCCGACGGCATTCCCGCGCCCCTGCGCCAGCGCTTCGGCCTGCCCGAGCTTCACCACTGCCTGGACACCCTGCACCGGCCGCCGCCGGAGGCCGACGCGGAGCAGCTGGCGGCCGGCCGGCACCCGGCGCGGCGCCGCCTGGCTCTTGAGGAGCTGCTCGCCCACCGGCTCAGCCTGCAGGAGGTGCGCCAGCGCATCCAGGAGGACGGCGCCCCGGCCCTGCCCGGCGGCCGCAGCCTTCAGGCGCGCTTCCTGACCCAGCTGCCCTTCTCGCTGACCGGCGCCCAGCGCCGGGTGCTCGACGAGATCGCCGCCGACCAGGCACGCCAGGTGCCCATGCTGCGCCTGGTTCAGGGCGACGTGGGCTCGGGCAAGACGGTGGTCGCCGCCATGGCGGCGCTCTCGGCCATCGCCGCCGACTGCCAGGCGGCGATGATGGCCCCGACCGAGATCCTCGCCGAGCAGCACTACCGCACCTTCAGCGCCTGGTTCGAGCCGCTGGGCATCGAGGTGGCCTGGCTGTCCGGCAAGCTCAAGGGCAAGGCGCGACTCGACACCAAGGCGGCCATCCAGGACGGCCGGGCCCGCATGGTGGTGGGGACCCACGCGCTCTTCCAGGGCGACGTGCACTTCCAGCGCCTGGGCCTGGCAATCATCGACGAGCAGCACCGCTTCGGCGTCCACCAGCGCCTCGCGCTGCGCGAAAAGGGCGAGGCCGGCGGCCTGACGCCCCACCAGCTGGTGATGACCGCCACCCCGATCCCGCGCACCCTGGCGATGAGCGCCTATGCCGACCTGGACGTCTCGGTGATCGACGAGCTACCCCCGGGCCGGACCCCGGTGAAGACGGTGGTGATGCCCGATGAGCGGCGCCCCGAGGTGATGGCGCGCATCCGCCACGCCTGCGCCGAGGGGCGCCAGGCCTACTGGGTCTGCACCCTGATCGAGGAGTCCGAGGTACTGGAGTGCCAGGCCGCCGAGGCGACCCGCGACGAGCTCGTCGAGACCCTGCCGGAACTGGCCATCGGCCTGGTCCACGGGCGCATGAAGGCCAGCGAGAAGGCCGCGGTGATGGAGGCCTTCAAGGCCGGCGAGCTGGACCTGCTGGTTGCCACCACGGTGATCGAGGTGGGGGTCGACGTGCCCAATGCCAGCCTGATGATCATCGAGAACCCCGAGCGCCTGGGCCTCTCCCAGCTCCACCAGCTGCGCGGGCGGGTGGGACGCGGCGCCGTCGAGAGCTTCTGCGTGCTGCTCTATCACCCGCCGCTGTCCGCCCACTCCCGGGAGCGCCTGGCGGTGATGCGCGAGACCACCGACGGCTTTCGCATCGCCGAGAAGGACCTCGAGATCCGGGGTCCCGGCGAGGTGCTGGGCACCCGCCAGACGGGGCTTGCGCAGATGAAGGTCGCCGACCTGGAGCGCGACGCCGACCTGCTGGACCGCGTCGCCCCGTTGGCCGAGGCGCTACTCGACGAGCATCCCCAGGCCAGCCGCCCGCTGATCAGGCGCTGGCTGGGGGAGGAAGCGGGACGCTACGGGCAGGTGTGACAGCGCCAAGCTGCCAAGCAGAGGATCCGCGTATAAGGGGCTGGGCGTAACGGGCGGGAAGGGGCAACGTCTTGCTTGGCGCTCGGCGCTTTCAGCTCGTGCTTACAAATGCTTGAGAAGCTTCTGCAGCTTCTGCAGGTCGCCGGAATCGCCGACCAGGCGCACGCTGCCGGCCATCATGCCGTCGAGAAAGGCCTGCTGGGTGGGCTTCTTGAGGACCTTGATGGCCGTGGCCTCGTCCTCGAAGCGCAGCTCCAGGTCAAGGTCCACCGGCAGGCCGCGGCCCGCGCGGATACCGCGGGGCGACATGCGGTAGTGGCGGGCGATGGAGAGGTCCTCGGTGGCGATGCCCCAGTCGAGGCCACGCATCTCGCCGAGCAGTTCGCGGAACCGCGCCTTGCGGCGCAGGGCACGCTTGAGCATCAGCCCGAGCAGCCACAACATCATTCGCAGCTTCATATCGGCTCCGCCACCGGGAACAGGGAGTGGTTGGGCGACCCGCACGGGACGGGCCGCAATGCCTTATTTCGCGACGGCGTCCTTGAGGCCCTTGCCCGGCTTGAAGGCGACGGTCTTGCTGGCCGGAATGGTCAGCGGCTGGCCGGTCTGGGGGTTCTTGCCGGTGCGCGCGGCTCGCTCGCGCACGCTGAAGGTACCGAAGCCGATAAGGGTGACATCCTGACCCTGGGAAACGCTACCGGTAATCTCGTCGAGGATCACATTGAGCACCTGGCTCGCCTTGTCCTTGGAAAGATCGGCACGCTCGGCAATCGCCGCGGCGAGTTCTGGCTTGCGCATACAGCCCTCCTGGTATTGGCATCATGTTGCCGGCGATCACCACCGGCGGTGTTGTTATGGCATATGACCTGTCAGTGCATCACGCGCATGCCGGCTCACTCGATCCCGGGGCCTCGTGCCGCAGACGGGGAGATCTCGGGAAACGACATGCGGATGATACCGGTCCTCAACGCCGCTGCCTTGCCGGCTCGCTATCCGCTGCAGGCCCCGTCGTTGACGAGACTAGCCTAGCAACGGCGGCGCGGCTCGCGCCAGTTCGACTTTCCGACGGACGCAGCGTCCTGTCAACGCAAATCCGATCAAACGTCCGTCCTCGGCCTCGGCCAGGGCGGTCAGGTCACCGCCCTCGCCCTCGAGGCGCCAGCGGGACGGGGGACGGGCCGGCGGAAGGGCCACCACCGGCAGCAAGGGGGTCTTGACCAGCACCGGCCAGGGGCCATAGGTCACCGCGGAGGGAGTACCGGTCAGGGTGCTGGCCAGGGCCTTGGCACTGGCCAGCAGCGGCTGCACGTACATGGCATTGACGCCGTCGACGCAGGCCGCATCGCCCAGGGCATGGATGCCCGGCGCCGAGGTGGCCAGGTGCCGGTCGGTGTGGATGCCGGCCTCGCTGACCCTGAGCCCGGCCGATTCGGCCAGGGCGGTACGCGGCCGCAGCCCCGTGGCCACCAGCACCAGGTCGGCCGAGAGCGAGGCGCCATCATCGAGTTCCAGGCCGACGGAGGCGCCATCCGCCCCCAGGGCCACCAGCTGGCGTCCGCTGTGCAGCACCATGCCCGCCTCCCGGAAAGCCTCGCCCAGGGCGCGTCCCAGGGGCTCCGGCACCAGGCGCGGCAGGGGGGCCGGCTCCGGGGCTATCAGCTCGACGGCGTGGCCGCCGGCGGCGAGGTCGTTGGCGAACTCGCAGCCCACCAGGCCAACGCCGATGATCGCCACGCGTGCCGGCCTGCCCAGCGCCTCCAGAGCCGCGTGGAAGGCGCGATAGTCGTCCAGGTCATTGACGCTGAAGACCCGGTCGGCCACGGCGTCGGGCACCGTGAAAGGGCGCACCGGCGCGGCGCCGGTGGCCAGCACCAGCTCGCTCCAGGGCAGGGTCTCGGTGCCGATGGTCAGGGTGCGCTCCACCGGGTCGATGGCCTCCACCCGGGTGTGGGTCCGCACCACGGCCCCGAGATCGGCTGCGACCTCCAGGGCCGAGCGTGCCGCCAGGTGCTCCGGCGGCAGGCGCTTGGCGAAACCGGTGGAGAGCAGCGGCTTGGAATAGTCATCGCCGCTGTCGGCGGTGATCAGCGTCATCGGTCGTGCCGGGTCCTGCCCGCGCAGCTGGCGCAGCAGGCCCAGGCCCGCCATGCCGGAACCGATGATGGTCAGGGGTGCAGCCATGGCAATCCTTCCTGCAGGGGCCGTCGAGATCAGATTTGTCTTCTTTTGATCGGGGCTGACTGGAGTTTTCCTGGCTCTCGCGGCCGGCCACGATAAGCGTTTCCGGTCGCCATGGTACACTAGCCGCCCCCGAAATCGACGCGGAGAGTGACGGTGAGCAACGGCCCGGGAAGCGATCCCCGCTGGCGCCCCCTGGCGGCGGCGCGCCCTGCCATAAGCGCTGCCTGGTGGCAGTGGGTCGCCTCCCGCGACTCGCTCACCGCCCGGCTGATCAGCGCCGGCGGCCAGCGTGCCTTCAGGGTCCGGCTGCTGGACCAGCGCCTCGGCCGGCCACGTCGCGACGAGGCGCTGGCCCTGGGCCTCCCCCCGGCCCGCCATGCCTGGCTACGCGAAGTGGCGCTGTGCCTCGACGAGCGCCCCTGGGTGGTGGCGCGCTCGGTGGTGCCCCTGGACGGGCTGCACGGCCAGCGGCTCGACCGCCTGGGCGAGCGCTCTCTGGGCAGCTGGCTGTTCCGCCAGCCGGACCTGGAGCGCGGCCCCCTGGAGGTCAGTGCCGACCCGGCCCCCTTCCACGCCGCCCCGGGCCCCTGGGCGCGCCGCTCGCTGTTCCGCCACCGGCGCTTCGCCGTGCTGGTCCAGGAGTTCTTTCTCGAGCGCATGGCGGATGACCTCGGGCTGCCTTCACGCTAGGCTCTGCCGGCAAGCTTCCACATGCGAGAGACCGAGATGGATCGATCCCTGATGCACCCCAGGGGCCTGGCCCGGGTGCCCGACTTCCTGCACCTGACCCGCCTCGACCGCCCCATCGGCACCTGGCTGCTGATGTGGCCCACCCTCTGGGCCCTGTGGGTCGCCGCCGAGGGCATCCCCGGTCGCAAGGTGCTGCTGATCTTCGTGGCCGGGGTCTACCTGATGCGCGCCGCCGGCTGCGTGGTCAACGACTATGCCGACCGCCACTTCGACGGCCACGTCAAGCGCACCAGGAACCGCCCCCTGGCCACCGGCCGGATCAGCGAGGGGGAGGCTCAGGCGCTGTTCCTGATGCTGGTGATGGCCGCCTTCGTGCTGGTCTGGTTCACCAACCTCTTCACGGTGATGCTCTCGGTGGTGGGGGTCATCCTGGCCTTCATCTACCCCTTCATGAAGCGCTACACCCACCTGCCCCAGGCCTTCCTCGGCGCGGCCTTCTCCTGGGCGATTCCCATGGCCTTCGGTGCCGTGCTGGGAACGCTACCCCCGGTCGCCTGGCTGCTGTTCGCCGCCAACGTGGCCTGGACGGTGGCCTACGACACCGAGTACGCCATGGTCGACCGCGACGATGACCTGAAGATCGGCATCAAGTCCACCGCGGTGTTGTTCGGCCGCGCCGACCGGCTGATGATCGGCCTGCTGCAGGGCCTGACCCTGGGGCTGCTGGCCTGGGCCGGCGGGCTGCTGGCGCTGGGGGGCTTCTTCTGGCTGGGGCTCGCCGCCATGGCGGCGACCTTCGTGCACCAGCAGTTCCTCATCCGCGAGCGGGACCGGGACCGCTGCTTCCAGGCCTTCCTCAACAACCACTGGTCGGGCCTGCTGGTCTTCGCCGGCATCGCGCTCTCCCTGTGGCCGACGGTGAACGGCGGCTGAGCGGGCGGGCGACAGGCCGAACCTGTCACGCTATTGTCATCATGACGTGCTGTCATCGTCATCGATCTGTCATTGACCACGAGGCTCCGGGATGACCGCCAAGACCGTACTGATTGTCGATGATGAGGCGCCGATCCGCGAGATGATCGCGGTGGCGCTGGAGATGGCCGACTATCGCGTCCTCGAGGCGGACAATGCCCAGGATGCCCACGCCATGGTGGTCGACCACCAGCCCGACCTGGTGCTGCTGGACTGGATGATGCCCGGGACCAGCGGCATCGAGCTGGCCCGCCGCCTGAAACGGGAGGAGGCGACCGCCGAGCTGCCGATCATCATGCTCACCGCCAAGGGCGAGGAGGACAACAAGATCCAGGGGCTCGAGGCCGGGGCCGACGACTACATCACCAAGCCCTTCTCGCCGCGCGAATTGGTGGCGCGCCTCAAGGCGGTACTGCGCCGCGCCACGCCGCGGGGCATCGAGGACCCGGTGGAGGTCGCCGGGCTGCTGCTCGACCCGGTCAGCCACCGGGTCAGCGTCGATGGCCGCTCGCTGGAGATGGGGCCCACCGAGTACCGCCTGCTGCAGTTCTTCATGACCCACCAGGAACGCGCCTACACCCGCGGGCAGCTGCTCGACCAGGTGTGGGGCGGCAATGTCTATGTCGAGGAGCGTACCGTGGACGTGCATATCCGCCGCCTGCGCAAGGCGCTGGGCGAGCCTCATCACCAGCTGATCCAGACCGTGCGTGGCACCGGCTACCGGTTCTCCACCAAGGGCTGACGTGGGGCGGCTCTGGCGACGCGAGCTCTGGCGCCTGGCGACCCTGGTCGCCGCCGGGGCCCTGGTCGGCTGGCCCTTTTCCGCCATTCCGGCCGGCATCGCCGCCGGTCTGCTGCTCTGCCTGACCTTCCACCTGCGCCAGCTGCACGCCCTCTACCAGTGGCTCACCCTGCGCCCCCAGGAGGAGCCCCCCGCCGCCAGCGGCCTGTGGGGCGAGCTGTTCGACCGCCTCTACCGCTACCAGAAGAGCCAGCGCCTCACCCAGCAGCGGCTGCGGGCCACGCTGCAGCGTATCCAGGAGTCCTCCGAGGCGATGCGCGACAGCGTGGTGATGCTCGACCGCCACGGCGACCTGGAGTGGTGGAACAGCGCGGCCGAACGCATGCTGGGCCTCAAGCCCCAGCTCGACCGCGGCCAGCACATCACCAACCTGCTGCGTGACCCGCGCTTCGTCGACTACTTTCATGGCCGCGACTATCGCGAGCCGCTGACCCTGCCCTCGCCCATCGACGAGAGGCTGATCCTGCAGTTCCAGATCACCCTCTACGGCGACGACGAGCGGCTGGTAATGGCCCGCGACATCACCCGGCTGCACCGCCTGGAGCAGATGCGCCGCGACTTCGTGGCCAACGTCTCCCACGAGCTGCGCACCCCGCTGACCGTGTTGGCCGGCTACCTGGAGACCTATGGCGACATGGCCGGCCAGCTGCCGCCGCGACTGGGCCGCGGCCTGTCGCAGATGAAGGCCCAGACCGATCGCATGCAGAACCTGGTCAACGACCTGCTGCTGCTGTCACGGCTGGAGATCGACCAGGGCGGGCGCGATGACGCCCCGCTGGCGATGGGCGAGCTGCTCGAGGCCGTGCAGAGCGACGCCGCGGCGCTCTCCGCCGGCCGCCAGTCGATCGCGGTGGAGGTCGAGGAGTCCCGCGCCCTGGTCGGCAGCGAGCAGGAGATCCGCAGTGCGCTCTCCAACCTGGCCTTCAATGCCGTGCGCTATGCCGGGGACGGGCGCCATATCGTGCTGCGCTGGCGCCCCCATGGCGAGGGCGCCTGCCTGGAGGTGGAGGACGACGGCGAAGGCATCGACCCGGTGCACCTGCCGCGCCTCACCGAGCGCTTCTACCGGGTCGACAAGGGCCGCAGCACCGCCACCGGCGGCACCGGCCTGGGGCTCGCCATCGTCAAGCACGTGCTGCTGCGCCACGACGCCCGCCTGGAGATCGCCTCCCGCCCCGGCCGCGGCGCCACCTTCCGCTGCCTGTTCCCCGCCGAGCGCCTGCGCGACACGAGCGAGAGGGCTCAGCGCGCCTGAGGCGGCCCGCCATGCGCCGCGCCGATCTCGATACCTCGATAGTGCCGCTCCCACATCAGGACGGCGGCGGCCACGGCGCCGGGCAGCAGGAAGAGGTTGGCCAGGGGGATCCAGGTGATCAGGGTCACCCAGCCGCCATAGGTGAGGGTCGGCCACCAGCGGGCCTTCAGCCGGCGACGCATGTCGGCGAAGCTGACCTTGTTGTTGTCCATGGGGTAGTCGAGGTAGGTGATCGCCATGATCCAGGCCGAGAAGGCCGCCCACAGCAGCGGTGCCACCAGGTTGAGCACCGGGATCCAGCTGAGCACGAAGAGCAGCGCCATGCGTGGCAGGATGTAGCCCAGCTTGACCAGTTCGCGCCCCATGGCGTCCATCGCCGTCTTCGCCAGGCCACGGTCGTCCAGCGGCGGTCGCCCGGTCGCCTCCAGCTCCACCCGGGCGGCCAGGAAGCCGTAGAAGGGCGCGGCGATCAGGTGGGTCACCAGGGTGAAGGTGAAGAAGACGATCAGCACCAGGCTGACCACAAAGAGCGGCCAGATCAGCCAGGAGAGCCACTCCAGCCAGCCGGGGACCATGGCCATCCAGCCCTCCAGCCAGCCGCCGAAGTGGCCCAGCACGTACCAGAGCATGGCCGTGTAGACCAACAGGTTGACGACTATCGGCAGGAACACGAAGCGCCGCAGGCCGCGGGAGTAGACCAGGCGGGTCCCGCGGGTCAGCGCCGTCAAGGCATCGAGCATCCGTCACGTCCTCATGTCACACGGCAGGCCGCCGCCCGACGGGGCGGCGGCCTGCATCATTGAGGGTCAAGCGACGTTTGCGGTCAACCCTTGCCCTCGAGCATATCCTTGTCGAGGTCCTCGGGGTCGGTGTGGCGGATATCGAGCCCCTTGACCAGGTAGACCACGTACTCGGCCAGGTTGTTGGCGTGGTCTCCGATGCGCTCGAGGGCCCGCAGGATCCACATCACGCTGAGGACCGACGAGATCGAGCGGGCATCCTCCATCATGAAGGTCATCAGCGAGCGCATGGCGCTGCGGTACTCGTTGTCCACCTCCTCGTCCTCGTGGACCAGCTTGAGCGCCAGCTCGGTGTCGAGGCGGGCGAAGGAGGTCAGGGCGTCGCGCACCATGCGCCGCACGTGCTCGCTGATCATGCGCACCTCGACGAAGCCACGGTTGCCGTTGTCGGCCTCGATCAGGTCGATGGCGTTGCGGGCGATCTTGCTCGCCTCGTCGCCGATGCGTTCCAGGTCGGACGCGGCGCGAATCACCGCCAGGACCAGGCGCAGGTCGGAGGCGGTGGGCTGGCGCCGCGCCAGCACCTGGGTGCACTCCTCGTCGATCTTGATCTGCATGTCGTTGACCGCGCGGTCGTTGGCGACCACGCGCTGGCCCAGTTCGGAGTCACTCTCGAGCAGGGCCGCCACGGCGTCCTGGACCTGCTTCTCAACCAGCCCCCCCATCGCCATCAGGTGGGTCTTGAGCTCCTCGAGCTCCTGGTTGAACTGCCGGGAGATATGCTGGCTGTGGATATCGCTGGTAATGTCCATGGGATCTCTCCTTGGGGCCGGCCGTCAGGCCATGCGCCCGGTGATGTAGTTCTCGGTACGCCGCAGGCGCGGGTGGGTGAACAGGGTGTCGGTGGGGCCATATTCGACCAGCGCGCCGTCCTGCAGGAAGGCGGTGTAGTCGGAGACCCGGGCCGCCTGCTGCATGTTGTGGGTGACCAGCACCAGGGTCAGGTGCGACTTCAGGTTGCCGATCAGCTCCTCGATCTTCAGCGTGGAGATGGGGTCGAGGGCCGAGGCGGGCTCGTCGAGCAGCAGCACCTCGGGGCCCACCGCCAGGGTGCGGGCGATCACCAGACGCTGCTGCTGGCCCCCGGAGAGCGACCAGGCCGAGGCACGCAGCCGATCCTTCACCTCGTCCCATAGTGCCGCCGAGCGCAGCGCCCATTCGATGATGTCGTCGCGCTTGCGCTTGCTCAGCCCCCCCTGCAGGCGCAGGCCGAAGGCCACGTTGTCGTGGATCGACATGGGGAAGGGGTTGGGCGCCTGGAACACCATCCCCACCCGACGACGCAGTTCGGCCACGTCCACCTCCGGCGCGTGGATGTCCTCGCCCTCGAGCTTCACCTCGCCCGTGCGTACCACCTCGTCATTGAGGTCGTGGAGGCGATTGAGCACCCGCAGCAGGGTCGACTTGCCACAGCCGGAGGGCCCGATGAAGGCCGTGACGCGGTGCCTGGGAATTCTCAGGGTGAGATCCCGCAGCGCCGGCGTGTCCCCGTAGGCGAGGCTCAGCCCCCGGATGGCCAGGCTGCTGGCCTCGGGGGAAAAGTCGATGACCGCCGCCGGGTCGGGCGACGGGCGCAGGTCCTGGACGAATGGCATCGAGGCTCCCGGTTGGCGTGGCGGTACTGGGCTCATCGACGGGTGAGCGCCCCGTGACGCGTACTGAGATGATGACGCAGAAATATTGCAGTCAGGTTAAGCACCAGGATCACCAGCACCAGCAGCAGGGCAGTGGCATAGACCAGCGGCATCGCCGCCTGGACATCGCCGCCGTGGAAGGCCGCATCGAAGATATGGTAGCCGAGGTGCATGAACTTCCTGTCAAGATGCAGGAAGGGGAAGTCGCCGTCCACCGGCACCTGGGGCGCCAGCTTGGCCACGCCCACCAGCATCAGCGGCGCTACCTCGCCGGCGGCGCGGGCCACGGCCAGGATCACCCCGGTGAGCATGGCCGGCGTGGCCATGGGCAGCACCACCCGGGAGAGCATCTCCAGTCGGGTGGCCCCCAGGGCCAGGGCGCCCTCGCGCTGCTGGTCAGGGATCCGCGCCAGCCCCTCCTCGGTGGCCACGATCACCACCGGCAGGGTCAACAGGGCCAGGGTCAGGGAGGCCCACAGCAGCCCGCCGGTGCCGAAGGTCGGCGAGGGCAGGGCCGCGTCGAAGAACCACTCGTCCAGGGTGCCGCCGATGCCGTAGACGAACACGCCCAGACCGAAGACCCCGTAGACGATGGACGGCACCCCGGCGAGGTTGCGCACGGCGATCCGCACCAGCCGCGTCAGCCGCCCCTGGTGGGCCACCTCGTTGAGGTAGATGGCCGCCAGGACCCCGAAGGGCGTCACCAGAATCGACATCAGCATCACCATCAGCACGGTGCCGAAGATCGCCGGCCAGACGCCGCCGGCGGTATTGGCCGCCCGCGGGCCCTCCGAGAGGAAGCGCCAGACGCCCTCCCCCCAGGCGACCAGCTTGTCGAACGGCGACATGGCGTTGGGACGCCGCACCCGCAGTACCTGCTCCAGCGGCACCGCCAGCCGCCCGCCGTCGGCGGTCGCGAGGGTCAGCCGGCCGCCTTCCATGGCCGCCTGCAGCGCGCGCAGCCGGGCATTGGCGGTAGCCAGCTCGCGGTCCACGTCACCCCCCTCCTCGAGGGCCCGGACCCGCGGCAGGATGACCTCGTCGCGCAGGGCGTCGCGGGCCTGGCGCAGCGATGTCAGCTCGGCCAGCCGCGCCTCGAGGGCCGGCCAGGCGCCCTCGCCCTCGACCCGTTCTCCCGTCTCGCTCTCCAGCGCCGTGAGCCGGCCGATCGCTTCCCCCCAGCGGCGGCGCTCCAGCACCACCAGGTCGGGCGGATGGCTGACCTCGGCGATGGCCGACACCGCCACCCACTCCCAGCGGGTGCCGTAAAGGTCCCGGTTGCCGGTCCGATAGAGCCGTTCGCGCCCCGTTCCCTCGGGCAGCGGGACCTCGCGGACCCGTTCGCCGGCGAGCTGTCGGCCGTCCTCGAGCACCACCAGGGCGACGGGAGCGGGCCAGAAGTGTTCGAGGCCGCGAACCGCCAGCAGCGAAAGCAGCGCCAGCAGCGCCAGCAGCGAGAGCGCCACGCTGCCCGCCGCCAGCCAGGCGCCGGGGCCCTCACCGCGGGGCAGACGCGCCCGTGAACCGGACACCGGCCTCATGCCCCGCCCCCCAGGCGCCGGTAGCGCCGGCGCAGGCGGGTCCGCACCAGCTCGGCCAGGGTATTGACCAGGAAGGTGAAGACGAACAGCAGCAGCGCCGCCAGCAGCAGCAGTCGATAGTGCAGGCCCCCTGGGCCAGCCTCGGGCAGTTCGATGGCGATGGTGGCCGCCAGGGAGCGCAGGCCGTCCAGGGGGTTCCAGGTCATCAGGGCCGCATTGCCGCTGGCCATCAGCACGATCATGGTCTCGCCCACGGCCCGCCCGGCGCCGATCATCACCGCCGAGAAGATCCCGGGGGACGCCGCCGGCAGCACCACCCGCCACAGGGTCTGCCAGCGGGTCGCCCCCAGTGCCTGGGCGCCCTCCGCGAGGCTTCGCGGCACCCCCGAGAGGGCGTCCTCGGCCAGCGCATAGACGCTGGGCATCACCGCAAAGCCCATGGCCATGCCGACGATGATGGCGTTCCGCACGGCGACGTCGAGCCCCAGGCGCACCTCCAGCCAGTGGCGCAGGTCACCGCCAAACGCCCAGGCCTCGAGCCAGGGCGAGAGCGCGTGGGCGGCAGACAGCAGCAGCAGCAGCCAGGGCACCAGCCACAGGCCCGCCCAGCCCAGCGGCATCGCCTGCTGCAGACGCGGGGGCAGGCGCGACCAGAGGCCGCCCGCGAGCAGCAGCCCGGGCACCAGCAGCACCAGCATGGCCAGGACGTCCGCCAGGTGGCGTTCCACCCAGGGGGCGAGCACCAGGCCGGCGACGAAGCCGATCACCACCCCGGGCAATGCCTCCATCAGCTCCAGCGTTGGCTTCAGGCGGCTGCGCAGGCGCGGCGACATGAACAGGGCCGAGTGGGCGGCCGCGCCCAGGGCCAGGGGCACGGCGATCAACAGGGCCCAGGCCGCCGCCTCCAGGGTGCCCCAGGCCAGGGGCACCAGGCTGACCCGGGCCGCCTCGTCCGTCCCCAGGGTGGTGGTGGGATCCCAGCGATAGCGGGCCGGGTCAGCCGAGCCCTCCATGGGCAGCCAGAGGGCCTGCTGGCTGACCGCCTGCGTCGTGCCGGTGGGCCAGAACAGCGGCACCACCTCGACCGCCAGGAAGACGCCGATGGCCAGCAGCGCGGCGATTACGCCGATGCCGCCCGCGGTGACCAGCACGGTGGCCAGGCGATCGCGCCCCTGACGCAGGCGGCGTCGAACGGAAGTCGGGGAGGAGGAGTCGGGCATGACCGGGCCTGCGCGAAACGGGGGGCTAGCGGAATCGTACGACAGTGTGATGACAGGGAGATGACAGCATCAGCGGCCCGCCTCGTCCAGCACCAGCCCCTGTCGCTGGCGCTGGCGCTGCCGCCTCGCCTCGGGTAGGGCCACGAAACCCAGCTCCTCGACGATCGACTGCCCGGCCGGTGACAGCACTAGGTCGAGGAAGGCCCGCTCGGCGGCCGGCAGGGACTCGCCGGGAGGGTGGTTGAGATAGAGGTAGAGGTCGCGGGACAGCGCATAGTCGCCGCGCCGCACCGCCTCGGGGTCGGGGAAGTGGCGCACCCCCTCGGCTTCGCGGCGCGCCAGGGCCTTCACGCCCGGCGTGAGGTGGTTGAGCCCGGCATAGCCGATGGCCCGCGGGTCTTCGGCCACCGCCGCCACTACCGCGGCGGATCCCGGGTGCTCGTTGACCTCGGGACGGAAATGACCGTCACACAGCGCGATCCGCCGGAACAGTCCCTGGGTGCCGGACGCCGCATTGCGACCATGCAGGCGGATGCGTCCCTCCGGCCTGTCGAGCCCCAGCTGTCGCCAGCGTAGGACTCCCTCGCTTGCCCCACAGCGCCGTGAGTCGGAAAAGATGGCATCCAGCTCGCGATGCCCCAGGCTCTCGAGGGGGTTATGCCGATGGACCACGACCACCAGGGCGTCCCGGGCGACCGCCAGTTGCCGAGGCGGATAGCCGTGGCGCTCGATGAAGGCCCGGCGCTCGGCCTCGTTCATGGGACGGGACATCGGCCCCAGCCGGGTGGTACCGGCGACCAGGGCCGGCGGCGCGCTGGCCGACCCGCTGGCCTGCAGCTGCAGGCGGATGCCGGGATGCTGCCGGGTCAGCGCCTCGCCCCAGCGCAGCATCAGCCCCGCCATGGTATCGGAGCCCACCGCTCCCAGGGTCCCGGCGATCTCCTCTGCCTGGGCCTGGGCCTGGGCCTGGGGCGCACCGAGCATGACCAGCAGCAGCGAGGAGGCGAAACAATGACGCAGGATGGCAGACATCTCAGCTTCCTCGATGAAGGGATGAACCGGGCCGGAAATGGGACATCCTGTCGCAATGGTGGTGAACCGATGGCCTCGCCGTATACCATGGCGAGCTGATGAACGTCCCACAACAACAACCCGAGTCGCTCAGCCTTCCATGACAGATATCGACGATATTCCCGCCCCCCAGGGTCGACTGACCCTCAAGCTGCTGGCCAGTCGCCAGGATACCAACCTGCACGGCGACATTCCCGGCGGCTGGCTGATCGCCCGGATGGACCAGGCCGCCGAGGTGGCCGCCGGCCGCGAGGCCCGGGGCCGCACCGCCACGGTGGCCATCGAGGCCATGGACTTCCTCTGCCCGGTGCGGGTGGGCTCGATGGTCAACATCTTCACCCGGGTCAGCGAGATCGGCCACAGCTCGATCAAGATCGACGTGGAAGTGTGGATCCGTGCCCCCCATGAACGCGACCCCGACGAGCTGCACAAGGTCACCGAGGCCCGCTTCGTGATGGTCGCCCTGGACGACAACGGGCGGATCCGGGCCGCCCGCCAGGGCGACTGATGCCGCATCCAGCGACATCGCGCCCCAGAAGCGACGATGGGCGCCGCAGGGCGCCCATGGCAGAATGGCGAGTGACCGCCAGGCCTCAGACGCCGACCTTCTCCCGCGTCTTCAGGTAGGCGAATTCGCCCACGTCGGTGAAGCGCCGTACCTTCTGCTGGAAGGCGGTGTAGGAGTCATAGACCTTCCGCGACTCCTCGTCGGCTTCCACCTGCTTCTCGAGCACCTCCTGGGAGGAGGCGTAGAGCGCTTCCAGTACCTCATCCGGGAAGGTGCGCAGCTCCACCCCGTGTTCGCTGACCAGGGTATCGAGCGCCTCGGCATTGCGCACCGCGAACTCGCTGATCATCGCCAGGTTGGAGGCCATGGCCGCCTCGCTGACCACCGCCTTGAGGTCGTCGGGCAGGGCGTTCCAGGCCTCCAGGTTGACCGTGCCCTCGAGAATGGCGCTGGGCTCGTTCCAGGCCGAGGTGTAGTAGTACTTGGCCACCTGGTGCAGGCCGAAGGCCAGGTCGTTGTAGGGGCCGACCCAGTCGGCGGCATCCAGCACGCCGGTTTGCAGAGAGGTGAAGATCTCGGACCCCGGGGTGTTCACGGTGGTCACGCCGATGCCGTTCATGGCCTCGCCAGCCAGCCCCGGCAGGCGCAGCTTGAGGCCCTGCATGTCCTCCAGCGAGTTGATCTCCTTCTTGAACCAGCCGGCCATCTGGGTGCCGGTATTGCCCACCGGGAAGGGCTTGAGGTTGTGCTTGGCGTACACCTCGTCCCAGAGTTCAAGGCCACCGCCATGGTAGAGCCAGGCGTTGGTCTCGGTGGTGTTCATGCCGAAGGGCACGGCGGTGAAGAACTGGGAGGCCAGGGTCTTGCCGCGCCAGTAGTAAGAGGCGGAGTGGCCCATCTGGGCGGTGCCCTCGCCTACCGCGTCGAACACCTCCATGGCGGGCACCAGCTCCCCCGCGCCGTGCACGCGAACCTTCATGCGCCCACCGGAGAGGCGCTCGATGCGCGCGGCGAAATCGTTGGCCCCCGTGCCCAGGGCCGGGAAGTTCTTGGGCCAGGAGGTCACCATATCCCAGGTGATGGTCTCCTGGGCGCTTGCCGTGGAGAGGAAGGGGACGGCGGCGCCGGCGGCGGCACCGGCGCCCAGGGTCTTGAGAAACTTGCGACGTTGCATGCGAGCGTGACTCCAGGATGATTGTTATTCCCGCAATGCCTGCGGGCTCTAGATGTGTCCACTCGAGAGTATGCGTCAAGGCCGAATTGCCCGGCAAGTACCCGCACCTGACGTCAACGTCAACGAAAATCAGAGGGGCGTCAACTTGGCAAACCCCAGCACCAGCCACTTGTCGCCCTCGCCCTCGAAGCTGACCTGGACCCGGGCCCGCTCGCCCTCCCCCTCGGCGTTGAGGATCACCCCCTCGCCGAACACCGGATGGGTGACCCGCTGGCCCAGCGAGAGCGACGGCAGCTCAGCGCCCCCGTCGACCGAGGTCTGCCGCGAGAGTCCCACGGCCGGGCGACCGGCGGTCACGGGCCGGGAGATCTGGCCGCGCAGTCGCACCTCCTCGAGGTACTCCGCGGGCAGCTCGCGCAGGAAGCGCGAGGCGCGCTGGAAGGTCTCCTTGCCGTGCAGGCGGCGCAGCTCGGCATGGGTCAGGTAGAGCTTGCGCATGGCACGGGTCAGGCCCACGTAGCAGAGCCGCCGTTCCTCCTCCAGGCGGCCCGGCTCCTCCATGGACATCTTGTGCGGAAACAGGCCCTCCTCGACCCCGGCGATGAAGACTACCGGAAATTCCAGGCCCTTGGCCGAGTGCAGGGTCATCAGCTGCACGCAGTCCTCGAACTCGTCGGCCTCGTGGTCGCCGGCGTTCAGCGCGGCCTCGGAGAGGAAGGCTTCCAGGGCCACCGCCCCCTCGCCGGCCTCGGGGGGGTCGAAGGTCTCGCCCTGGGTGAAGGCCTTGGCGGCGGTGACCAGTTCCTCGAGGTTCTCGACCCGGGCCTGCCCCTTCTCGCCCTTCTCGCTGCGATGGTGCTCGATCAGGCCGGTACGCTCGATCACGTGGTCGATGATCTCGTGGAGCGCCAGGCCGGCGGTATCGTTGTCCAGGCGCTCGATCAGCTCGGCGAAGGCCCGCACCGCCGTGGCGGCCCGACCCTTGAGTGAGGCATCCAGCAGGGCGTCGTGCAGCGCCTGCCACAGCGAGACTTCGGTCTGGCGGGCACGGCTGCGCAGCACCTCCACGGTGCGGGTGCCGATGCCCCGGGCCGGGACGTTGATCACCCGCTCCAGGGAGGCATCGTCATCGCGGTTGAGGAGCAGCCGCAGGTAGGCCAGGGCATTCTTGATCTCCAGGCGCTCGTAGAAGCGTTGGCCGCCGTAGATCCGGTAGGGAACGCCCTGGCGGATCAGGGTCTCCTCCAGCACCCGGGACTGGGCGTTGGAGCGATAGAGGATGGCGATCTCGCGCCGATTGATGCCCTCCTCGACCTTCTCGCGGATGGTGTCGACGATGAAGCGCGCCTCGTCCAGATCGTTGAACCCCGAATAGACGGAGATCGGCTCGCCCTTGGCGCCCTCGGTCCACAGCTCCTTGCCCATGCGCTCGCTGTTGTGGCGGATCAGGGCATTGGCGGCATCGAGGATGGCGCTGGTGGAGCGGTAGTTCTGCTCCAGTCGCACGGTGCTGGTCGCCGGGAACTCCTGCTCGAAGCGCCGGAGGTTCTCGATGCGCGCCCCGCGCCAGCCATAGATCGACTGGTCGTCGTCGCCCACCACGGTCATCGGGGTCTTCATGCCGGTGAGCAGCTTGAGCCAGGCGTACTGCAGGGTATTGGTGTCCTGGAACTCGTCGACCAGCACATGGCCGAAGCGTGCCTGGTAGTGGGCCAGCAGCGCCGGGTTGTCCCGCAGCAGCTCGAGGCTTCGAAGCAAGAGCTCGCCGAAGTCCACCAGGCCACCACGCTCGCAGGTCAGTTGATAGCGCTCGTAGAGCTCGACCATCTGGGCCAGGTAGGCATCACCATGGGCATCGACCTGGTGGGGGCGAAGTCCCTCCTCCTTGCAGCCGGAGATGAACGACTGCACCTGGCGCGGCGGGAAGCGCTCATCGTCGATGCGATGGTCCTTGAGCAGCCGCTTGACCAGCCGCAGCTGGTCATCGCTGTCGATGATCTGGAAGTGCTGGGGCAGCCGGGCATCCTGCCAGTGGGTCCGCAGCAGGCGGTGGGCGATGGAGTGGAAGGTGCCCACCCAGACATTGCGCAATGAGATGCCCAGCAGCGCCTCCAGGCGGGTGCGCATCTCGCGGGCCGCCTTGTTGGTGAAGGTCACGGCGAGCACGGCGTAGGGCGACAGCCCCTCGGCCTGCATCAGCCAGGCGATGCGATGCACCAGCACCCGGGTCTTGCCGGACCCGGCCCCGGCCAGCACCAGCATGTTGCCCTGGGGCGCACTGACGGCCTCACGCTGGGCCGGGTTCATGTGGTCGAGAATCGCCGTGACGTCGTCCATGGGGAAGGCATCGCTGCTCGGAAAATGGGCCGACAGCTTAGCATAGGGGCAAGGGGCAAGGGGCAAGGGGCAAGGGGCAAGGGGCAAGGGGCAAGGGGCAAGGGGCAAGGGGCAAGGGGCAAGGGGCAAGGAAGTGTGTGCCCCTCGCGGCAGCCCACAAGGTGGCTTCCTTACAGCTTGGCGGCTTGCTCCTTGAAGCTCGGCGCTTGCCGAAGGCCTAGGGCTTTCCCTCCTGCTCCGGGAAGCGCAGCGGGTTGAGGCTCTTCTTCACTTCGCGGAGCTGCTCGGCGAGTTTCGGGCCACGGGTCTTGGCCACGCCCACCGCCAGCACGTCGATGAGCACCAGGTGGGCGATGCGCGAGCTCATCGGGGTATAGATCTCGGTGTCCTCGTGGACATCGATGTAGAGCGGCAGGGTGACCTCCTCGGCCAGTGGCGAGCCGCTGGGGCAGAGGCCTATCACCGTGGCGCCGGCCTCGCGGGCCAGGCGCACGCTGGCCACCAGCGCCCGGGTACGGCCGGTCTGGGAGATCGCCACCACCACGTCACCCTCCTTCAGGGTCACCGCCGACATGTTCTGCATGTGCGGGTCGGCGTAGGCCGCGGTGGAGATCTGCAGGCGGAAGAACTTGTGCTGGGCATCGAAGGCCACGGCGCCGGAGGCACCGAAGCCGTAGAACTCCACCCGGTTGGCCATGGCCAGGGCATTGATGGCCTGGCTCAGGGCCTCGTTGTCGAGTCGGTCGCGCACCGAGAGCAGCGTCCCTACGGTGGAGTCGAAGATGCTCTGGGAGAATTCCGCCACCGAGTCGCTGTCGTTCATCGAGAACTGGGCGAACTGGCTGCCCGAGGCCAGCATCTGCGCCAGCTGGAGCTTGAAGTCCTGGAAGCCGTTGCATCCCAGGGCGCGACAGAAGCGCACCACGGTAGGCTCGCTGACCTTGGCCTCGGTGGCCAGGTCGACGATGCGCATGTGGATCACTTCCTCGGGCTGGCGCAGCACGAAGCGCGCGACCTTCTGCTCGGAGCGGCGGAAGTGCTCCATGCGACGTCTCATCTCATCGAACAGGGCGCGGCTCACGCGGGACTCCTTGCGGGCTGGCCGCCCCGCGACGAGGGCGAGGCGGCGGAAACATTGGCGTGTTCAGGCTTACAGTATGCCCCAAGCCGACGGCCGATGCGCACTTGGGCGCCAGCGCGGGCCAAAATGCCATGGCATTCGGCGAGCGTTGGTACAGCGTTGTGCGCTCGCAACATGCGCCGTCATCATTCTGTCAAGTGGGGTATAGTAAGAAATGCAGTGTCGCGAATCTTTCAGGAGAGTCGATCATGCGCAATGTCGAACGGTTATCCTCCCTCAAGAGTGAGCTTCTCGACATCTTCATGAGCATGGAAGTCGTCGAACACGAACAGCGTTCACGCACCGCCGCCCAGCGCAACCTGCGCGCCCGGCGCGGCATCGAACTGCACAACGAATTCAAGCGCCTGACCCGGGACATCGCCCCGCTCCCCGACGAGGAGCTGGCGGAAGACGAGATGCACTGACGCCGCATCACGCAACGAGCCCCGCCGAAGCGGGGCTCGTTGAGGGGACGTCGCGCCGGTCCCTCCGGCGCTCCCGGCTCAGAGGCTCGAGACGAAGACCAGGATCACGCCGACCGGTGCCACGAAGCGGGACACCAGATGCCACAGCGTCGCCTGCCCGCCGGAGAGGTTCAGCTCGGCCGCCACGCTGTCGCGGTCCAGCCGCCAGGCCACGAACAGGATGGCCCCCAGGCCGGTCAGCGGCAGCAGGAACTTGCTGGTGAAGGTATCCAGCAGGTCGAAGACGTTCAGGCCCAGGATCAGGAAGTCGTCCCAGACGTTGAACGACATCAGCGCCGCGATGCCCAGCGCCCAGACCGCCACGCCGCCGACCAGGGTGGCCGACACGCGGGAGAGCGGGGTGCGCTCCTCCATCAGCTCCACCACCGGCTCCAGCAGCGAGATCGCCGAGGTCAGTGCGGCGAAGGTCAGCAGCAGGAAGAACATCAGGCCGAGGATCATGCCACCGGTCATGTTGCCGAAGGCCAGCGGCAGGGTGACGAAGATCAGGCCGGGCCCCTCGCCCGGGCTCAGACCGTTGGCGAAGACGATGGGGAAGATGGCCAGGCCCGCCAGCAGGGCGATGGCGGTATCCAGGATGATCACCGTCCGGGCCGTGCCGATCAGGTTGACGTCCTCACCCAGGTAGGAGCCATAGGCCATCATGATGCCCATGCCCAGCGACAGGGTGAAGAAGGCCTGGCCCATGGCCGCCAGCACCACCTCGCCGGTGACCGCCCCCCAGTCGGGGCTAAACATGAAGGCCAGCGCCTCGCCGAAATGACCGGTGGTCATGCCGTAGCCCACCAGCACCAGCATCAGCACCACCAGTGCCGGCATCAGGGTGCGCACGGCGCCCTCCAGGCCCTTGGTGACGCCTCGCGCCACGATCCAGACCACCAGCGCCATGAAGGCGGTATGCCACAGGGTCAGGGCCAGCGGGTTGCCCAGCAAACCGGTGAAGATCGCGCTGACGCCATCGGCATCCTGGCCGGTAAAGGCGCCGGTCACCGACCCTAGGGTATAGGAGAGCGACCAGCCACCGATCACGCTGTAGAAGGAGAGGATCAGGAAGGCGGCCAGCACCCCGCTGGCCCCGACCAGCGCCCAGGCAGGCAGTCGGCCATTCTTGCGGGCCAGGTCGACCATGGAGTTGATCGGGTTTTCCTGGCCACGGCGGCCGATCAGCCATTCCGCCACCAGGATCGGCAGCCCCACCAGGGCCACACAGGCCAGGTAGATGAGCACGAAGGCTGCGCCCCCGCTGTCACCCACCATGTAGGAAAAGCGCCAGATATTGCCCAGCCCCACCGCCGAACCGGTGGCAGCCAGAATGAAGGCCATCTTCGATGACCACTGTGCGTGGGAGAGTTTCGACATGTTTCACCCTGAGTGTACGTGTCGCCAACGGCCGGTCGGGCGCGATGACGGCTTGTGCTTGTCATTGCCACGTCCAGGGCGCCATGGTTCACACGACGCCGTCCAGAGCATGACAGGATCCAGGCAGGATCGCTGCCGTGTCGCGTCTCGCGCGTCCCGGGCCGGTGCGGCAGGGAACGGGAGATGCCCGGGTGCCCGATACTCGCAAGATCCACGCGGGTTATGCGCAGGATCCAGTCAATATCCATGGGTATTGGCACACCGGCCCATAAAACTATCCGATCAAACGCTCGATGGCCAGTCGCGGCGGCAAGATTATTGCCTCCCCCTTTGGGCGTAGAGCGAGAGCCCGAAGTGCGACTAGAAGAGCGTCGTCTGGCGCTCGCCGGCGAAGGCCTCGAGGGGAGGTAGCGAACAGCGTTCACAAAGCCGGGAATGCAGGCGGCGCGCCAGTTCCGGCGCCCCGTGGTTGTCCGGGGTGTGCACCATCAGGTAAGGGGTTTTCCCCTGATTTATCCACAGGATGAGACGTTCGATCCAGGGCGTGAAACAGCGCTCGTTGAGGTCGCTGTCCAGGTGGCCGATGAAGCGCACCAGCGGGCAGTCTCCCGTGGAAAGCACGTGTAATGGGACTCTCGGCTTCTCGGCCTGGGCGTGCTGGAGTCCCGGATGCGCGCCGGGGGCAGTGGCGAAGAGCGGGCGCACGTCGAGCATCACGCGGTTCGCGCCGTAAGTTATCAACATTCCGTTGAGGGCCTTCTCGGCCCTCCCCTTGTGGAAAAATTCCCTGTGGCGCACTTCCACCGCACAGGGAATCCCTGCCGGCCAGCGTGCCAGCAGATGTTCCAGCCGGGGCAGCTCGTCGGGACCGAAGTCCCGGGGCAACTGGACCATCATCGGGCCGAGCCGGTCATGCAGCGGAGAGAGCGCCTCGAGGAAGGCATCGAGGTCGGCCTCGATGCCGGCGAGACGCCGCTCGTGGGTCAGGCTCGCCGGCAGCTTGAAGCAGAAGCGAAAGCCCGGTGGCGCCTGGCGGGCCCAGGTCGCCACCGTCGCCTCCCGCGGTGCGCCGCTGTAGAAGGTGGTGTTGCCCTCCACGGTGGCGAACACCCGCGCGTAGTCGGCGAGCCAGCCCTCGCTGCCGCCATGGGGCGGATAGAGCCCGCCGCGCCAGTCGGGATTGGCCCACATGGGCAGGCCCAAGTTCAGGCGCGGCAGGGCATCCAGCGGGCTCACTCCACGGTGACGGACTTGGCCAGGTTGCGCGGCTGGTCCACGTCGGTACCCTTGAGCACTGCCACGTGGTAGCTGAGCAGCTGCAGCGGCAGCGTATAGAGGATCGGCGCCAGCGCCTCGTGCACATGGGGCAGGCGCAGCACGTGCACGTGCTCCTCCTCGTTCAGCCCCACCTGCTCATCAGCGAAGACGAAGAGCTCGCCGCCGCGGGCGCGCACCTCCTGGAGGTTGGACTTGAGCTTGTCGAGGAGCTCGTCGTTGGGCGCCACGGAAACGACCGGCATCTCGCTGTCGACCAGCGCCAGCGGACCGTGCTTGAGCTCGCCCGCCGGGTAGGCCTCGGCGTGGATATAGGAGATCTCCTTGAGCTTGAGCGCACCCTCCAGGGCGATGGGAAAGTGGGCGCCGCGGCCCAGGAAGAGGGCGTGGTGCTTCTCGGCGAAGGCCATGGAGAGCCGCTCGATGGCCGGGTCCAGCTCCAGTACCCGTGCCACCAGGCCGGGCAGTTCACGCAGCCCCTGGACCAGGCTTGCCTGCTCGGCCTCGGCCAGGCCTCGTACCCGGCCCAGCGCCAGGGTCAGCAGCATCAGGGCGGTAAGCTGGGTGGTGAAGGCCTTGGTGGAGGCCACGCCGATCTCGGGCCCGGCCTGGGTCATCAGGGTCAGGTCCGACTCGCGCACCAGCGAGCTGCCCGGCACGTTGCAGATCGCCAGGCTGGCGAGATAGCCGCGCTCCCGCGCGAAGCGCAGTGCCGCCAGGGTATCGGCGGTCTCGCCGGACTGCGAGAGCGTCACGAAGAGAGTCCCCTCGGGCACCACCACCTGGCGATAGCGATACTCCGAGGCGACCTCCACCTGCACCGGCACCCCGGCATAGCGCTCGAGCCAGTAGCGGGCCACCATGCCGGCATGGTAGCTGGTGCCGCAGGCGACGATATGGATCTGTCTGACCTGCCGGAAGAGGGCCTCGGCCTCGGGGCCGAAGCTCTCCACCAGCACCGAGCGCTCGCCCAGGCGCCCCTCCAGGGCGGCCGCGATCACCATCGGCTGCTCGTGGATCTCCTTGAGCATGAAGTGGCGATAGTCGCCCTTGCTGGCCGCCCCGTCGCCATGCTCGAAGGTCTGCACCTCGCGCTCGACCGGCATGCCCCGGGCATCGAACACCTCGATGCGCCCGCCGGCGGCGAGGCGCACCGCATCGCCCTCCTGGAGGTAGATGAAGCGGTCGGTGACCTGCAGCAGGGCCAGGGGGTCGGAGGCCAGGAAGGCCTCGCCGATGCCCACCCCCACCACCAGCGGGCTGCCCTTGCGGGCGCCGATGACGACATCGGGTTCCTCGGCATGGATCACCCCCAGTGCATAGGCACCGTCCAGCCGGGCCAGTACCCGCCGCACGGCGGTAAGCAGGTCACCGGCCTCGCGGCTCTCCCGCTCCAGCAGGTGGGCGATCACCTCGGTGTCGGTCTCGGAGGTGAAGGCATAGCCCTCGGCCTCGAGCTCACGGCGCAGGGCCTCGTGGTTCTCGATGATGCCGTTGTGCACCACCGCCAGGCGCTCGCCGGACTGGTGCGGATGGGCATTCACCTCGCTGGGGCGGCCATGGGTCGCCCAGCGCGTATGGGCGATCCCGCTGTGCCCCGGCAGCGGCTCGGCGACCAGGCGCTCCTCCAGGGCCGCCACCTTGCCCAGGGCGCGCCGCCGCTGCAGGCGCCCCTCCGGGTCGAGCACCGCCATCCCGGCGGAGTCATAGCCGCGGTATTCCAGGCGCTTGAGCCCCTCCAGCAGGATCCCCTGAACGTTGCGTTCGGCAACCGCACCGACGATTCCACACATATGACCTCTCCTCAGGGTTCCTGGCGCTTGGCGGGACGCGGCCAGTCGGCCTTGCTGACCTGGCGGCCCCGGGAGACGGCCAGGGCGTTGTCGGCGACATCCTTGCTGATGGTCGACCCGGCCCCCACGGTGGCGCCCTTGCCGACACTGACCGGCGCCACCAGCGCCGTGTTAGAGCCGATGAAGGCCTCGTCACCGATCTGGGTGAGGTGCTTGTTGACGCCATCGTAGTTGCAGGTGATGGTCCCGGCGCCGATGTTGACGTCGTGCCCGAGCCGGGCGTCGCCCACATAGCTGAGGTGGTTGATCTTGCTGCCCTCGCCCACCTCGACGTTCTTGGTCTCGACGAAGTTGCCGACCCGGGCCCCCACCGCCAGCCGCGAGCCGGGGCGCAGCCGGGCGAAGGGGCCGATGCGATTGCGGCCGGCCACCACCGCCCCGTCGAGGACGCTGTGGGATTCGATCACGCTCTCGGCGCCGACATGGCTGTCGCGGATCACGCAGTGGGGCCCGATGTGCACCCCCTCGCCCAGTTCCACCTCGCCCTCGAAGACGCAGCCCACGTCGATCTCCACGTCATGGCCGCAGGTCAGGCGGCCGCGCACATCGAGGCGCGACGGGTCGGCGAGGGCCACTCCCTGCTCCATCAGTCGCTCGGCGATGTCGTGCTGGTGGGCGCGCTCCAGACGGGCCATCTGGGCGCGATTGTTGACGCCCTCGACCTCCAGCGGTCGCGCCGGCTGGGCGGTGGCGATGCTCACGCCCTCGGCGGCGGCCATGGCGATGATGTCGGTCAGGTAGTACTCGCCCTGGGCGTTGTCGGCGGAGAGGCGCGGCAGCCAGCGCCGCAGCTGGGCGGCGGTCATGGCCATGATGCCGGTATTGCACTCGCGAACGGCCCGCTCGGTCTCGGAGGCATCCTTGTGCTCGACGATGGCCACCACCTCACCGGCGGCGTTGCGCAGGATGCGTCCGTAGCCCGCGGGGTCCTCCAGGGTCACGGTGAGCAGGCCCAGGTGCCGCTCATCGACGTGGGCCAGCAGCTCGACCAGGGTCTCGCGGCGGATCAGCGGCACGTCGCCGTAGAGCACCAGCACCCGACCCTCGCCGAGCGCCTCCAGGGTCTGGGCCACCGCATGGCCGGTGCCCTTCTGCTCAGCCTGCAGGGCGTAGTGCACCCGGCAGTCGGCCAGCGCCTCGCGGACCTGCTCGGCCCCGTGCCCGACCACCACATGGGTACGCTCGGCCTCGAGCCCCCGGGCGGTGTCGATCACGTGACGCACCATCGGCTTGCCGGCCAGGCGGTGGAGCACCTTGGGCCGGGTCGAGCGCATGCGGGTTCCCTGCCCCGCTGCCAGTATCACCACGTCGAGCGTCATCATGACTCCTTGTCCTGGTTCATCTCATCCCGTCTATTCTAGGGGGCGTCCCGCCTCCGCCGCCATGCCGGATGCCGGTCCATCGACCACGGTCGCGCCGAGTTCATCGACGGCCTCGCGGCCGAAGTGATCCAAAAAGGCCGGGCTGGCGAGGCTCGCCCAGCCCTCGCCCTGGCGCACCAGCATCAGCACCGCGAGTTCCCGCTCCCGGGCCAGCGCCATGCCCGCTTCCTCGCCAAGCACCAGCAGGGCGGTGGCCCAGGCGTCGGCCCAGGCATCGGAGGGGTGGACGACGGTCACCGAGGCCAGGCGATGGTCGATGGGGCGCCCGGTGCGCGGGTCCAGGGTGTGGGAATAGCGCTGGCCGTCGTGCTCGAAGTAGTTGCGATAGTCGCCCGAGGTGGCCACCGCGATGTCCTCCAGGGGCAGCACATGCTGGGCCTCCTGGGGGCCATCCCGGGGGATCTCGATGCCGATGCGCCAGGGCGCGGACTCGGTGTCGCGATGGCCGGCCACCTTGACCTCGCCGCCCAGGTTGACCAGGTAGTGGTCGAGCTCCTGCCGGGTCAGGTAAGCCGCCACCCGGTCGGTGGCATGCCCCTTGGCCACGCCGGAGAGGTCGACGAAGACATCGCGCAGGCGCCTGGCCTGGAACGCCTGATCGTCGACCTCCAGGCTGTCGGGGCCGATCTCGGCCAGTCGTGCGGCCAGGGTGGCCTCACTCGGCACTTCCCGGGGACGCGCCTCGGGGCCAAAGCTCCACAGGTTGACCAGCCCGCCGATGGTCATGTCGAAGGCCCCGTCGCTGGCCTCGGCCACCGACTGGCCGATGGCCAGCACCTCGACCAGCTCGTCGGAGAGCGGCTGCCACTCGCCCAGCGGGGCCTCATTGAAGGCCATGAGCTCGGAATCCTCGCGCCAGGTGGACATGGCCGCATCCACCGCCTCGAGTTCGGTGAGGATCCCCTCTTCGAGCTCGTCGGCCTCCCGGCGCGTCAGGGAATCAGCGATGGTCACCTGGTAGAAGGTGCCGAAGGTCTCTCCCTCGAGGGTCACCGGGGAGTCCAGCGGGCGGTCGCGTTCGGAACAGCCCGCCAGCGGAATGATCAACAGGAGCAGCCACAGGGGACGCCACACGCTCATGACGGGGAACCTCCGAATAGCCAGATCAGGGCAACACCCAGCACCAGGCGGTAGACCACGAAGGGCTGCATGCCGATGCGCTTGATGAAGACCAGGAAGAAATGAATGCAGAGATAGGCACTGAGGCCCGAGAGCAGCGCTCCCATGATCAGGGCGCCCCAGTCCACCGGCCCGGCGGAGCCGGCGAGCCCGACGATCTCCAGGCCGCCGGCCAGCACGATCACCGGGATCGACAGCAGGAAGGAGAAGCGCGCCGCGCCCTCCCGGTTCAGGCCCAGCAGCAGCCCAGCGGTCATGGTGATGCCGGAACGAGAGGTGCCGGGAATCAGCGCCAGGGCCTGGGCCAGCCCGATCCAGAGGGCATCCTGCCAGCTCAGCTGGTACTCGTTGCGTGTTCCGCGACGGCGCCAGTCGGCGTAGGCGAGCAGCAGGCCGAAACCGATCAGGCCGCCGGCGATGACCAGCGGCGAGCGCATGATTCCCTCGATGGCGTCCTGGAAGGCCAGCCCCGCGAGCCCCACAGGGATGGTGGCGAGGATCACCCACCAGGCCAGTCGCGCGTCCTCGTCACAGCCCTTTCCCGCCACGCTGCGACACCAGCTGACGGTCATGCCGACCAGCTCATGGCGGAAGTAGAGTACCACCGCACTCAGGCTGCCGATGTGCAGGGCGACGTCGAAGACCAGGCCCTGGTCGTACCAGTCGGTGAAGACCGGCACCAGGATCAGGTGGGCAGAGCTGGAGATCGGCAGGAACTCGGTCAATCCCTGAACGATCGAGAGGACAACGATCTGTAGCCAGTCCATGTAACGGTCCGTGTGGGTGGAAGGCGCCGGCACCTCGGCGGAAACAGAGGATACACATCCGCGGCCCGGCTGTCCGCCGTCAGGGGGTCACAGCCCCGAGAGCATGACGGTGGCGAAGCCGAAGTAGATCACCACCCCCGAGGCATCGATCACGGTGGTCACCAGCGGCGCCGAGGCGGTGGCCGGGTCCCAGCCCAGGCGGTCGAGCACGAAGGGCAGGCACATGCCCAGCAGGCTGCCGAACAGCACGATGCAGATCATGCTCACCGCCACCACCATCGCCACCGCCTCGCCACCGCGGAGCACCCCGATGGGGGCCACGGCCAGCGCCATGGTCAGCCCCAGGGAGCCCGCCACCAGCAGCTCGCGTCCCAGCAGCTTGCCCCAGTCTTTGACGCCCACGTCGCCGGTGGCCATGCCGCGCACCATCAGGGTGGCGGCCTGGGCGCCGGCGTTGCCACCGCTGCCGATCAGTAGCGGCAGGAAGAAGACCAGTGCCACCTGGGCGGCGATGGTCTCCTCGAAATAGGCGATGCCGGCCCCGGAGAAGAGGTTGCCGAACACCAGCAGTACCAGCCAGGTGACCCGCTTGCGGTAGAGGCTCCACAGCGGCACCCGGCTGACCCCGTCCTCCAGCGCGCCGATGGACATCCCCTTGTGGATATCCTCGGTGGCCTCGGACTCGACCACGTCCATGGCGTCGTCATGGGTGACGATGCCCACCAGGCGCCGCTCGGCGTCGACCACCGGCAGGGCCAGCAGGTCGTAGCGGGCGACGGTCCGCGCCACCTCCTCCTGGGCCTCGTCCACGCCGGCGCTGATCACGTCCTTGATCATCAGGTCGTCGATCAGGGCCCCGGGGCGCGCCACCATCAGCTGGCGCAGTGACAGGGTGCCGGCCAGGCGCCCCTCGGGGTCGACGATATAGAGCTGGTAGACCGTCTCGGCATCCGGGGCCGTCTGTCGCACCCGCATCAGCGCACGGGAGACGGTCATCCCGGTCGGGATGGCCACGTAGTCCGCGGTCATGATCGCGCCGGCGGTGCCCTCCTCGTAGCTCGCCAGCCGCTTGAGCTCCTCCCGCTCGCGGTGGGCCATGCGCCGCAGCAGTGCCTCGCGACGATCCTCGTCCAGCACCTTGAACAGGTCGGTACGCTCGTCGGATCCCATCTCCTCGAGCAACAGCAGCAGCGCCTTGTCCTCCATCGCCTCGGCGACGGCCAGCTGCTCCTCGCCGGGCAGGTAACCCAGCACATTGGCGCGACGCTCGAGGGGCAGGCCGTCGAGCAGGGACAGGGCCACCGGCAGGCCCTCCTCGTCCTCGCCCAGGGCGTCCTCGACGATCTCGCCGATGTCCGCCGAACGCAGCTCACGTAGCAGCACGCCGAGCCGCTCGGCGTCCTCTTCCTCCAGGGCGGCCAGCAGCGCCGCACGATGCGGTTTGAGGGTGTCATCGAGGGACATGGCTATCCTCCTGTGCGCGCCGTGTCGTCAGCCGGAAGCGGGGCAGGGTCGGGCGCCGGCCAGAGACGACAACGCCCCCCGGACGCTGGGTTCGGGGGGCGCGGTCGACGGCACGAGGCGGGATCAGCCCTTGCCGGCCTTCTTGCGCAGTTGCTGGATCGTGCGCAGCTGGGCCACGGCCTCGGCCAGTTCGGCCGATGCCCGGGTGTAGTCCAGCTCGGCGGACTTGTCGTTCAGGTTCTTCAGCGCATGCTGGCGTGCCTCTTCGGCCGCCGCCTCATCGAGGTCATGGGCGCGGGTGGCCGCGTCGGCCAGGATGGTCACCACGTCCGGCTGGACTTCCAGGAAGCCTCCCGAGACGTAGTAGTTCTCCTCCTGGCCGCCATCATGAAGCACGCGCACCGGACCCGGCTTGAGCTCGGTCAGCAGCGGAGCGTGGCCGGGGAGGATCCCCAGCTCGCCCATGCGCCCGGTGGCGATGATGCGCTCGATCTGGCCGGAGAAGATCCCTTCTTCGGCGCTGACGATCTCGCACTTGAAGCTTTTCGTCATGACGACGTCTCCCAGGTAGACGGGATTACTTCATCTGGTTGGCTTTCTCGACGGCCTCGTCGATGGTGCCGACCATGTAGAAGGCCTGCTCCGGCAGCTCGTCGTACTCGCCGTCGAGGATGCCCTGGAAGCCGCGGATGGTGTCCTTCAGGGACACGTACTTGCCGGGCGAGCCGGTGAACACCTCGGCCACGAAGAACGGCTGCGACAGGAAGCGCTGGATCTTGCGCGCCCGGTACACGGCCAGCTTGTCCTCGTCGGACAGCTCGTCCATGCCCAGGATCGCGATGATGTCCTTGAGCTCCTTGTAGCGCTGCAGCACGTTCTGCACGCCGCGGGCGGTGTTGTAGTGCTCCTCGCCGACGACCAGCGGGTCGAGCTGACGCGAGGTGGAGTCCAGCGGATCGATCGCCGGATAGATCCCCAGCTCGGCGATCGAGCGCGCCAGCACCACGGTGGCATCCAGGTGCGAGAAGGTAGTCGCCGGCGACGGGTCGGTCAGGTCGTCCGCGGGCACGTAGACGGCCTGCACGGAGGTGATCGAGCCGGTCTTGGTGGAGGTGATGCGCTCCTGGAGCACACCCATCTCCTCGGCCAGGGTCGGCTGGTAGCCCACCGCGGAGGGCATCCGGCCCAGCAGGGCGGAGACCTCGGTACCGGCCAGGGTATAGCGGTAGATGTTGTCGACGAACAGCAGCACGTCGCGGCCTTCATCGCGGAACTTCTCGGCGATGGTCAGGCCGGTCAGGGCCACACGCAGGCGGTTGCCGGGCGGCTCGTTCATCTGGCCGTAGACCAGCGACACCTTGTCGATGACGTTGGACTCGGTCATCTCGTGGTAGAAGTCGTTACCCTCACGGGTACGCTCGCCGACACCCGCGAAGACCGAGTAGCCGCTGTGCTCGGTGGCGATGTTGCGGATCAGCTCCATCATGTTGACGGTCTTGCCCACGCCGGCGCCGCCGAACAGGCCGACCTTGCCACCCTTGGCGAACGGGCAGACCAGGTCGATGACCTTGATGCCGGTCTCGAGCAGCTCGTTGGAGGCCGCCTGGTCGGCATAGCCCGGTGCCTTGCGGTGGATCGGCATGCGCTCCTGCTCGCCGATCTCGCCCGCCTCGTCGATGGGCTCGCCGAGCACGTTCATGATGCGGCCCAGCGTCTCCTTGCCCACCGGCACGGAGATGGCTGCACCGGTGTTGGTGACGTCCATGCCGCGCTTGAGCCCCTCGGTGGAGCCCATGGCGATGGTGCGCACCACGCCGTCGCCCAGCTGCTGCTGGGTCTCCAGAATGGTCTCGACATCCGAGACCTTCAGCGCGTCGTAGACCTTGGGCACATCGTCCCGCGGAAACTCTACGTCAATCACCGCGCCGATGATTTGTACGATACGTCCGCTCATCTTGGTTCCTCTCAAATACCTGAAAATGAAACCTGCATGCCGGGAGGGCCATGGCCTCCCCTGGCGCTATACGGCGGCGGCACCACCGACGATCTCGGAGATTTCCTGGGTAATGGCCGCCTGACGGGCCTTGTTGTAGACCATCTCCAGGTCGTCGATCAGGTTGCCGGCGTTGTCGGTGGCACTCTTCATGGCGATCATCCGCGCGGCCTGCTCGCAGGCCCCGTTCTCGACCACCGCCTGATAGACCTGCGATTCGATGAAACGCACCAGCAGGCTATCCAGCAGCGCCTTGGCATCCGGCTCATACAGGTAGTCCCAGCTACCGGGACGCTTATCTTCTTCGTCGTGCGATTCCGCACCCATGTCGGGCGACAGCGGCAACAGCTGACGGACGACCGGCTTCTGGGTCATGGTGTTGATGAACTCGTTGTACACCACGTACAGCCGGTCCAGCTGGCCCTCGTCATAGGCATCCAGCATCACCTTCACGCTGCCGATCAGGTCCTCGACCTCGGGTGACTCGCCCAGGCCGCTCTTCGCCGCGACGAGGTTGCCCCCGTAGCTCTTGAAGAAGGTGCCGGCCTTGCTGCCCAGGGCACAGAAGTCGAGCTCCGCCCCCTGGTCGCGCCATGCCTTGGCATCCGTGACCACGGCCTTGAACAGGTTCACGTTCAGGCCGCCGCACAGGCCACGGTCGGTGGACACCACGATGTAGCCGACCCGCTTGGCGTCGCGCTCGACCATCCAGGGGTGGCGGTACTCCGGGTTGGCATCGGCGACATGCGAGACCACGTTGCGGATCTGACGCGCATAGGGCTGGCTGGCCTTCATCAGGTCCTGGGCCTTGCGCATCTTCGACGCCGCGACCATTTCCATGGCGCTGGTGATCTTCTGCGTGTTCTTGATGCTCCCGATCTGGGTGCGTATCTCTTTTGCAGCTGCCATAGCGATCTACTCCGTTCGTGGCACTCAGAAAGCTCCAGGGCCCGCCCCGCACGCGGGGCGGGCCAACGGGATTACCAGCTCTGAGTGGCCTTGAACTTGTCGAGACCCTCTTTCAGCCCTTCCTGGATCTCGCTGCTGTAGTCGCCGGTCTGGTTGATCTTGTCGAGCAGCTCGGCGTGTTCGGCCTTCATGAAGTCGCGCAGGGCACGCTCGAAGTCCAGCACCTTGTTGACCTCGACCTCATCCAGGTAGCCCTCGTTGGCGGCATACAGGGAGAGGGCCATCTCGGCCACGGACATCGGCGAGTACTGGTTCTGCTTCATCAGCTCGGTGACGCGCTGACCATGCTCCAGCTGCTTGCGGGTGGCCTCGTCCAGATCGGAGGCGAACTGGGCGAAGGCCGCCAGCTCGCGGTACTGGGCCAGGGCCAGACGCACGCTGCCGCCGAGCTTCTTGATGATCTTGGTCTGGGCCGAACCGCCGACACGGGACACCGAGAGACCGGCGTTGATCGCCGGGCGGATGCCCGAGTTGAACAGGTCGGTCTCGAGGAAGATCTGACCGTCGGTGATGGAGATCACGTTGGTCGGCACGAAGGCCGAGACGTCACCGCCCTGGGTCTCGATGATCGGCAGGGCCGTCAACGAGCCGGTCTTGCCCGTCACCTCGCCATTGGTGAACTTCTCGACGTAGTCGGCGTTCACGCGAGCGGCACGCTCGAGCAGGCGGGAGTGGAGATAGAAGACGTCGCCTGGGTAGGCCTCTCGGCCCGGCGGACGACGCAGCAGCAGGGAGACCTGGCGATAGGCCACGGCCTGCTTGGAGAGGTCATCGTAGACGATCAGCGCGTCTTCACCGCGGTCGCGGAAGTACTCGCCCATGGTGCAGCCGGAGTAGGCCGCGAGGAACTGCATCGGGGCCGGGTCGGCGGCGCCGGCAGCGACCACGATGGTATGTTCCATCGCGCCATGCTCCTCGAGCTTGCGCACCACGTTGGCAATGGTCGACTGCTTCTGGCCGATGGCCACATAGACGCAGGTGATGCCCTTGCCTTTCTGGTTGATGATGGCATCGATGGCGATGGCCGACTTGCCGATCTGGCGGTCGCCGATAATCAGCTCACGCTGGCCGCGGCCGATCGGCACCATGGCGTCGATGGACTTGAGGCCCGTCTGCACCGGCTGGTCGACCGACTGGCGGGTGATGACGCCGGGGGCGACCTTCTCCACCGCATCGGTCATCTTGGCGTTGATGTCGCCCTTGCCATCGATGGGGTTGCCCAGGGCATCGACCACGCGGCCGACCAGCTCGGGGCCCACCGGCACCTCAAGGATACGGCCGGTACACTGGGCGGTCATGCCCTCTTCGAGCTGCAGGTAGTCGCCCAGCACCACGGCGCCCACGGAGTCGCGCTCGAGGTTGAGCACCATACCGAAGATGCTGCCGGGGAACTCGATCATTTCACCGAACATCGCGTCCTCGAGGCCGTGCACTTTCACGATGCCGTCGGAGACGCTGACGATGGTGCCCTGATTGCGGGCTTCGGATGCGACATCCAGCTTCTCGATACGCTGCTTGATGATGTCGCTGATCTCGGAAGGATTCAGTTGCTGCATGCCATGTCCCTCAGACTCAGGCGGTAAGGGCTTCGGAGAGGCGCGTCAGTCGACCGCGTACCGACCCGTCGATGACGGTGTCGCCGGCACGCAGGATGACGCCACCGAGAAGCGCGGAGTCCACCTGAGTGGTAATGGAGATTTCGCGATTCAGGCGCTTCTTGAGCGCACCGGCGAGCTTGTTCTGCTGCTTGTCGTCGAGCGGGAAGGCCGAGACCACGGTGACATCGACGCGTTTCTCGAGCTCGGCGCGCAGCCGCTCGAACTGTGCGGCGATGGCCGGCAGGGCCGGCAGGCGGCCCTTCTCGCCCAGGGTGTCGAGGAAGCGACGCGACGCCTCGTCGATGTCGACTTCCGCCAGCTCCAGCAGCAGGGCCACCTTGCGCTCGGCGGTCAGGCCCGGATGGGTCAGAAGCTTCTCGACATCACGCACGGCGACGACGCGACCCAGCGTGACCAGCCAGCCGGACCAGGCATCCAGTGCCTGCTGGTCACGGGCATAGTCGAACGCTGCCTTGGCATAGGGTCGTGCGACGGTAGACAGTTCCGCCATGGGTCACCTCCTCACAGTTCGGCCGCAAGCTTGTCGAGCAGCTTGCGATGTGCCTTCTCGTCGACGGAGGCTTCAAGAACCCGCTCGGCCCCGGAGACCGCTAGGTGCGATACCTGGGCGCGCAGTTCATCCTTGGCACGCTGGACTTCCTGGTCGATCTCGGCACGCGCGGAAGCCACGATGCGCTCACCTTCGGCGCGGGCCTGCTCGCGGGCCTCCTCGATCATCTGCGAGGAGCGCTTGTTGGCCTGCTCGAGGATCTGGGAAGCCTGCTCCTTGCTCTCGCGCAGGGTGGCATCCGCCTTCTCCTGGGCGAGCTCGAGGTCGCGTGAAGCCCGGCTGGCCGCATCGAGGCCATCGGCGATCTTGCGCTGCCGTTCGTGGAGCGCGTTGCTGATCGGCGGCCACACAAACTTTATGCAGAACCAGACAAAGATCGCGAAGGCGATCGTCTGCCCGATAAGCGTCATGTTGATATTCACAGGGATGTACCTCTGACTGGTTCGTGGCGACCGGAAACAGGCAAACCGAGCGCAGGGCGCCCGGTATGCGGCACGTTAACCGGCGACGACGAAGATCAGGTACATCGCGATACCGACACCGATCATCGGCACGGCGTCCAGCAGGCCGGCCATCAGGAAGGTCTTGGTCTGCAGCTGGTCACCCAGTTCCGGCTGGCGCGCGGTGGATTCCAGCAGCTTGCCGCCGAGGATGGCGAAGCCGATGCCGGTGCCGAGGGCGCCCAGACCGATCATGAGGGAGGCAGCAATGTAGACGAGTTCCATGGTGGTGCTCCTAGTTTCTCGAGTTGAGGTTCAAGGTTGGGGGTTGATCAAGTGTTGCGCGTTTCAGTGATGTTCGTGCGCCTGGCTCAGGTAGACGACGGACAGCACGGTGAAGATGAAGGCCTGGAGGCTGATGACCAGGATATGGAAGATCGCCCAGGGCACGTTCAGCGTCCACATCACCCAGAACGGCAGCAGGGCGATGAGGATGAAGATCACCTCGCCGGCGAACATGTTGCCGAAGAGACGCAGGCCGAGACCCAGCGGCTTGACCAGCAGGCCGATGACCTCGAGCAGCAGGTTGAAGGGCACCAGCGCCCAGTGGTTGAACGGCGTGAGCGAGAGTTCCTTGGCGAAGCCACCCACGCCCTTGACCTTGAGACTGTAGTAGATGATCAGCAGGAAGACCCCGAGGGCCATGCCCAGGGTGGCATTGGGATCGGTGGTGGGCACCATCTTCATGTAGTCGACGCCGAGGCGCAGGAAGATCTCGGGCACGTAGTCCACCGGGATCAGCTTGAGCAGGTTCATCAGGAAGATCCAGACGAACAGCGTCAGCGCCAGCGGGGCAATGACCGGGTTGCGGCCATGGAAGGCACCGTGGACGGTATTCTCGACGAACTCGAAGACCATCTCGACGATATTCTGCAGGGTGCCCGGCACCCCGGTGGTCGCCACCTTGCCGGCCTTGCGGAACAGCCAGATGAACAGCACGCCCATGGCGATGGACCAGCCCATGGTGTCCAGATGAAGGGCCCAGAAGCCCATTTCCTGGGCCTCGGCGGCGGAGTGCGCCATCGACCAGCCGTTCTCGGGGTGATAGCCGAAGGTCAGATTCTGCAGGTGGTGCTGAATATACTCGGTCGGCGAGGGGTTGTTGCCAGCCATGGATCTGCCTCTCGTTGGGGTCGGTCATCCACGCAGCAGCCAGGGAGCCAGCCAGTGCATGAAGTGGACCGCCACGTATGCGCCAAAGAAAAAAGCCAGGTTTGAGGGGGGTACTGACGCGAAGACCAGGGCGAACAGTGCCACCGTCAAACCGAGCTTGCCCGCTTCGGCCCGATAGAAGCTGGACACGAAGCGCCTTGCCTGTCGGCCATCCCCCAGAACGCCGAGTCGCCAGACGAAGTACAGATTGGGAAGAAGACAGACGAGCCCACCGGTCATTGCCGAGATGGCTGCCTTCTGCCCGCCTGCCACCAGGCCGAGGAGCGTCATGGCGACGACCACGCCTCCCTGAGCCTGCAGCAGTCGGCGATAGTTCGGACGCCGTCTCATCGCCGGGAGGCTAGCCATGTGCCACTCGCCATGCCCCTTGCATAGGGCCCCGACCCACAGGCAAACAACGGCGGATTATAGGGAACCCCCCCCGCCCCTTCAACCAGAGCGACGGCGATTCCGGTGATATAGGATCCGTCTTCGACCAAAGGGGGACGGATTGTCGACAGCGGGGACGACGGCCCATGATGGAGAGTCTCACCGGATATGCTCCAGGATGCCATCGAGCTCGTCGAGGCTGGCATAGCGGATGGTCACCCGCCCCTTGCCCCCGCGCCCATGCTGGATCTTGACGGGCGCCCCGAGCACCTCGGCGAGCCGCGTCTCGAGGCCGGCCACGTCCGCGGATGGCGCCTCGCGCCGTTGCCTGGCGGGCTCCCCGCTGGCCAGGCGCTTGACCAGCGCCTCGGTGTCGCGGACGGTGAGATCCTTGTTGACCACCTCATGGGCGGCCTTGCGTTGCTTGGCACCGGAGAGTGCCAGCAGCGCCCGGGCATGGCCCATGTCCAGGTCACCGCGCTCGAGCAGGGTCTGCACCTCGGGGTCCAGCGTCAGCAGCCTCAGCAGGTTGGCCACCTGGGCACGGGAGCGGCCCACGGCATCGGCCACCTGCTGCTGGGTCAGGGCGAACTCCTCGAGCAGCCGCTTGAGGGCCATCGCCTCCTCGACGGGGTTGAGGTCCTCGCGCTGGATGTTCTCGATCAGCGCCAGCGCCAGCGCGACCTCGTCACTGACCTCGCGGATCACCGCGGGGATCACGTCGAGCTCGGCGAGCTGGGCGGCGCGCCAGCGACGCTCGCCGGCGATGATCTCGTAGCGCGCCTCGCCGACGGGACGGACCACGATGGGCTGCATCACGCCCTGGGCGCGAATCGAATCGGCCAGTTCCTCGAGGGCCTCGGGCTGGATGTCACGGCGCGGCTGATACTTGCCGCGGGAGAGCTGCCCCAGCGGCAGCCGCTCGAGGCGCTCCTCGGCAGGGCTCTCCGGCGATTCCGCGGCCGGCGTGGCCTCGCTCGTATCGACCTCGGGCAGGTCCAGGCTTTCACGTCGGCGGGCATTGGCACCGATCAGGGCATCCAGGCCACGTCCCAGGGCGCGTTTACGCGTCATCGACATTCCCTCATCACTACCAGCGGTATTCGGCGGCCGGCCTACAGCGACAGGCGCCGGATCAGTTCCTTGGCCAGCACCCGATGGGCCTGGCTGCCCCGCGAGAAGCGGGCGTACTTGGTCACCGGCAGCCCGTGGCTCGGTGCCTCGGCGACCCGCACGTTACGCGGGATGGTGGTCTTGAGCAGCGCATCGCCGAAGTAGTCGCGCAGCTGCTTGCTGACATCGCGGGTGAGGCTGTTGCGGGCATCGAACATGGTCCGCAGGATCCCGTAGATCTCGATCTGGGGGTTCACGCTGTCCTTGATCTGCTCCACGGTATCGAGCAGCGCGGACAGGCCCTCCAGGGCATAGAATTCGCACTGCAGCGGGATCAGCACGCCGTCGGCGGCGGTCAGGGCATTGACGGTGAGCATGTTCAGCGACGGCGGGCAGTCGATCAGCACCACGTCATATTCGCCGGCCACCTCCTCCAGGGCCTTGACCAGGCAGCGCTCGCGCCCCTCATGCCCGTCGAGCAGTTCCACCTCGGCGGCGGTCAGGTCGCCGTTGCCGGGCAGCAGCGCATAGCCTGCCTGCGGGCAGTCGAGGATCACCTCGGTGGGCCGCTTCTCGCCCAGCACCACGTCGAGCACGCTGCCATCCAGATCATGCTTGTCGGCGCCACTGCCCATGGTGGCATGTCCCTGGGGGTCCAGGTCGACCAGCAGCACGCGGCGGTCCAGGGCGGCCAGGCTGGCGGCGAGGTTGACGGCGGTGGTGGTCTTTCCCACGCCGCCCTTCTGGTTGGTCAAGGCTATGATCTTGGTCACGGGCAACTCCCTTGCTGGGGAAACAGACGCCTCTGGGTCAGGCCTGGGTCACATCCCGGTGCCGAAGGACCACGAGCTGCCGCCTGCCGTCCTCGTAGGGCACCGCGAGGTCGTGTCGTGCCGTCACGGCGATCTCCTCGGGCAGTCCGGCCAGTTCATCATCCACGGCGGGCCCCTTCATGGCCAGCCATTCGCCATCGGGTGCCACCAGGGGCGCGGTCAGCGCGATGAAATCGCCCAGGCTGGAGAAGGCCCGCGAGATCACCTGGGCATAGCCCCCGGCGACGGGCTCGAAGGCTTCGACCCTGGCCTGTACCGGCGTGGCGTTGCCGAGGCCCAGCTCCATCACGGCCTGGCGCTGGAAGCGTACCTTCTTGCCGTTGCTGTCGAGCAGCGTGACCGAGAGACTCGGCTCGAGGATCGCCAGTACCAGTCCCGGCAGGCCCGGCCCCGAGCCCACGTCGAGCAGTTCCGGGCCACGGACGAAGGGCAGCACCGCGGCGCTGTCGAGGAGGTGGCGGGTCACCATCTCCTCCGGCGTGCGTACCGCGGTGAGGTTATAGGCGCGGTTCCACTTGTGCAACAGTCCCACCAGCGCCAACAGCCGACGCCGCTGCTCGTCATCCACGCCGATGTTCAGTGCCGCCAGTCCACCATCGAGGCGCGCCTCGACGATCTGCTCGTCCGACGTCATGCGCTGGCCGCCCGGCTGTCGTCGAGCAGCCGCCGCTTCTTGAGGTGGATCAGCAGGATCGAGACCGCCGCCGGGGTGACGCCGGAGATGCGTCCCGCCTGCGCCAGGGTCTCGGGGCGTGCCTCCTCGAGCTTCTGGCGGATCTCGTTAGAGAGCCCCTCGACGCGCTGGTAGTCGAGGTCGGCCGGCAGCGGCGTGGCCTCGTGGCGCTTGAGCTTGTCGATCTCGTTCTGCTGTCGATCGATGTAGCCCTGGTACTTGGCCTGGATCTGCACCTGGTCGGCCACCGCCTCGTCCTCGACCGCATGGCCCTCGATGCCGGGCAGGTCGGCGAGATCGCCATAGGCAAGCTCCGGGCGCCGCAGCAGGTCCATCAGGCTGTATTCGCGCGCGAGCGCCGTGCCGGTCCTGGCCTCGACCCGGGCGGCCGCGGGGGTACCCGGCTGCACCCAGCTGGCCCGCAGGCGCGCGCTCTCGCGCTCGACTGCCTCGCGCTTGGCGGCAAAGGTTGACCAGCGGGCATCGTCCACGAGTCCCAGTTCGCGACCGGTCTCGGTGAGACGCATGTCGGCGTTGTCCTCGCGCAGCAGCAGGCGGTATTCCGCCCGCGAGGTGAACATGCGGTAGGGCTCCTTGGTCCCCAGCGTGATCAGGTCATCGACCAGCACGCCCAGGTAGGCCTCGTCACGCCGCGGTGACCAGGCCTCCTGCCCGCGGGCCCGCCGCGCGGCGTTGAGGCCGGCCAGCAGCCCCTGGGCCCCCGCTTCCTCGTAGCCGGTGGTGCCGTTGATCTGACCGGCGAAATAGAGGTTGTGGATAAACTTCGTTTCCAGCGAGTGGCGCAGATCCCGGGGATCGAAGAAGTCGTACTCGATGGCGTAGCCCGGCCGGGTGATATGAGCGTTCTCCAGCCCCGCGATGGAGCGCACCACCTGCAACTGCACGTCGAAGGGCAGCGAGGTGGAGATGCCGTTGGGGTAGAGCTCGTGGGTATCGAGGCCTTCCGGCTCGATGAACACCTGGTGGCTCGCCTTGTCGGCAAAGCGATGCACCTTGTCCTCGATGGACGGGCAGTAGCGTGGGCCGACCCCTTCGATCACCCCCGAGTACATCGGCGAACGATCCAGGTTGGCGAGGATGATCTCGTGGGTCCGCTCGTTGGTATGCGCGATATGGCAGCTTACCTGCCGAGGATGCATCTCGCGGTTGCCGAGGTAGGACATCACCGGCGTCGGGCTGTCGCCGGGCTGCTCCTCGAGACGGGAGAAATCGACGCTCCTGGCATCGAGCCGCGGCGGCGTTCCCGTCTTCAGGCGGTCGACCCTGAACGGTAGCGCCCGCAGCCGCTCGGCCAGGGCATTGGAGGGCGGGTCTCCGGCACGGCCACCACGGCTGGTGTCGAGGCCGATATGGATCACCCCGCCGAGGAAGGTCCCGGTGCACAGCACCACGGTCTCGGCCAGGAAGCGGATGCCGGTCTCGGTGACCACGCCGCGCACGGTATCGCCCTCGACGATCAGGTCGCCGGCTGCCTGCTGGAAGAGCGTCAGGTTGGCCTGAGTCTCGAGCATGCTGCGAATCGCCGCCTTGTAGCGGACCCGGTCGGCCTGGGCCCGGGTGGCACGTACCGCGGGTCCCTTGCGGGCATTGAGCACACGGAACTGAATGCCGCCCAGGTCGGTTGCCAGGCCCATGGCACCGCCCAGGGCATCGATCTCCTTGACCAGGTGGCTCTTGCCGATCCCGCCGATGGCGGGATTGCAGGACATCTGGCCGAGGGTCTCGATGTTGTGAGTCAGCAGCAGGGTCCGGCAGCCCATGCGAGCCGAGGCCAGGGCGGCTTCGGTTCCGGCATGGCCGCCGCCGATGACGATGACGTCAAAGCGGTCGGGATACTCCAAGGGTCACCTCTTGGCGCATGGCGCCGATATTGCAGTCAGGAGTGGAAATCAGCGGGGCAGTATAACCCCCCTGTGGGTAATCGTCAGGGTTTTCCACACCCCGATTGTCCCTGCCGATGGTCATCTCTTCACTGCTAAACAATAAAACAGAATATAAAAGAGAAGTTCTGTTGTGGTAGTAACTACTGGTGTGGACATTTTCGGTGGATAACCGTATCAACCTTAATTTTTTCAATGCCTTGAGGTGTTGACTCCTGGCGGGACAGGAGGGTGACTGCCTGCGGACGAGGTGTCGGGAGCCTGTGGACGGAAAGCTCGCTTGTCCACAGCGAGACTCGCTCACCGCTTGTCCACCGTCGGCTACCCGGCTTGTCACCGTGACTGTGAACAACCTGCCCTGATTCGTCCATTGCCACTGGTGACGGGGGGTACAGGCCGTTAGAGCCCGGTTACTCGGTATTTCTGTCCACAGGCAAAAAAAGGCCCTGTCGATAACGACAGGGCCTTTCCGGGAGGGTGCACGTGAGCGGGATCAGTGCTTGAGTACCCTCGACAGGAACTGCTGGGTCGGCTGGTTGCGGGGATGATCCAGGACCTCTCCGGGAGGCCCCTCCTCGGCGATCTCGCCCTGGTGGATGAAGATCACCCGGTCGGCCACCTCCCGGGCGAAGCCCATCTCGTGGGTCACGATCATCATGGTCATGCCCTCTCGCGCCAGCTCACGCATGGCATCGAGGACCTCGCCGATCATCTCCGGGTCGAGCGCCGAGGTCGGCTCATCGAACAGCATCAGGCGCGGCTCCATGGCCAGGGCACGGGCCAGGGCCACACGCTGCTGCTGACCGCCGGAGAGCTGTCCGGGATGCTTGGCGGCCTGGTCGCTGATGCCCACCCGCTCGAGCAGTCGCTCGGCCGTCTCGGTGGCATCCGCACGGCTCCAGCCACGTACCTTCATGGGCGCCAGGGTCACGTTGTCGAGCACGCTCAGGTGCGGGAAAAGGTTGAACTGCTGGAAGACCATGCCGACCTCGGTGCGGATCTTCTGCAGCGCCTGGCCGGCCTTGCCATGGGGCAGCAACTCGTTGCCATCGACCTCGATATGGCCCTGCTGGAACTCCTCGAGGCCATTGATGCAGCGGATCAACGTCGACTTGCCCGAGCCGCTGGCGCCGACGATTACCACCACTTCCCCGGGCGAGACCGCCAGATCGATGTCCTTCAGCACATGCAGGTCGCCGAAGAACTTGTTGACCTTGTCCAGGCGCACGATGGGGTCGGCACCGGAAGGGGACTTGTCTTGGTTCATGTCACGCTTTCCTTATTGTCCGACCAGGCCCCTGCGCTCCAGCTGGCGCAGCGCAAACGAGAGGCTCAGGGTGATCACCAGGTAGAGCAGGGCGACCATCAGGTAGACCTCCAGGGCGTTGAAGGTGGTAGCGATGTAGACCTGGCCCTGGCGGACCAGCTCGCCGACCCCGATCACCGAGAACAGCGAGGTGTCCTTGATGCTGATGATGCCCTGGTTACCCAGCGCCGGAATCATGCGCCGGAAGGCCTGGGGCCAGATGATGTAGCGGAAGGTCTGGCGTCGCGACAGGCCGAGCGACAGACCCGCCTCACGCTGGCCGCGCTCGATGGACTGCACGCCACCGCGCACGATTTCCGAGATGTAGGCACCGGAGTTGACGGCGATGGCGGCGATGCCGGCCACCAGGGCATTGATCGGTCCGCCGAGGATTTGCGGCAGACCGTAGAAGATGAACAGCACCTGGACCAGGACCGGGGTGCCACGGAAGATCTCGATGTAGGCCACGGCCGGGATGCGCAGCCAGGTGATGGGGCTGATCCGGAGCAGCCCGAAGAGGATGCCGATCAGGAACCCGATGGCCAGGCCGCCGAAGGAAATCAGCAGGGTGTAGGGAATGCCCTTGAGCAGGAAGGGAATGGAGGCAAAGGCCGCCTGCCAGTCGAATTGGAAGGTGACGTCCACAAGGTTTCTCCGTCAAGACGCGGGGGTAGCGACAGGGGGAGCGTGCCGGGTTCGCAACGCAACGGGGCCGGGCACTCGACCCGACCCCGTGATCAGGAAGCGAAGGCCCTCATTCGTCGCTGGGCGCCTCGCCGAACCATTCCTCGTAGATCTCGTCGTAGGTGCCATCCTCCTTCATCTCGGCCAGGGCCTCGTTGACGGGCTCGACCCATTCGCTGTCCTTGACGAAGACGATGCCGTACTGCTGGCCCTCGTAGAGGTCCCCCACGACCTTGACGCGGCCCTCGCCGCGCGTCTGCGCGAAGTAGCCGACGTTGGGGGCGTCGTAGAAGACGGCGTCGACGCTGCCACCGAGCAGCGCCATGTACATGTCGCTGGAGCCCGGGTAGGGGGTGATGTCGGCCTCGTCGCCCAGGTTCTCCTCGAGGAAGTCGTAGCTGGTGGAGCCGACCTTGGTGCCGATCTTCTTGCCCTCGAGGTCCTCGAGCTCCTCGACGCTGTCGTCATTGGCGCCGACCAGGATCCGCAGGCCGCTGTCGTAGTAGGGATCGGAGAAGTCGACGATCTCGGCTCGCTCCTCGGTGATCGTGATGCCGGCGATGGCGATGTCGACGTTGCCGGTCTGCACGGCGGGGATGATGCCGTTGAAGTCCATGGTGCGCAGGTTGTACTCGAAGCCGGCACGCTCGGCCAACTCGGCGAGGATGTCCATGTCGAAGCCGACCATCTCGCCGGTTTCCTGGTCCATCATCTCGAAGGGCACGAAGCTCGGGTCGGTGACGACCTCGAGGACATGGTCATCGGCGCTGGCTGCGCCGACAAGCCCCAGCCCGAAAGCGACGCTGGCGGCCAGGGAGGCGGTCTTCAGTTGGCGTTTCATACGATTCCCCATGGAAGAATTTGTTGTGGATTACGCCTTAAACCATGGCGAGTTCCCGGGGAAGCGTCAAGTGGAGGGAAAAGCGTGCGGTCGTCGCTGAGCCAACGCTGGCGGTCAGACCATGAAGGAGGCGCCGCAGCCGCAGGTGGTGGTGGCGTTGGGGTTCTGCACCAGGAAGCGGGCACCGGCCAGCCCCTCCTCGTAGTCGACGGTGGAGCCGACGAGATACTGGTAGGAGAGGGGGTCGACCACCAAGGCCACCCGGCCGAATTCGACGAGGGTGTCGTCGTCGGCGACCTCATCGGCGAAGTCGAAGCCGTACTGGAAGCCCGAGCAGCCTCCACCGGTGACGTAGACCCGCAGCTTGAGCCGGGGATTGCCCTGTTCCTCGATGAGCGCCGCGAGACGGGCACGGGCCCCATCCGAGAGCATCAAGGGGGTGGGAACGAAGGATTCGGCACCGCTCATGGGTGACCTCCCCTGGATCGATGAATGTCTTGCCAGGGGGGATTATCCACAATCCCCAGCAAAAGGGTCAACTTTGTTGGGGTGGTGTCCTAGATGAGGGTATCAGGGCATGATGGCCGGGGCGTCGAGGCCGGCCGACTCGTCGAGGCCGAACATCAGGTTGAGGTTGTGCACGGCCTGACCGGAGGCGCCCTTGACCAGGTTGTCGATCACCGAGAGCACCACCACGGTGTCGCCGTCACCGGGACGGTGGACGGCCAGGCGGCATACGTTGGCTCCCTTCACGCTGCGTGTCTCGGGATGGCTGCCCGCCGGCATCACGTCGACGAAGGGCTCACTGGCGAAGCGCCGCTCGAAGAGCGCCTGGAGGTCGCCGGGGTCGGCGGTCAGGCGGCCGTAGAGGGTGGCGTGGATGCCGCGGATCATCGGCGTCAGGTGGGGCACGAAGGTCACCTCCACCGGGCCCCCGGCAGCATCCGCCAGTCCCTGGCGGATCTCCGGCAGGTGGCGGTGGCCCGAGGCGCCATAGGCCTTCATGGACTCGCTGGCCTCGGCCAGCAGCGAGGGTACCTTGGCGCCGCGGCCGGCCCCGGTAACCCCGGACTTGCAGTCGGCGATGACCCGGTCGGCATCGATCACGCCCGCCTCCAGCAGCGGCAGCAGGCCGAGCTGCACGGCGGTGGGGTAGCAGCCCGGCACGGCGATCAGTCGCGCCTGGCGGATGCGCTCGCGGTTGACTTCGGGCAGGCCGTAGATCGCCTCGCCGAGCAGCTCGGGGGCGCCGTGGGGCTGGCCGTACCAATGGGCCCACTCCTCGGTGTCCCGCAGCCGGAAGTCGGCCGAGAGGTCGATGACCCGGGTGCCCCTGTCGAGCAGCTCGCCGGCGAGGGCATGGGCCACGCCGTGGGGGGTGGCGAAGAAGACGGCATCGCAGCGGGCCAGCCGGTCGGCATCGGGCTCGCTGAAGGCCAGGTCATCGTAGTGGCCGCGCAGGTTGGGATAGAGCTCGCTGACGGCCATGCCGGCCTCGGAGCGCGAGGTGATGGCGTCCACCGCCACGTCCGGGTGACGGGCCAGCAGCCTGAGCAGTTCGACGCCGGTGTAACCGGTGCCGCCGACGATTCCGACCTTGATCACGATGGCCTCCTGGGATTGGTGACGTGATGCTGGGACCTGTGTCCCCGGATATGATACACAAGAGAGACGCGACCTACCCAGGCCCAGCCTGGCGGGTCTTCCCCAGCAAGGCCGAACAGGATCGTCGCCGTGCCGCGTCTCTCGCTACCCGACTTGAGCCTGGAAGGCTTCCGTCGCCAGCTGGCCAACGTCGATGCCCTGCCGCAGCTCTGCGTGCTGGGTGTGGTGTCGGGCCTGGTGACGGGCGGGCTGATGGTGGTATTCCGCCTGCTGCTTTCCCTGGGGGGCATGCTGCTGTTTCCCGACGGCGACCCCGAGGCCTTCGAGGCCCTGCCGTCGGCCCTGCGGGTGCTGATGCCCCTGGTTGCGGCGGCCCTGATCGGCCTGTGGCTCATACGCCTGCCGCCGGAGGGACGGCGTATCGGCGTGGTCCACGTCATCGACCGGCTGACCTATCATCAGGGACGCTTCCCGCTACGCAACTGGCTGGCCCAGTGGTGGGTGGGCGTGGTGTCGGTGATCGGTGGCCTTTCCGCCGGACGCGAGGGGCCGGCCATCCACCTGGGGGCGGCGGCCTCCACCGGCCTGGGACAGTACCTGCGCCTGCCCCACAACAGTCTCAGGGTGCTGGTGGCCTGCGGCACGGCAGCGGGCATTTCGGCCTCGTTCAATACGCCCATCGCCGGCGTCATCTTCGCCATGGAAGTGGTGATGATGGAGTACACCATCATCGGCTTCATGCCGGTGATCCTGGCTTCCTCCATGGGCGCCGTGGTGGCCCAGCTGGTCTACGGACCTGAACCCGCCATCGGCATCCCCGACCTGCACCTGAGATCCCTGCTGGACCTACCCTGGATCCTTGCCAGCGCCCTGCTGATCGGGCTGCTGGCGGCACTCTTCGTGCGCGTGGCCCGGGGGCATGAACGGCTTCAGCGGCTGCCCATGGCGCTGCGCTTCGCCCTGGCGGCGCTGGCGGTGGCAGGGGTCGCCTGGTGGTACCCCGAGGTGCAGGGGATGGGCTATGACACGCTGCAGCGGGCGCTGGGCGGGGCCGCCGCCGTGGACGTGCTGCTCGCGGTGGCCATCGGCAAGCTGCTGCTCACGGCCTTCACCGTGGCCTGCGGCATCCCGATCAGCATCATCGGCCCCATCCTGGTGGTCGGCGGTGCGGCCGGTGCCCTGTGCGGCCTGGCGGGCCAGGCCCTGCTGCCGGTGGGGGCCTCGGCCCCCGAGGTCTATGCCCTGCTCGGCATGGCCGCCATGATGGGGGCCGTGCTGCAGGCGCCCCTGGCGGCCCTGATGGCCCTGCTCGAGCTCACCCACAATCCCGGCATCATCATGCCGGGGATGCTGGCGGTGGTGGTGGCCGGCCTCACGGCGCGGCAGCTGAGCCGCAGCCAGGGATTCTTCCTCACCCAGACCCGTCAGGGGCTGCACCCGCTGCAGCAGCCCCTGATGCAGGCACTGTCCCGGGTCTCGGTGCCGGCGGTGATGGAGCGCAGCCTGGTGCGGACCTCGCGCATGGTGACCCGTGATCAGGCCAGCGTCCTGCTCGAGTCCAATCCTGCCTGGGTGCTGATCGAGCGTTCCACGGACGACAAGCCGACCCTGGCGCTCAAGGCGGCCGACCTGGCCCGCTGGCTGCTGGAGCATGATGCGCCCGAGTCGGAGGAGGACAGCGCCCTGCTGGACCTGCTGGAGATCCCCGGCCAGCGCCTGGACATGGCACCGATCCACCTGCAGGCGACGCTCTCCGAGGCCTTCGAGCGGCTCAACGACAAGGCGCTGGATGCCCTCTACGTCGAGCACGGTCACCGGCCGAAGCAGAAGCGGATTTCCGGTATCATCACCCGCGACGCCATCGAGCGCTATTACCGCTTTTCCGATTCGACCCACGGCTGAGGAGTCGTCATGTATCTGTGGATGAAGGCCCTGCACCTGGTGGCCATGGTGACCTGGTTCGCCGCCCTGTTCTATCTGCCGCGCCTCTATGTCTACCACGCCATGGCGCGGGACAGGGGCGAACAGCAGGCCATCGATCACTTCCTGGTGATGGAGCGCAAGCTCTACCGCGGGATCATGACGCCGTCGATGATCGCCGTGCTGCTGTTCGGGGGTGCCCTGCTGGTGCTCAATCCCGCCTGGTTCGCTCAGGGCTGGATCCATGCCAAGCTGCTGCTGGTGGTATTGCTGGTGGGCTATCACCATGTCTGCCTGATCTACCTGAAGCAGTTCGCCGAAGCGCGCTGTCGGCGCGGCCATGTGTTCTTTCGCTGGTTCAACGAGCTACCGGTGATCGCCCTGCTGCTGATCATCTTCCTGGCCGTGCTGAAGCCCTTCTGATGGCCGATTCCCCTGAACTCTCCCCCCACCTGCCGACGGTGCTGGTGCTGTCCGGCCACGACCCCACCGGCGGTGCCGGCCTGGTCGCCGACAGCGAGGCGGTGGCGGCCTGCGGCGGTTGGGCGCTGACCGTGCCCACGGCACTGACGGTGCAGAACTGCCGGGACGTGAGCGCGGTGAGGCCCGTGTCCGCCGCTGACCTGTACGCCATGGCGGCGGCCCTGGACGACTTCGAGATCGCCGCGATCAAGATTGGCCTGGTGCCGGATGGCGCCGTGCTGGATGCCGTGGTGGATATCCTGCGGCGCCGGCCGGGGGTACCGGTGGTGATGGATCCGGTCCTCAGGGCCGGCGGTGGCAGTGACTTGTCCACAGCCGAGCTCATCGACGCCATGTGCCGTCACCTGCTGCCGCATGTGGATATCCTGACACCCAACCGCCAGGAGCTGGCCCGGCTGGCGGGAGACGAATTCGACGATGACACCGAGCGGGCGGTGAGGCTGATGTCCCTCGGCTGCCAGGCCCTGCTGGTCACCGGCACCGACCACCCCGCGGGACGGGTGCCGGCCGACCGGGTGGAACATACCCTGCATGCACCGGAGACCAGCCGGCAGTGGACCTGGCCGCGACTCGCGGGGCGCTTCCACGGTTCCGGCTGTACCCTGGCGAGTGCGCTGGCGGCGCGCCTGGCATCGGGCGAGTCACTGGTCACGGCCTGCGAGCAGGCGCAGGCCTTCACCTGGCAGGCGCTGGCCCATGGCTGGCAGCCGGGGCAGGACCAGCGGCTGCCGCGGCGCCTCTGGCAGTTGCCGGCGAGGCCCGCCTTTCTCGCCATCGACGCCGCGACGCCGCCGGGATGACGGGCGGGCTGGTCATCGCTTCCCCGGCAGACGAGAATGGGGCGGAACCGGCAGAGGCGCGGTCAAGCGTCATTCGACGACATTCACCGACGCTTCACTGTCCGTCACGAGGTTATCCAGAGATCTATCCACAGCCCGCCTGGCCGGGCACGCATCAACAGGGCAAGAGGTTGACATGACCACATCCGCACAGCTCTTCGAGCAGGCCTGCCGCCACATTCCCGGCGGGGTCAACTCGCCGGTTCGCGCCTTCAAGGGGATGGACCGTCCCCCGGTGTTCATGGAGCGTGCCCGCGGCGCCTATCTCTTCGATGTGGAGGGCAAGCGCTATGTCGACTACGTCGGTTCCTGGGGGCCCATGATCACCGGTCACGCCGACCCCGAGGTGCTGGGCGCGGTGCGTGAGCGGCTCGACAGCGGCCTCTCCTTCGGCACCCCCACGGCCATCGAGACCACCATGGCCGACCTGATCTGCGAGATGATCCCCACCATCGAGATGGTACGCATGGTCAATTCCGGTACCGAGGCCACCATGTCGGCGATCCGCCTGGCACGCGGCTATACCGGCCGCGACAAGATCGTCAAGTTCGAGGGCAACTACCACGGCCACTCCGACTCGCTGCTGGTCAAGGCCGGCTCGGGCGCCCTCACTCACGGTGAGCCCAGTTCCCCCGGGGTGCCGGCCTCCCTGGCCGAGCACACCGTGACCCTCTCCTTCAACGATCCCGATGCCGTGGAGCAGTGCTTCGAGGAGATCGGCAGCGAGGTGGCCTGCATCATCGTCGAGCCGGTGGCCGGCAACATGAACTGCATCCCGCCGCAGCCGGGCTTTCTGGAGACCCTGCGGCGCGTCTGCGACCAGCACGGCAGCGTGCTGATCTTCGACGAGGTGATGACCGGCTTCCGCGTGGCGATGGGGGGCGCCCAGGCCCATTACGGCATCGAGCCGGACCTCACCTGCCTGGGCAAGATCGTCGGCGGTGGCATGCCGGTGGGTGCCTTCGGCGGTCGTCGCGAGATCATGGAGGTGATCTCGCCGCTCGGTCCCGTCTACCAGGCCGGCACCCTCTCCGGCAATCCGCTGGCCATGGCGGCCGGTATCACCCTGCTCGGGAAGCTTCGCCAGCCGGGCTTTCACGATGCCCTGGCGCAGCGGGTCGAGACCCTCTGCCACGGTCTTCAGGAGAGGGCCGATGCCGCGGGTATCGACATGATCACCCAGCGTGCCGGCGGCATGTTCGGGATCTTCTTCACCGGCCAGAGCCGGGTCGACAACTTCGCCCAGGCCACCGCCTGCGATGCCGATGCCTTCCGTCGCTTCTTCTCCCTGATGCTCGACCAGGGGGTCTACCTGGCGCCGTCGGCCTTCGAGGCGGGCTTCATGTCCAGTGCCCATGCCCCGGAGGACATCCAGCTGACCCTGGACGCTGCCGAGAAGGCATTCGCGGCGATGAAGCCGGCCTGAGACTCCACCTCCATAACGGGAGACCCCAGATGAGCCAGACAGATGCCGATCAAGCGGCCTCCTGCGAGGAGGCGCTGCAGCTGGAGGAGCTGGTCGACCGGCTGGTGGCCTTCCATCGCCGCTCGCGCGGCGCGGCTGGGCCCGAAGATGCCGGGCTGGCTGCCTTCCGGGAACGCCTCGACGGGGAAGTGGCGGCCATCGAGCCGCTGCTCGCCGGGGAGGAGGATCGCCAGCGTCTGGCCTGTCTTCGGCAGTGGCTCGCACAGGACCTCGCGCGACTGGCGCCGGTCTTCCTGGCACGCCGGGAGCGCGTGCTGGCGGCCAGCTGGGCCGTCGCGCATCCCGACAGTCGGCTCTGCGACCAGGGTCGGGTGCTGCTGGCCAATGCCATCGGTCGGGACCTCCAGGGGCCCGGGTGGAATGGCATCGTCGACCCGGGCAGCGACCTGGCCTCGCTGCTGGTGGGACTGGAATCCCATGGCGAGACCGGCCTGGCACGCCAGGCCCTCGATGGCTACCTGCGGCGGTCCGGGGACTATGGGCTGGCTCGCCTGCTCTCGGCCTTCCGTGTCGTCGAGGCCCTGGCCGGTGCGCGACGCGCCCTGCAGCGCCATCAGGCGGCCGGTGAGGACGGCGAACGCCCTGCCCTGCTGGCCGAGACCATGCGGGAGTGCCGTGGGTACCTGGACCTGGCCGAGGCCTATGCCGAGTTCCGCTTCCCGCCGCTGATCATCGGCATCGGTGTCTCGGGCAGTGGCAAGAGCCGCTTCACCCGGACCCTCGTCGGTCGTCTGGGGGCCGTTCGCCTCTGTTCGGATGTGGAGCGCCGACGGCTTCACAGCATCGATCCACAGGCGGTCGTGAGGGAATCGCCTGTGGACATCTTTGCCCGGGAAGCCACCGAGCGGACCTATCGTCGACTGGCCGAATGTGCCGGCACGCTTCTGGAGGCGGGTTTCCCGACCTGCGTCGATGGCACCTTCCTGAAGCGGGAGCAGCGGGATCTCCTGCGCCAGCAAGCCGAGGCCCGTGGCCTGCCGGTGCTGCTGGTCAGCTTCGAGGCCGATGACGTCACGCTGCACCGGCGCATCGACAAGCGCGCCCGGCGTCACAGCGTCCCGGTGGAGGACAGTCTCGCCATACTGGCGCGCCAGCAGGCCGACTTCGAGGCCTTCGGCGACGAGGAGCGCCTGCACCTGCTGCACCTCGATACCACGGCGGACAATGCCGCCGAGACCCTGGCGGGTCTGATCCAGGATCACGTGCGACTGATCTGAGGACCTCTCAGGTGCCGTTGGGTGGTTGGTGACTGGCCTCGCGCTGGCGGCGACCCACCAGCGGCGGCGGGGCACCGAGGTTCTGGCGGGCCCAGTTCACCGCCTGCAGGCGGTTGTGCACCTTGATCTTGCGGAAGATGTTGTAGAGATGGGACTTTACGGTGTGCTCGCTGACGAACAGCTGGTCGGCGATCTCGATGTTCGAGGCCCCCGTGCCCAGCATGGCGATGATCTCCAGTTCCCGGTGGGTCAGGCCGCAGACCGGCCGATAGGAGTTGAGTTGCTGGCGGCGAAAGAACTGGATCATCCGCGTCATCAACGTGCGTGACATCCACAGGTTGCCTTCCAGCAGGATCTTCAGCCCCTTGCAGATCATGTCCAGCGAGTCGCTGCGGTAGAAGACGCCCTGCAGGTTCATGGCCGAGAGGACCTCGACGGCATGCTCCTCGTCCCGCAGGTTGAAGGCGGCCAGCGACATGTCGCCGGCCTCGGCCGCCCTGACATGCCACTGCTGCATGGTGGCCTCGTCGATATGATCCGCATCGAGCAGCACCACGGTCGGCGAGGCATCCTTGCCCTTCCACTCCGTTCCCGGCGCGACGACCGAGACCGGACAGTCGAGCTGATCGTGGAGATAGTTGATGAAGAGTTGTGACTGAGGGTTGTTGGCGGTGACCAGCAACACCAGGCTCTTCCCCTGTTCCATGGTGCGACCCCTTCGCAAGGCGCGGTTAACTTTCATTATGAGGCAATCAGCCATTTGTGGCATAAGCGCCACACTGGCTCTTAGTCTTGGGCATAATGTAATTTTTCGTTACTAACTTTTGGTTATAAATATGTGCTTTTTTGTTTTCGTTTGTTTCTAGTTGGGCCGCCACCTAGCGCGATCAAGGACTTGGCGCCGGAAGAGGGCTCGGCTACCCCTGCCGTCGATACCGCCTGCCAAGGAAATTCATCCTGGTGCTCGCGGTTTAACGACTTAATTTCTCATAATTAAGAATGAGAAAAGTAGTTGTTGTGGATGACATACTTTCAACTCCTTGGCCCAGCCGTTCCCCCTTGTGGTGTCGGCTCGTAGAATGGGCGACCCCTGACCGTCTGGAGAACCGACCATGACCCCAGCCCTGCTGGTCCTGGCCAGTGGCAATGCCGGCAAGCTGCGCGAGTTTCATCAGCTGCTCGCGCCGCTGGGCTTCGACGTACGGCCCCAGGCCGACTACGGCGTTGCCGACGTCGAGGAGACCGGCCTGACCTTCGTCGAGAACGCCCTCCTCAAGGCCCGGGAAGCCAGTCGCCTGAGCGGTCTGCCTGCCCTGGCTGATGATTCCGGCCTGGAGGTTGATGCCCTGAACGGGGCGCCCGGCATCTACTCCGCGCGCTTTGCGGGTGAGCCGAAGAGCGATGCGCGCAATAACGCCCGGCTGCTGGCGTCCCTGGCCGAGGTGCCGGAGGGGCGTCGCCGGGCCCGCTACTGGTGCGTGCTGGTGCTGCTGCGTCATGCCGACGACCCGGTGCCGCTGATCGTGCAGCGTAGCTGGGAAGGCGAGATCCTGCAGGCTCCCCGTGGAGAGGGGGGCTTCGGCTATGACCCGCTCTTCTGGCTCCCGGACCAGGGAGCGAGTGCCGCCGAGCTCACCGCCGAGCAGAAGAACCGGCTTAGCCACCGCGGGCGGGCCCTGCAGGCGCTGGTGGCGGCGATGGATGCCGGACGAGATCGTCCATGAGCGCCCTTAACGAGTCTGCGCGTGCAGTGCCGCCGCTCTCGCTCTATGTCCATGTCCCCTGGTGCGTGCGCAAGTGCCCCTACTGCGATTTCAACTCCCACGGGGTAGGGCGGAGCGCCGAACTTCCCGAGGCGAGCTACCTCGAGGCGCTGATCGCGGATCTCGAGGCCGACCTGCCGCTGGCCGCGGAGCGTGAGCTGGTGAGCATCTTCATCGGCGGTGGTACTCCGAGCCTGATGTCGTCCGGTTTCTACGAGAGACTGCTGCAGGCCGTGGCGAGCCGGCTTCCGCTGGCAGCAGACATCGAGATTACCCTGGAAGCGAACCCCGGTACCCTGGAGCGGGGACGTTTCGCCGGCTACCGGGCGGCGGGGATCAACCGCCTGTCGCTGGGCGTGCAGAGCTTCCAGGATGCGCAACTGGCGGCCCTGGGACGTATCCATGGCGGTGACGATGCCGTGGCGGCTGTCGAGGAGGCGCGTCAAGCGGGGTTTGACAACCTCAACCTCGACCTGATGCACGGCCTTCCCCAACAGACGCCGGCATTGGCGCTGGCCGATCTCGACCAGGCCCTGTCGCTCTCCCCGGAGCACCTGTCCTGGTACCAGCTGACCTTGGAGCCCAATACCGAATTCCACGCCTTTCCGCCTGAGCTGCCCGTGGAGGAGGTCCTGTGGGACATCCAGGACCTGGGACACGAGCGCCTGGAGGCCGCCGGCCTGGAGCGCTACGAGATTTCCGCCTATGCCCGTTCTGGTCGGGGCTCGCGACACAACCTCAACTACTGGCGCTTCGGCGACTATCTGGGGATCGGGGCCGGTGCCCATGGCAAGCTCAGCGTCCCGGGAGCCGAAGGCCTGCAGATCCAGCGCCGCTGGAAATCGCGACTGCCCGATGCCTACCTGCGCCGGCTCGATGACCCGAGGGGATTCGTTGCCGGTCGATTCGACATCGATGAGCGGGAGCTGCCGCTGGAATTCGCCATGAATGCCCTGCGCCTGGTGGAGGGGGTACCCCTGTCGATCTGGAAGGCCCATACGGGTCGCGGGACGCGGACGTTGCTCTCCAGGCTGGTCGCGGCCCGTGAAAAAGGACTTCTTGTGGAAGATGCCGACTGGCTTAGGGCATCACCTCAAGGTCTACTATTCTTGAACGAGCTGCTGGCTCTGATCGATGATGAGCGGGCCAGTGAAGGATGATATTCCTCAACCCAAGGAGAAGAGGACACCATGAGCAGATCGATCCGACTGATTGCACCCCTGGCCGCCGCCGCGCTGCTGGTAGGCTGTACCACCACCGACCCCTATAGCGGGGAGACCCAGCGTAGCCAGACCGGGACGGGGGCGGCCATCGGCGCCGCCGTCGGCGCTGCTGCCGGTGCCCTCAGTGGTGACGGAAGCACCAGCCGGCGCGATCGCGCCCTGATCGGCGCCGCCGTGGGGGCCGCCGCCGGCGGTGGCATCGGCGCCTACATGGATCGTCAGGAGGAGCAACTGCGTCAGAGCACCCAGGGCACCGGCATCGGCGTTGATCGCCGCGGTGATGATATCGTGCTCAACATGCCGAGCGAGGTAACCTTCGATTTCGACTCCAGTGATCTGACGTCCGGTGCGCGCAATGCCCTCAATGACGTGGCCTCGGTGCTGCAGCAGTATCCCGACACCCGGGTCAATATCGCCGGCCATACCGACAGCACCGGTGATGCCGGTTACAACCAGCGGCTCTCCGAGCGTCGTGCCGATTCGGTGGGCAACTATCTGGCCCAGTCCGGCGTGTCGCGCAACCGCTTGAACATGCGCGGCTATGGTGAGAACCAGCCGGTGGCGAGCAACGACACCGAGCAGGGCCGGGCTCAGAACCGGCGGGTGGAGGTTACCCTGTCACCCATCGAGGACCGCTTCCAGGAGCAGTAAGCCGGCTTCCTTAAGCCCTTACCCCGGGCCCGTCACTGCAAGGCAGTGACGGGCCCTTTTGTCTTGCCGACTCACGGATCTCCTTCCATGCTTTCCTATCAGCATGCCTATCATGCAGGCAATTTCGCCGACGTTCACAAGCATCTGACGCTTTTTGCGGTCATCGATCATTTGTTACGTAAGGAATCACCTGTTACGTACATGGATACCCATGCCGGTCGCGGCCTCTACCCGCTGGCGGCGGAGGAGACCGCGAGGCTCGGGGAGTACCGTAAGGGCTTTGCTCGGCTATGGCAGGCGAGAACGCACGTGGCTGACGACCCGCTGCTCGGCGACTGGCTCGCGGCGGTCGGGCGGGTCCAGGCACGGGACGGCACTCTCGACCACTATCCTGGCTCGCCATGGTGGCTGTCGGACCGGTTGCGTGCCAGTGACCGGCTGATGCTCTTCGAGCTGCACCCCGGAGAGCATGGCCACCTGACCCGTCAGGCACTGCCTGACAATGTTCAGCGCATCCATGGTGACGGTCTCGAGGGGCTGGTGAAGTGCCTGCCGGTGGGCACCCCGCGGCTCTGTGTGCTGGTCGACCCCAGCTACGAGCGCAAGGCGGAGTATGGCGAGGTGGTTGATGCGGTGCTCAAGGCCATGCGCAGGGCACGCCATGCCGTCGTGCTGGTCTGGTACCCCCTGCTGCCGGCCGGCCGCCATCGGGAGCTGCTGGAGGGCCTGCGCGAGGGCGGCCTGCGCAAGATCTGGCGTAGTGAGCTGAGGCTGCGCGAGCCCCAGGAGGGCGAGCGTGGCATGGTCGGCAGCGGCATGCTGGTGATCAATCCGCCCTGGGGGCTCGATACGCGGCTGGAAGCGGCCATGCGGCAGGTCACGCCGCTGCTGGGCGCGACCTGCCGCCATCATGGCGACTGGTGGGTCGGGGAGTAGGGTGACGGCCCTGCGGGAAGGGGCTACTTGCCGATACAGAAACTGCCGAAGATCTCGCCCAGCGGGGTGGTAACGACCGCGCTGTCAGCGCGGCCCTGCGGGAAGGGGCTACTTGCCGATACAGAAGCTACCGAAGATCTCACCCAGCGGGGTGGTATCGACCGCGCTGTCAGCGCGGCCCTGCGGGAAGGGGCTACTTGCCGATACAGAAGCTACCGAAGATCTCACCCAGCAGGTCGTCCGCGCTGAACTCCCCGGTGATCTCGCCCAGCGCCTGCTGGGCGTCGCGCAGGTCTTCGGCAAGCAGCTCACCGGCCCCATAGCCGGCGAGCTGCGCCTCGCCGTTGGCGAGGGCCTGTCGGGCCCGGTCCAGGGCCTCCAGATGCCGGCGTCGGGCCGAGAAACGCCCTTCTGTGGTGGCGGCATAGCCCATCACCGCCTTGAGGTGCTCCCTGAGGCCATCCACCCCTGCGCCGCTCCTGGCCGACAGCCGGATCACCGGGGTGGCGGCGTCAGCATCGATGCCGGGGGCTTCGTGGCTGGCGTCAATCTTGTTGCGCACGAGCGTCAGCCGCGAGGGGTCCCGAAGGCGTGCGACGAATTCGGGCCAGATGGCCATGGGGTCGATGGCCTCGGTGGTAGCCGCATCCACCATCAGCAGCACGCGATCGGCCTTCTCGATCTCCTCCCAGGCCCGGGCCACCCCGATCTTCTCCACCGCGTCCGGGGTATCGCGCAGCCCGGCCGTGTCGATGACGTGCAGGGGCATGCCATCCAGGTGGATATGCTCGCGGAGGACGTCCCGGGTGGTGCCCTCGATGTCGGTGACGATGGCGGTGTCCTGCTCGGTCAGCGCATTGAGCAGACTCGACTTGCCGGCATTGGGGCGCCCGGCGATCACCACGCTCATGCCTTCCCGCATCAGGGCCCCCTGACCCGCGGCGGCCCGCACCTCGGCCAGTTCCGACTGGACCGCCGCCAGCCGGATGGCGACATGCCCGTCGGCGAGAAAGTCGATCTCCTCCTCCGGGAAGTCGATGGCCGCCTCGACGTACATGCGCAGCTCGATCAGCCGCTGGACCAGCGACGCCACGCGACGCGAGAACTCGCCCTGCAGGGAGCGCAGGGCGTTCTCGGCCGCCCCCCGGGAACTGGCCTCGATCAGGTCGGCAATGGCCTCGGCCTGGGCCAGGTCCAGCTTGTCGTTGAGGAAGGCGCGCTCCGAGAACTCCCCCGGGCGGGCGAGCCGTGCCCCCAGCTGCACGCAGCGCTCGAGCAGCAGGTCCATGATCATCGTGCCACCATGCCCCTGCAGTTCCAGGACATCTTCGCCGGTGAAGGAGTGGGGCCCCGGGAAGAACAGCGCGATGCCCTCGTCGATTACCGCGGATTCGCCGTGGAAGGGGCCGTAGTGGGCGTATCGCGGGGCCGGGCAGTGGCCCACCATGGCCTCGGCGATCGTCGTGCAGGCGGGCCCGGAGACGCGGATGATGCCCACGCCGCCGCGTCCCGGAGGGGTGGCCAGGGCGGTGATGGTGTCCTGATCATGGAGACTGGCGGTCATCGGCGGCACCTCTGCTGGAAGGGAAACATTGTCCGGGTCGGGCCCCGCAAACGCCAGACCCCCGCCGGGGCGGGGGTCTGGGTGTCGGGGAGAAGCACCGCGCTACTTGGTCTTCATGCCCTTGCCGATACTCGGGTCGGCCTCGATCTTGCGGGTAATCGCATACTGCTGAACGATGGAGATACAGTTGTTGACCACCCAGTAGATGACCAGGCCGGCCGGGAACCACAGGAAGAAGAAGGTGAAGACGATCGGCAGCATCTTCATGATCTTCGCCTGCATGGGGTCCGGAGGCGTCGGGTTGAGCATCTGCTGGACGAACATCGAGGCGCCCATCAGGATCGGCAGGATGAAGTACGGATCCTTCACCGACAGGTCCTGGATCCAGAACATGAAGGGTGCGTGGCGCAGCTCCACGGATTCCAGCAGCATCCAGTAAAGGGCGATGAATACCGGCATCTGCACCAGGATCGGCAGGCAGCCGCCCAGAGGATTGATCTTCTCCTTCTGGTAGAACTTCATCATCTCCTGGGACATCTTCTGGCGGTCGTCGCCGAACTGCTCCTTGAGGCGCTGCATCTCCGGGCCCAGCTTGCGCATGCGGGCCATGGACTTGTAGGCCTTGGCGGAGAGCGGCCACAGGGCCAGCTTCACCAGCAGGGTCAGCAGGACGATGGACCAGCCCCAGTTGCCGATCAGGTCGTGGATCTGGTCCAGCAACCAGAACAGCGGGTTGGCGATGAACCACAGCCAGCCGAAGTCCACCGTCAGCTCCAGGTGGGGGGCCACGGCCTCCAGTCGCTCCTGCACCTTGGGCCCCATGTAGAGGGTTGCCCCCAGCGCTGCCTCGCTGTTGGCGGCCACACTGCTGGTGGGGCCGGCGAAGGCGGCCACGTTGCGGCCGCGGGAGTCGGTGGTGGCGTAGAAGAGGTTCTGCTGGTTCTGGGCAGGGGCCCAGGCCGAGGTGAAGTAGTGCTGGATGATGGCGACCCAGCCCCCCTCGACGTCGCGGTTGTTGAAAGCGCCTTCCTGGATCTCCTCGAAGTCGACCTTCAGGTAGCGATCCTCCGGGGTCGAGTAGGCGGCGCCGAGGAAGGACTGCATGCCCAGGGCCGGTCCGCTGGAGGGGTCGCTGCTGTTGTCGCGGGCCAGCTGGCCGATGAAGCGGGCCGTGACCGGCTCCTCGGTGTTGTTGGCCAGGAAGTAGTCCACGTCCACCGCGTAGCTGTCACGCTCGAAGGTGAAGCGCTTGATCACCTCCACGCCATTCACCTCGGCAGCCAGGTCGACCTCGAGTCGCTCGTCGTTCCCGCCCAGCCGGTATTCGGTCGACTCGGGGGTGAAGGTGATGCGTCCCTCGTGGCCCTCGAGCTGAAGCCCTGAGCGTGCCACATAGCTGCGACCCTCGCTGTCGGAGAGCAGCACATAGGGTCGGTCGGAGTCGAGGCTGAAGCGGTGCTGGGGCAGCGCCGCATAGACGATGTCCCCGCCCTGGGGGTCGATGCGGACATCGAGCACGTCGGTGACGACGGCCACCAGGTCACGGCTTCCCGAGGTAGAGGCGGCCTCGCCGGGGATCTCGCCGGTCATGTCGTCCGACGGGCCGGCGGTCGCGGGGACCGAGAGGTCATCGCTGCCCGATGACGCCTGGTCCTGGCGAGCCCCTTCCTGGGCGCTGCCGGTGATGGCGGGAGCTTGCGGCTCAGGGGTCACCTGTCCGTAGTCCTGATTCCACTGGACGATCAGCAGGTAGGCGAGTACCGCCAGGGGAATCACGAGGAGAAGTCGTTTTACGTCCATGAGGAGTCTGCCCGATGGGTAGTGAACATTCCGATGGCGCAACGCAGGTCGCCCACCCGAGATACACGAAAGCCTGCCGGAGGCAGGCTGGACAACGCGTGCAGGCTGGCTGCATCCGAGGCGTCAGCATGGAGGGGCGCAACGAGGATGGCAGTGGTCATGCCCATGCCGGCGCCGGGACGGACCGGCACGCAGGGGTGCCGGTCATCGTTCGCGGCCCGCGTCACCGCTTTCCGGGCTGAGCAAGTCTGTCCCGTGGGACGACCTGCGCGCCTCTCGCTCCAGGCGACGCCACATCCCGTGGAGCTGACGATGCACGGTGGCATTGTCCAGTTCATGGACTCCTCGTCTTGCCAGCACCACGATATCCACCGAGGGCAGGCGATACTGCTGAAGCCGGATGGATTCACGCACGATGCGCTTGAGGCGGTTTCGGTCGACGGCTCTGCGGACGTTCTTCTTGCTGAAGATCAGGCCGAGACGCGGATGACCTCGCTCATTGGGCGAGGCGAGGGCCATCAGCCCCTTGCCGTGGACCTTGAATGCAGCCGTTTCGAAGACACGTCGATAATCCCCGGCGGTCAGCAGTCGCAACTGCCGGGGATAGCCCTGACTGGACACGCGAGGGCCGCGGTCAGGCGCTCAGGCGCTTGCGGCCCTTGGCACGGCGACGGGCCAGAACGGCACGACCATTCTTGGTGGCCATGCGCGCGCGGAAGCCATGCACGCGCTTGCGCTTGAGGACGCTGGGTTGAAAAGTACGTTTCATAACTGGTTATTCCCACGTGGTTTTCGGAACGAATCGATCATTCGGAGACATCCGGATGCCGCTGGCGGACCCGGGGGTATTCGGTTCAAGACCGGAAATTGTAGTGATTTCAGCCTCGCGGTGCAATTCTTCCGTGCGTCCCGATGCTGCCGGTGGGGCCTGGCACCCTTCTTCCTCCTCGATGAGGCACCAGGCCATCACCGTCAGTGATCCGTGCCTGTTATCACTATTGGGGATATGTATTGTGAGCAAGCCATTATAAATCTTTAATATCAATGTGTTGTTGTCACGGTTTTGCTGTGGACAAGGTGGGGATGCTGCGGGGATGACTTGCCCCGGCAGTCGACGGAGCAGGCGGCATCCGCGGGCCTCTGGTTCTGCCCCGCATGGCCTCCCTGCGGCTCACGGAGGGGTTTTCCACAGACCGTGTCACGGCATCGGGCATGTGGATAACCCGTCGCCTGAACGATACAATAGGCGGTCGTTTTCAATGCAATGGTGAGGTCGCGTGTCACTGGCTCTCTGGCAACAATGTCTGGATACCCTGCAGGATGAACTGAATTCCCAGCAGTTCAATACCTGGATCCGCCCGCTGCAGGCGGAGGAAGGGGAATCCAACCAGTTGCGCCTTCTGGCGCCGAATCGCTTCGTGCGTGACTGGGTCAGCGACAAGTATGCCAAGCGGATCAGTGAACTGATGCGTGAGCTCTCGCCCGCCAAGCCGCCGAAGGTGGTACTGACCGTCGGCAGTCGTCGCGCGACGCCGTCCCCTCAGCCCCGTGAGCTGGGCCATCCCGTCTCGGCGGCGCGTGCCCCTGCCGCGCCGGCGGTCCAGGTGCCGCCGCGGGGGGATGTGGGGGACGAGCGCGAGATCGATCAGTTGCGCGAGGAAGGTGCAGGCCAGCGGCGTGGCGGCGAGCGTCAGGTGCAGGTGGAGGGGAGCCTCAAGCACAGCAGTGGTCTTAACCCCAACTTCACCTTCGAGACCTTCGTCGAGGGCAAGTCAAACCAGCTTGCCAGGGCCGCCTCTCGCCAGGTGTCCGAGAATCCCGGCGGCGCCTACAATCCGCTTTTCCTCTATGGCGGGGTCGGCCTCGGCAAGACCCACCTGATGCATGCCGTGGGCAATGCCCTGGCAACGCGACGCGAGAATGCCCGGGTGGTCTACCTGCATTCCGAGCGCTTCGTGGCCGACATGGTCAAGGCGCTGCAGCTCAATGCCATCAACGACTTCAAGCGCTTCTATCGCAGCGTCGATGCCCTGCTGATCGACGATATCCAGTTCTTCGCCGGCAAGGAGCGCTCCCAGGAGGAGTTCTTCCATACCTTCAATGCGCTGCTCGAGGGCGGCCAGCAGATGATCCTGACCTCTGATCGATACCCCAAGGAAATCAGTGGGGTAGAGGAGCGCCTGAAGTCGCGTTTCGGCTGGGGCCTGACGGTGGCCATCGAACCGCCGGAGCTGGAGACCCGTGTGGCGATCCTGATGAAGAAGGCCGATCAGGCCAAGGTCGACCTGCCCCACGACGCCGCCTTCTTCATCGCCCAGAAGATCCGCTCCAACGTGCGCGAGCTGGAGGGTGCCCTGAAAAAGGTGATCGCCGACTCCCACTTCATGGGCAAGACGATCACTCAGGACTTCATCCGCGAATCCCTCAAGGACCTGCTGGCGCTTCAGGACAAGCAGGTCGGTGTGGACAATATCCAGCGCACCGTGGCCGAGTACTACAAGATCAAGCTTGCCGACCTGCTCTCCAAGCGTCGTTCCCGCTCGGTGGCCCGGCCCCGGCAGGTTGCCATGGCCCTGGCCAAGGAGCTGACCAATCATAGCCTGCCGGAGATCGGAGATGCCTTCGGTGGCCGAGATCACACCACCGTGCTGCATGCCTGCCGCAAGGTGAAGGCGTTGCAGGAGGAGAGCGCGGACATCCGCGAGGACTACAAGAATCTGCTGCGGCTGTTGACCAGCTGAACGGAACACCAGCGGTCGGGTCGCCGGCCTCAACCCCTCCAGGACAAGTAGTGGAGCCGACATGAAATTTTCCATCTCCCGAGAAGCGCTGCTGCGCCCGCTGACGCTGGTTGCCGGCGTCGTGGAGCGACGCCAGACACTGCCGGTACTCTCCAACGTGCTGATTCAGGTCGACCAGGACCAGGTGTCCCTCACCGGTACCGATCTCGAGGTCGAGCTGATCGGCCGCACGGCCGCCAGCCTGGTGGAAGAGCCCGGCTCGGCTACCGTGCCGGCCCGCAAGCTCATGGACATCTGCAAGTCACTGCCGGACCAGTCCGAGATACAGCTTTCCCTCGAGGAGGGAAGGGCGGTGCTGCGCAGTGGTCGCTCGCGCTTCACCCTCTCGACCCTGCCGGTGGCCGAGTTTCCCAACATCGAGGATGACCCGGGTAACGTGGAGCTCAGCCTGCCGCGGGGTACCCTGAAGCACCTGATCGATGCGACCTCCTTCGCGATGGCCCAGCAGGACGTCCGCTATTACCTCAACGGCATGCTGCTCGAGTTGGGCAACAACCTGGTGCGCACCGTGGCTACCGATGGCCATCGTCTGGCCGTCTGCTCGCGTCCGGCCGAGATCCAGGTGGAGCCTTCCCAGAAGCTGATCGTGCCGCGCAAGGGGGTCCTGGAACTGGTGCGCCTGCTCGATGACGGCGAGGAACCGGTCAGTCTGACCCTCGGCGCCAGTCATGTACGGGCCCATACCGGTGACTTCACCTTCACGTCCAAGCTGGTCGACGGCAAGTTCCCCGACTACGAGCGGGTCGTGCCACGCGGGGGTGACAAGGTCTTCATCGCCGACCGTGCCGAGCTGCGCCAGGTGCTGTCACGCACGGCCATCCTTTCCAACGAGAAGTACCGTGGCGTGCGGCTGAATCTCGAGGAGGGCAACCTGCGGGTGATGGCCAACAACCCCGAGCAGGAAGAGGCCGAGGAGAACGTCGCCATCGAGTACAGCGGTCCGGCCATGGAGATCGGCTTCAACGTCGGCTATCTCGTCGACGTGCTCAGCGTGCTGGACGAGGACCGGGTGCAGATGACCCTGGCCGACCCCAACAGCAGTGCGCTGATGGAAGAGCCCGGCGGCGGCGACGCCATGTACGTCGTCATGCCGATGCGCCTCTGAGGCGCCGGCAGATGGCGCCCGTGCCGGGTGCCACCGCCGCGGTCGACCCTGCCTGATGCCACTCGAACGCCTTGCCTTCCACGGCCTGCGCAACCTGCAGGCCGTGGACCTGAGCCCGGGTCCCCGTATCAACCTCTTCACCGGGGCCAACGGCAGCGGCAAGACCAGCCTGCTGGAGGGGATTCATGTCCTCGGCATGGGGCGCTCCTTCCGCGCCCGTCAGCTGCGTCATGCCATCGCTCACGATGCCGACGCCGTGACGTTGCACGGCCGCCTGTCCGGCGATCCGGCGATGACCATCGGCATACGCCGTCTCCGCGAGGGCGGCGAGCTGGAGATGCGCCTGGCGGGTGAGCGTCTGGAACGCGTCTCGCGTCTGGTGGAGACCCTGCCGCTGCAGCTGATCAACCCTGACGCCTTTCGTCTCCTGGAGGGGCCGCCGGTCGGGCGGCGCGAGTTTCTCGACTGGGGCGTGTTTCACGTGAAACATGGCTTTCTCGATGTCTGGCGGCGCTTTCGCCGCGCGCTGAAACATCGGAATGCCCTTCTCAGGCATGGTAGAATGACAGATGCTTCCCTGGATGCCTGGGAACAGGAACTGGTGCACTGGGGCGACCGGCTGGACAACATGCGTCGCGAATGGGTCGAGAGGTTCCTGCCGGTGTTCGAGGACACGCTGGCCGAGCTGATCACGCTGCCCGGGCTGACGCTGCGCTATGCGCGCGGCTGGGACCGCAAGCGTGAGCTGGCGGACATTCTTCGCCACGCCCGAGACACCGACCGACAGATGGGCTTTACCCAGCAGGGTCCGCAGCGGGCAGAGCTGGGTATCCGCCTCGGCAAGCGCCCGGCGGTGGAAGTGCTCTCCCGCGGACAGCAGAAGCTGGTGGTGAGTGCCCTGAAACTGGCCCAGGGGCGCCTGCTCGAGCAGGCCACCGGCCGCACCTGCATCTACCTGATCGACGACCTCCCTGCCGAGCTGGACAGCGAGCATCGCCGGGTGTTCTGCGGCTGGCTGGAGCGCATGCGCTGCCAGGTGTTCATCACCAGCGTCGATCCCGATGCCCTGATGGGCCTCTGGCAGCCGGATACCCAGGTGGCGATGTTCCACGTGAAACATTCCGAATCGGGGCAGGGACAGCTGCTGCCAATGGACAGACAGACTTCATGACGGAGTAGTCAATGAGCGAACAGGCTTACGACTCAACGAGCATCAAGGTCCTCAAGGGGCTGGATGCCGTACGCAAGCGGCCGGGCATGTACATCGGCGATACCGACGACGGCACCGGCCTGCACCACATGGTGTTCGAACTGGTGGACAACTCCATCGATGAAGCCCTGGCCGGGCACTGCAGCGAGATCCGGGTCATCATCCACCCCGACGAGTCGGTGACCGTGACCGACAACGGCCGTGGCGTGCCGACCGATCTCCACGAGGGGGAGGGCGTCTCGGCGGCCGAGGTGATCATGACGGTGCTGCATGCCGGCGGCAAGTTTGATGACAACTCCTACAAGGTGTCCGGTGGCCTGCACGGCGTGGGGGTCTCCGTCGTCAATGCGCTGTCCGAGGAGCTGAAGCTGACCATCTGGCGTGCGGGCCAGGTGCACGAACAGGTCTATCATCATGGTGTACCCGACGCACCGCTGGCGGTGGTGGGCAAGACGGAGAAGAGCGGGACCCGCGTGCACTTCCGTCCCTCGACCGAGACCTTCCACAACATCGAGTTCCACTACGACATCCTGGCCAAGCGTCTCAGGGAGCTCTCCTTCCTCAATTCCGGCGTGGCCATCCGGCTGATGGATGAGCGGAGCGGAAAGGAGGAGCTGTTCCACTACGAGGGTGGCCTCAAGGCCTTCGTCAACCACCTGAACACCAACAAGACGGTGCTCAATCCGGTATTCCACTTCAATGCCGAACGCGAGGATGGCGTCGGTGTGGAGGTGGCGATGCAGTGGAACGATACCTTCTCCGAGAACATCTTCTGCTACACCAACAACATCCCGCAGCGGGATGGCGGTACGCACCTGGCCGGCTTCCGCGCGGCCCTCACCCGCTCGCTGAATCACTATATCGAGGCCGAGGGGCTGCTCAAGAAGGCCAAGGTCAACACCTCCGGTGATGATGCCCGCGAGGGACTGACCGCGATCATCTCCGTGAAGGTGCCGGATCCCAAGTTCTCCGCCCAGACCAAGGACAAGCTGGTCTCCTCCGAGGTCAAGACCGCGGTAGAGCAGGAGATGGGCCGGTTGTTCTCGGAGTACCTGGTCGAGAAGCCCAACGAGGCCAAGGCCATCGTCAACAAGATGCTGGATGCGGCCCGGGCCCGTGAGGCGGCGCGCAAGGCGCGTGACATGACTCGCCGCAAGGGAGCCCTGGATATCGCGGGCCTGCCCGGCAAGCTGGCCGACTGTCAGGAGAAGGACCCCAGCCTCTCCGAGCTCTTCCTCGTCGAGGGTGACTCGGCCGGTGGCAGTGCCAAGCAGGGACGTGATCGACGCACCCAGGCGATCCTGCCGCTCAAGGGCAAGATCCTCAACGTCGAGAAGGCGCGCTTCGACAAGATGCTCTCCTCGGCCGAGGTCGGCACCCTGATCACTGCCCTGGGCTGCGGTATCGGCCGGGAGGAGTTCGATCCCGACAAGCTACGCTATCACTCCATCATCATCATGACCGATGCCGACGTGGACGGTTCGCACATCCGAACCCTGCTGTTGACCTTCTTCTTCCGCCAGATGTCGCAGCTCATCGAGCGTGGTCATGTCTTCATCGCCCAGCCGCCGCTCTACAAGATCAAGCGCGGCAAGCAGGAGCTCTATCTCAAGGACGAGCAGGCGATGATCGATTACCTGACGACGACGGCGCTCGATGGCGCCCGCCTGCATGTCAACGCGGATGCGCCTGGCATCGGCGGCGCCCAGCTGGAAGCCCTCGTCAACCAGTATCGCGACGTGATGAAACGCATCGATCGCCTGTCGCGCGTCTACCCCAATGTGGTGCTGCGCAAGATCGTCCATGCGGCGCATCTCGACGGTGAGCAGAGCCTGCGAGATCGCGTCACCATGCAGAACTGGATCGAGTTCCTGCAGGCCGAGATGGATGCGCTGGTCTCCTACGAGGGTGGACCGCGCTATACCTTCCGCCTCGAGGAGGAGGGCGAACGTGGCGTCTTCCTTCCGGCGGTGTCGCTGACTGCGCATGGCGTCACCACCGACTATGTCTGGGGCATCGAGTTCTTCACCAGTGCCGACTATCGCGCCATGGCAAGCCTCGGCGAGACGCTGGACGGCCTGATGGAGGAGGGCAGCCATGTGGCCCGCGGCGAGCGACAGAAGCCCGTCGCGACCTTCTATGATGCCCTGGAGTGGCTGATGGCCGAGGCCCAGCGTGGCCTCTCCATTCAGCGCTACAAGGGGCTGGGTGAGATGAACCCGGACCAGCTCTGGGAGACGACCATGAACCCTGATACCCGTCGCATGCTGCGGGTATCCATCGAGGACGCGGTCGCCGCCGACATGATGTTCAACACCCTGATGGGTGACGAGGTCGAGCCAAGGCGCGACTTCATCGAACGCTACGCCCTGGTGGCCAACCTGGATATCTGATGGCCGAGACGGCATGTTCCACGTGAAACATCGCACTGCCTGAAGTGACAGCAGAATGACAAGGCCGGCCATCGAGGCCGGCCTTGTCGCGTTCAGCGCTCTCTATCGGAATGGACTGGCTTGCGCGTCGTTGGCGCCTCCCTCCCGGGCCAGCAGCCACTCCACGAAGGCGGCCAGGTCATCGAAGATCATTGCGCCTTCGAGGCCTTCTCCCTTTTCCTCCGTCCGGCGTCCCTTGCCGGTTCGCACCAGTACCGGCCGGCACCCCATCGGCTCACCGGCCTGAAGGTCGCGGAGGCTGTCACCGACCATCCAGCTGCCTTCAAGGCTGTCCAGCGCCAAAGCCTCCCGAATCTCTTCAAGCAGCCCGGGCGATGGCTTGCGACATGCACAGCCATCACCCGGGCCATGGGGACAGTGGGCGATATGGGCAATCTCCCCGCCGGCCTCTTGCACCAGCTCGCGGAGTCGAACGTGTATGGCCTCCAGCATCTCCACGCCGTAGTAGCCGCGGGCTATGCCGGACTGGTTGGTGGCAACGGCCACCGTCCAGCCGTCACGGGTGAGCCTGGCGATGGCCTCGATGGCGGTGGGGAAGGGGATCCATTCTTCCAGAGACTTCACGTACTCGTCGGAGTCCTGGTTGATGACACCATCGCGGTCGAGGATCACGAGCCGTTCGGCTGCGGGCATGGTGGCAATCTCCTGAGGTGGGTAGTCTTTGAGCGGAAGTGTTTCACGTGGAACATCTGATGCCAAGCCGCCAAGCCGCCAAGCCGCCAAGCCGCCAAGCCGCCAAGCCGCCAAGCCGCCAAGCCGCCAAGCCGCCAAGATCGAGCTCTCGTCCATCTGCTCCTGCTGGTCTCGTTGGGGTGTTTCACGTGGAACAGCAAATATCAGGCATGAAAAAGGCCGGCGATTGCTCGCCGGCCTCGCTGTCACCTCAAACTCGCGTTACTGCTGGAGCAGGGCGATATCCGCCACCTCCAGGAAGAGGGCCTGAAGGCCGGCGAGCAGGGCCAGGCGGTTGCGGCGCACGGCCGGATCCTCGGCCATGACCATGACCTGGTCGAAGAAGGTGTCAACCGGTGCGCGCAGGCCGGCCAGGACGTCCAGTGCCTCGCTGTAGCGAGCCTCGGCGAAGAGCGGCATTACCGCCCGGCGGCTCGATGCCAGGGCCTCGTAGAGCGCCTTCTCGGCGGCTTCCTGGAGGAGACCGGCTTCTACCTCGGTGGTGCCATCGTGCTGTTGCTTGCTGAGGATGTTGGAGACGCGCTTGTTGGCGGCGGCCAGGGCCGCGGCTTCCTCGCGGCGAGAGAAGCCCTGGACGGCGCGCAGGCGGCGCGCGAAGTCGAGGGGCTGGGTCACCGGGCGGGCCCGCACGGCGAGGTAGACCTCGGTATCGATGCCCTCGTCGCGTGCCCAGGCGCGGAAGCGGTCGAGCATGTAGGTGAGCACCTCATCCACCAGCCCTTCGGCGTAAGGTAGCTCCTGGTGCTGCGCCGCGGCCAGTTCCAGCAACTCCCTCAGGTCGAGGGCAAGCTTGCCCTTGACCAGGATGTTGATCACGCCGATGGCGGCGCGGCGCAGGGCGAAGGGATCCTTGGTGCCGCTGGGGCGCTGGCCGATACCGAAGATGCCGGTCAGGGTGTCGAGGCGATCGGCCAGTGCCAGTGCCAGGCCGGTGCGGGTCTGGGGGATCGCATCGCTGGCGAAGCGGGGCAGGTACTGCTCCTCGAGGGCCTGGGCCACCTCGGCAGCCTCGCCGTCGTTCACGGCATAGTAGCGGCCCATGATGCCCTGGAGTTCCGGGAACTCGAGGACCATCTCGGTGACCAGGTCGCACTTGCCGAGCTCCGCGGCGCGACGTGCCTGGGCCACGTCACCGTCGATGCGGCCGGCGATGAAGGCCGCCACGGCGGCGCTGCGATGGGCCTTGTCGGCCAGGCTGCCGAGCTTCTTCTGGAACACCACGCCGGCCAGTTCTGGGGCCCGGTCGGCCAGCGTTCGCCGGCGGTCGGTGTCGTAGAAGAAGGCGGCATCGGCCAGGCGGGGGCGGATCACCTTCTCGTTGCCTTGGATCACCTGCTCCGGTTCGTGGCTGTCGATGTTGGCGATAGTGATGAACAGCGGCTTGAGGTGGCCCTCCTGGTCGAGTAGGTGGAAGTACTTCTGGTTGGCCTTCATGGACGAGATCAGGCACTCGGCGGGCACCTCGAGGAAGCGCGCATCGAAGCTGCCGGTCAGGGCCACGGGCCACTCCACCAGGCCGCTCACCTCGACGAGCAGTTCCTCGTCGATCACCGCCGTGGCGTCCTGGACCTCGGCCTCGGCCAGCACCTGCTCGCGGATGCGCTCGCGTCGCTTGTCGCGGTCGGCCAGCACCCAGGCCTGTTCCAGGGCGCCGAGGTAGTCGTCGGCGTGGGCCAGCTCGATGGGTGCCGGCGCATGGAAACGGTGGCCGCGGGTGGCGCGTCCTGCCTGCAGGCCCAGGGCGCTTGCCTCGACGACCTCGTTGCCATAGAGCATGACAAGCCAGTGGACGGGACGGGAGAACTCCACCCGCGAGGCGCCCCAGCGCATGTTCTTGGGCACCGGCAGGGCGCCGATGGCCTGTTCGACGATGGCGGGGAGCAGGGCCGTGGTGGCCTCGCCCTGCTGCTGCTCGCGATACCCCAGCCAGGTGCCCTTGTCGGTCTCCAGGTGGATCAGGTCATCCACGCCGACGCCGCAGGAGCGCGCGAAGCCCTCGGCGGCGCGTGTCGGTTGGCCTTCCTTGAAGGCGGCGGCCAGGGCGGGACCACGACGCTCGACCTCGCGGTCGGGCTGCTTGTCGGCCAGCTCGCGCACTTGGACGGCCAGGCGTCGCGGGCCGCCATGGGCGAGGACCTCGCCGAAGTCGATGTCGGCCTCGACGAGACCCCGGCGGAGGCCCTCGGCAAGGGCGTCGGAGAGGTCATCGATGGCGCCCGGTGGCAGCTCCTCGACGCCCAGTTCGACCAGTAGGGTATTGGCAGCCATCAAGCGTCTCCCTGTTCGGCAAGCAGTTCGCGGCGCAAGGCTTCGGGGGCCAGCGGGAAGCCGGCGGCCTTGCGCGAGTCAAAGTAGGCCTGGGCCACGTCGCGGGCCATGGTGCGCACGCGCAGGATGTAGCGCTGGCGTTCGGTCACCGAGATGGCGTGGCGGGCATCCAGCAGGTTGAAGGTGTGCGATGCCTTGAGCACCTGTTCGTAGGCGGGCAGTGGCAGGCCGGCCGCCAGCAGCTTGGTGCACTCGCGCTCCTGGTGGTCGAAGGAGGCAAAGAGGAAGTCAACGTCGGCGTGCTCGAAGTTGTAGGCCGACTGCTCGCGTTCGTTCTGCAGGTAGACGTCGCCATAGGTGACGCGGCTGCCATCCGGTGCCACCGTCCAGACCAGGTCGTAGACGCTGTCGACATCCTGCAGGTACATGGCGATCCGCTCCAGGCCGTAGGTGAGCTCGCCGGTGACCGGGTAGCACTCCAGGCCCCCGGCCTGCTGGAAGTAGGTGAACTGGGTCACCTCCATGCCGTTGAGCCAGACCTCCCAGCCCAGGCCCCAGGCGCCGAGGGTGGGCGACTCCCAGTTGTCCTCGACGAAGCGGATGTCATGGACCAGCGGGTCGAGCCCCAGGTGCTTCAGGGACCCCAGGTAGCGCTCCTGCAGGTCGGCGGGGGAGGGTTTCATCACCACCTGGAACTGGTAGTAGTGCTGCAGGCGGTTGGGGTTCTCGCCGTAGCGGCCATCGGTGGGGCGTCGGGAAGGCTGCACGTAGGCCGCGTTCCAGGTCTCGGGGCCGATGGAGCGCAGGAAGGTGGCGGTGTGGAAGGTGCCGGCGCCCACCTCCATGTCCAGGGGCTGGAGGATCACGCAGCCCTGGTCGGCCCAGTACTGCTGCAGGGCGAGGATCAGGCCCTGGAAGGTTGTCACGTCTGGCGTCGACTGTGTCATTGGAAGCACCGTTGGCCATGAATTCACGAGCCGTCAAGTATACAATCACCGGAAGATCGGTTATAGGCGCAGGCCCGGAGACGAGAGGATTCCCATGATCGTAGTGACAGGCGGGGCCGGCTTCATCGGCTCGAATCTGGTCAAGGCACTCAATGCCCGCGGCCGTGACGATGTGCTGGTGGTCGACGACCTCAGCGACGGTACCAAGTTCGTGAACCTGGCCGACTGCACCCTCGGCGACTACCTGGACAAGGAGGACTTCCTCGCCCGGGTGACGGCGGCGATGAATGGCGAGGCGTCACACCTGCCGCCCATCGAGGCCATTTTCCACGAGGGCGCCTGCTCGGACACCACCGAGTGGGACGGACGCTTCATGCTCGAGAACAACTTCGAGTACTCCAAGGTGCTGCTTCACTTCTGCCAGCGCGAGGGCATCCCTTTCCTCTACGCCTCCTCGGCGGCCACCTACGGGGGCAGCGAGGTGTTCTTCGAGGCCCCCGAGCACGAGAAGCCGCTCAACGTCTACGGCTACTCCAAGCTGCTGTTCGACCAGTACGTGCGTGCTCGCCACGACGACTTCACCAGCCAGGTGGTGGGTTTCCGCTACTTCAACGTCTACGGGCCCCGGGAACAGCACAAGGGCAAGATGGCCAGCGTCGCCTACCATCACCATACCCAGATCAGCGCCGGCCAGAACGTGAAGCTCTTCGGTGCCTGGGATGGCTATGAGGCCGGCATGCAGAGCCGCGACTTCATCTATGTGGGCGACGTGGTGGACGTCAACCTCTGGTTCCTGGATCACCCCGAGGCCTCCGGCATCTTCAATCTGGGCACCGGCCGCGCCGAGCCCTTCAAGGCCATCGGCGAGACCGTGGTCGACTACTATGGCCGCGGCAGGATCGAGTACATCGATTTTCCCGAGGAGCTGAAGGGCCGCTACCAGAGCTATACGCGCGCCGACATCAGCCGCCTGCGCGAGGCCGGCTACGATCGCGAGTTCCGTACCGTGGCCCAGGGGGTACGCGACTACCTGGAGTGGCTGAATGGCTGAGGCCCGGCAGATACCGGCCTCATGGAAGCCACGCATCCTGGTGGTGGGGCCTTCCTGGGTCGGCGACATGGTCATGGCGCAGAGCCTCTTCAAGACCCTGAAGGCGAGGCAGCCGGGCAGCCGGATCACCGTGGTGGCCCCTGCCTGGTCACGGCCGATCCTCGAGCGGATGGACGAGGTCGACGAGGTGGCCAGCCTCGAGGTAGGGCATGGGCAGTTCGGCCTGGCCACACGGCGGCGGCTTGCCCGTTCCCTGCAAGGACGCTTCGACCATGCCATCGTCCTGCCACGCTCCTGGAAGTCGGCGCTGGTGCCCTTCCTGGCGCGTATCCCCCTGCGTACCGGCTTTACCGGCGAACAGCGCCTCTGGCTGCTCAATGACCGCCGGCGGCTCGACAAGGCGGTGCTGGACCAGACCGTGAAGCGCTTCGTGGCCCTGGGCCTGCCGGTGGAGGAAGCGGCTCGGGGCGACTTCCCCATTCCCCGGCCCCGGCTGCGCCTGGACACCGAGAACCTGGTGGAGCGCCGCGTCGACCTGGGACTCTCGTCGCGCCCTGCCATCGGCATGATGCCGGGGGCAGAATATGGTCCCGCCAAGCAGTGGCCGCTCGCGTATTTTCGGGAACTGGCGAGATCACTGGTGGTGGAGGGATTCGAGGTGCGCGTGCTGGGAGGCCCCAAGGACGTGGATGCCGGCGAGGTGATCGCCGATGCGCTGCCCCACACCCACAACCTCTGTGGAAGGACGCGGCTGGCGGATGCCGTCGACCTGCTCGGTGACTGCCAGCAGGTCGTGACCAACGACTCCGGGCTGATGCATGTGGCGGCCGCGGTAGGGACCCGGGTGCAGGCCATCTATGGTTCGTCATCGCCTGCCTATACGCCGCCGTTGACCGAGAATGCCGAGGTGCACTACCTCGCCCTCGACTGCTCGCCCTGCTTCCGGCGCACCTGCCCGCTGGGGCACACCAACTGCCTGAAGCAGCTCAAGCCCGAACGGGTCCTGCAGGCGATGCTGGCGACCGCCGGCTAGGGCAGTTCCTCGGGTGCCTCTGGTGTCTGGTCCTCGGGGGTCTCGACGACCTGCTCGACGACCGGTTCGGGAGGGGGTGGCGGGGCTTGCGGCGGCGCCAGGCCTTCCCACAGGCGCTCCTGGAGGGCCGTCTCCTCGCGCAGATGGGTATTGAGGGTGTCCAGCCCGTGCTCCTCGATCAGGGTCGGTTCACCGGAGAGCAGCGACACGCCCAGTCCCGCACGATGCCAGTCGATGACGAACCCCATGGCCTCGAGCACCGTGGGCAGGACATCCATGGTCGATGCCTCGACCTTGAGCCGGCGCGGCTCGAGCTGATCCCCCAGCAGCATGAAGGTATTGTCTCGCTTGCCGGCGACCAGCTGCTCCCAGGCAGAGACGCGCATGGTCAGGTGGTCACTGGCGACCACCACCAGGGTGTTCTCCAGCAGGCCTTCATCCTCGAGTCGCTCGACCAGCCGGCGCGCCAGCCAGGCCGAGCATTCCACCGAATAGAGGATGTCCACGCCGTCGAACTCGCCCTGACGCTCCCGGCAGTCGCGAGCCGGATAGCCATTGGGGGCATGGCCGGTGATGCTCAGGTTGACCAGTCCCCAGGGGGCGTCCTGCCGTTCCAGCCGGCGGATCTCCTCGACGGTGAGGTCATAGAGCGTATCGTCATACAGGCCCCAGCTGTTCACGTAGTCGGGCTCCTCGAGCCGTGGCTCCAGCTCTTCCCGTCCCAGTATCCTGTCGAAGCCGTGGTCCCGGTAGAAGACCCCCTTGCCGGCGAAGCGGGTGCTGGCCCCGCCCATGTAGGACAGCTTATAGCCATGGGCGGCGAGCAGGTCGCCCAGGCAGTCGACGCCCGGCACTACCTTGCCGAGGGGCTCGAACTGGCTGTCATGCAGCAGGCCGGCCGGCATCAGTGGCGTGCCGCACTGGCTGGCAATCATGCCGGCCATGGTCCAGCCGGTGTTGTCGACCTGGCGGACCCCCTCGAAGACCACGGCCTTCTCCCCCAGGGTCTCCAGGTGGGCATAGGCATCCCCGAAGCGTTCCCGGTCGGCGTAGGTGCGCTCGATGCTCTCCAGGTAGAGCAGCAGCAGGTTGGGCGGGTCGCGAGGTGCCTCGAGGATGACCGGCTCGACGTACTGGCGCTCCAGCCAGGCGCCATCCTCGGTGACGATGGCGGCGCCGCGTTGGCCGATGCCATAGAGCATGGGGTTGCCTACCAGCAGGGCCAGGGCCAGCAGGCGCTCCGCCAGTCGCCAGCGATGGTCGACCCGCACCAGCCAGGTGAAGGAGGCCAGCAACAGCAGCATGCTGAGGGTATAGAGCAGGGCAGCGCCGATGCGATCACCGCCGCCATGCTCTTCCATGCCGGCCTGGAGGTGAAAGAATACCGCCCCGAGATCGACCATGCCGAAACTGTTGGCCAGGTAGACGTAGAGCCCCCACAGGGCGATCGGGAACAGCGACCAGGGCCAGATCCTGCGCACGGGGCGAGGGTGTGATGGCGCGCCCCAGCGCCACCAGCGGGCCACCAGCAGCCACCCCACGGTGATCGGGACCATGCTCCAGAGCGGAATGCGGGGCAGCGCGGCCACGGCAAACCCCAGCCACAACCCGATGACGATCAGGGCCCACCAGCGGGGCTGGCGAAGCGGGGGCGGCAGGAAACGGCTGGGCATGGTGGGAAACACTGAGGAGAATTCCCCTACAGCTTACCAAGGGACAGGAAGCGAAAGTACCAATGAGTCCTGGAGAGGCGTCCTACCGTCGCGGTGGCTACCCAGCCTGCCACATCCCCCCCGTTCCACCGACTGGTGGAACGGCACCGTGAGTTCGGCGCTTCGCGACCAGGCCGGTAGTAGCGCAGCATCCAGGAGATCAGGCCTGCCCCGAATGATCGGAACGCTCCTTCTCATAGAGCTCGTTGAGCTTGGCATACTTCATGTAGGCATGAAACGCGGTGGTCACGGCCACCGTCATCCCGTCGGCGCCCTGGAACAGGCCTCCCTTGAGGATCAGTTTCCTCAACAGGGCACTCAGTGCATGCCAGGTTGGGCGGCAGCGGGAAGGCTTCTTCCCCCGCTGCTTCATTGCCCAGGCATCCCGGCTCGAGAGCTGATCGATGCGGATGACCCAGTGGGAGAGGTCCCGGTAGGTGAAATGCCGGATATGGCCCTTCGTATCGAGGACCTGCGGTGCCTGAACGGAGGAGTGGGCCTTCTTTGGCAGGTAACCCGAAGTAGTGCGGTTGTAGAGTCGCGTCACCGGGTCCGGATAGAAGCCGGCTGCCTTGATCCAGTGTTGGCCGGCAAAATTGCGGCGGTTGAAGCGATACGCCTTGTCGGGATCCTCCAGTGGCAGTGACCGGATGGCGGCCACGGCATCCTCCTCGAGTCGTTCGTCGGCATCCAGGGCTAGGATCCAGTCGTTGCGCGCCCGGGGCACGGCAAAGGCCTTCTGGGGGCCGTCACCGAGGTAGGGCTGATAGATGACAGAGGCCCCCTCGCGCTCGGCGATCTCAACGGTGTCGTCCCGGCTGCCCGAATCCACGACGATGATCTCGTCACAGACGGGGCGCAGCGAGGCGATGCAGTCGGAGATGTTCTCCGCCTCATCGAGGGTGATGATGATTCCGGTGATCGGCATCATGGGGTCGTCTCGCTGGTCGGGAAGTGGCGAAGGTGGTCGGCGATCCGGCTCGCTGCGGCCTCCAGGTCGATGCTGTCCATGTCGCGCTCGCCGGCTCCGGGGGGCGGGCAGAAGGCCAGTCGGTGGGCCTCGGCATTGCAGGTCTGCCAGCGCAGTGGGGTGGCAGAGCGGCGGGACGGATAAAAGCCCGCGGTGGGGCGATCCAGGCAGCCGGCGATGTGCAGGGGACCGGTGGAGCCGGCGATGAACAGGTCGGTAGCCGACAGGCTGAGGGCGAAGTCATCGAGACCACGGCGGGGCGGCAGCAGGCCTGCCGTCACGCCTTCGCCGAGGAGTCGCCTCCGGAGTCGGTCGGCCGCGGCCTCCTCGCCGGGGCCGGCGGTCAGCACCCAGGCCGGGGCGGGACGACTCGCCTCGGCCAGCCGCGCCTCCACGCCCAGCACCAGGGCGGCATAGCGCTCGAGGGAGAGGTTCACGGCCGATCCGCCGCTGCCGGGATGCAGGAAGAGCCAGGGGCGCGAGCTGTCAAGGCCCAGCTCATCGGCAATGCGCTCCCGCTGCGCCTCGCGGGTCCCCTCGGGAAGCGGCCAGTAGGGCGGCTCGGGGCGTGCCGGCAGCGCGAGACCGAGCTCCCCCAGCAGGGCCTCGGCCAGTTCCATGTTGTAGAGGTACTCCGGCTTCTCGGAGCGGGACCTGCGCTGCACGATGCGTCGGTTGTAGAATAGCTGGGCCCACTTGGTGGCCGGGGCCAGGCGCAGGGGAATGCCGGCTCGCCAGCCCAGCCAGCCGATGCGCGGGGTGGAGAAGAGCGTCAAAAGGGCATCGAAGCGCGCCTCGCGCAGGCGCTGGAGCAGCGCCCGGCGCCCCGCTCGGCCGCCTGCGCCACCCGGGTCGATCAGCACCTCGTCGATCCAGGGACACTGCCTGGCCAGCGGCGCGGTGTAGGCGGGAACCAGCACGCTGACATGGGGCGCCGCGCCGAGGGCCTTGAGGCAGGCAAGTGCCGGCCAGGCGAGCATGAAATCCCCGAGCTTGTCGTTGCGAACCACCAGCAGGCGAGGGCGGTTACCGTCACCGCCGGCAGGACCAGGTGTCATCATCCGGGCTCCCGAGCCCCGTCACCGCAAAGGAGATCTCCTTGTCACGAAAGGTCATGCATATCTGTCTCTCGAACGGCTGGGGCGGACTGGAAATGTATTCGTCGCGGATTATACCCGAGCTTAGGCGACAGGGGGGGGAGGAGGCCCCACGGCCTGGCGCTGGCGGGTTCACGGGTTGCCGCCAGTCTTGCCATCCATGGCGAGACTGGCCGCTTCGCCGCCCCGATGATCCCCTGGCCTGGCGTGACGCCCTGGGAGAACTGGCGGGCGACGCCACGCTGAGGAAATGCCTGGGTCCGGCGGCTCGCCAAGAAGGTGAATGCTCACTTCGCCCTGAGCGTCCATGTGCAGGGGCTGGTGGAGGCTTATGCCGACGCCGGCACGGGAGCGTCATAGCCCCCACGGATGGCCGCCATGGCCTTGGAAGCGCCGAACTTCGCCAGCGAGCGTTCGAGACGCGCCAGGTTGTCGGCCTGCCAGGCGCCCTCGGGCCGCAGCCGGCAGCGGTCGAGGTCGATCAGCCACACCTTGCCCTGCGGATCGACCAGCAGGTTGCGGGCGTTGAGGTCCACGTGATCCAGGCCGGTATCATGGAAGCGCCGGATGGTGGTGCCGACGCGTGCCAGCAACGCGGTATCGGCATCGTCCCGCTGCAGGAGGTCTGCCAGGGCGCGGGCACCGGGGACGCGCTCGGTGATCAGGGCGGCTTCATAGGTGAGGCCATGGCGGGTCACACGAGCGGCGACCGGGCGAGGGACGGGCAGGCCGCGCGCATGCAGGCCGGCGGTCAGGCGACACTCGCGAAAGGCGCGGGTCCGCTCCAGGCCGGTCCACAGGTAGTAGTTGTCGCTGAGCCGGGCGATGAGGCCGCCGCGGCGATAGGGTCTTAGCACCCACTGGGCGCCTTCCTCGAAGGGGCTGGCATCCAGGAAGAGGCTGGCACCGCGACCGGGGGCCTCGCCGATGACCCGACCGGCGTCTCGCCAGCAGGCGGGATCGAAGGCGCATGGGGGAATGGGCGGCACCGTTTGTGGCGCCCGGCCGGCGTCACATAAACTGTCCGCATCATATAGAATGAAAATCTTTCCCGCTCGATACGTTGCCAACCGCATGAAGCATCCTCTGCCCGCCCGACCCCAGCATATCTGCGTACTGCGGCTCTCCGCCCTGGGCGATGTCTGTAACCTGGTGCCGACGGTGCGTGCCCTGCAGCGCCAGTGGCCCGAGGCGAGGCTCACCTGGATCATCGGCAAGGGCGAGCACAGTCTACTGGCGGGCCTCTCCGGGGTCGAGTTCGTCGTCTATGACAAGGCGACGGGACTTGCCGGCATGCGCGCCCTGTGGCGCGAACTGGCCGATACCCGCTTCGACCTGCTGCTGCACATGCAGCAGGCGCTGCGGGCCAGTGTGCTCTCCCTGGGGCTCAAGGCCGACGTGCGGGTGGGCTACGACAAGGCCCGGGCCAAGGATGCCCAGCACTGGTTCACCCAGCGCCACCTGGCGCCCCATCCCCGGGCCCATGTGCTGGAGTCGTACCTCGACTTCGCGCGCCTGCTGGGCGTCGAGGACCTCTCGCTGGCCTGGGACCTGCCGGTGCCCGGAGCGGCCGTCGAGGAGGCGCGGCAGATTATCGGAGAGTCGCCCTACCTGCTGATCAGCCCGTGCGCCAACCCGCGCCTGCGCAACTTCCGCAACTGGTCCGCCGAGGGATACGCGGCGGTGATCGAGCATGCCTGGCGCCAGCATGGCCTGAAGACGGTGCTCACCGGCGGTGGCAGCACCCAGGAGCGCCAGCTCGGCGAGCGCATCCAGGCCCTCTGTCCCGGTGGGGTGGTGATCGACGTCATCGGCGAGACCTCGCTCAAGGGCCTGCTGGCACTGATCCGGAAGAGCCGGGCGGTGATCGCCCCGGACTCGGGCCCGGTGCACATGGCCAATGCTCTGGGCGCCCCGGTGGTCGGGCTCTACGCCACCACCAACCCCGACCGGGCCGGCCCCTACCTGTGGCGCGACTTCGTGGTCGACCGCTATGCGGACGCCGCTCGCGCCTTCCTGCACAAGGAGCCAGCAGAACTCTCCTGGGGCCAGCGGGTCCGTCACCCCGATGCCATGTCGTTGATTCGTGCCGAGGACGTGATCGACCGCCTCGAGGCAGTGCTGGCCTCCCCCGAGACCCCAAAGGACACGGAGTTCCCCGATGAAGCTTGACCTGACCGCCCTGGAGCGCTCCCGCCTGCTGGTGGTGGGCGATGTCATGCTCGATCGCTACTGGCATGGCGGCACCTCGCGCATCTCCCCGGAGGCGCCGGTACCGGTGGTGCGGGTCGACGAGTCCGAGGACCGCCCCGGGGGGGCCGCCAACGTGGCCCTCAACATCGCGTCGCTAGGCGCCCATGCCGCCCTGGCCGGCCTGGTGGGCGACGACGACAATGCCGACCGGCTGGCCACCCGGCTGGAGGATGCTGGAGTGAGCACTCACTTCGACCGCAGCCCGGGTATCCCCACCATCACCAAGCTGAGGGTGATGAGCCGCAACCAGCAGCTGATCCGCCTGGACTTCGAGGAGGGCCTCGGCGACGTCGACACCACCGGGTTGCTGGCACGGGTCGAGGCGGCCCTGCCCGACTGCGACCTGGTGATTCTCTCCGACTACGGCAAGGGAACCCTGAACCAGGTCGAGGCACTGATCCGGCTGGTCAAGGCCGCCGGCAAGCGGGTGCTGGTGGACCCCAAGGGCAGCGACTTCAGCCGCTACCGCGGGGCCAGCGTGATCACTCCCAATCTGGGCGAGTTCGAGACCGTGGTCGGCCACTGCCGGGACGACGCCGAGCTCGCCGCCAGGGGCGAAGCGCTGCGCGCTGAGCTGGAGCTGGAGGCGCTGCTGATCACCCGCAGCGAGAAGGGGATGACACTGATTCGCGAGGGACACGAGCCGCTGAACCTGCCTACCCGGGCCCGCGAGGTCTTCGATGTCACCGGGGCGGGCGATACCGTGATCGGCGTGCTCGGCCTGGCGCTGGCGGCCGGGCACGGCTTCGCCGAGGCGATGACCCTGGCCAACCTGGCCGCCGGCCTGGTGGTGGCCAAGCCCGGCACCGCGACCCTCTCCATTGCCGAGCTCTATACCGCCCTGCACGGCGACAAGCTGGCCGAGTTCGGGGTGATCGAGGAGCCGGCGCTGATCGAGGCGGTGCGTGCCGCCCAGGCCCGCGGCGAGCGGGTGGTGATGACCAATGGCTGCTTCGACATCCTGCATGCCGGCCACGTCGCCTACCTGGAGCAGGCCCGCCGCCTCGGCGACCGGCTGGTGGTGGCAGTCAACGACGATGCCTCCATCGGCCGCCTCAAGGGCCCCAAGCGTCCCATCAATCCCCTGGCGCGGCGCATGCAGGTGCTGGCCGGCCTGGGCGCCGTCGACTGGGTGGTGCCCTTCGGCGAGGACACCCCTCAGCGGCTGATCGAGGCGGTGCTGCCCGACGTGCTGGTCAAGGGCGGTGACTATCGTCCCGAGGAGATCGCCGGCGGCGCGGCCGTCCGCGAGGCGGGCGGCGAGGTCAGGGTGCTGGGCTTCGAGGATGGCGTCTCCACCACGGCGATGATCTCCACCATCCTCGACCGCGAGACATGATGTCGGTGTCTCGCCCCTGGATCCGTCGGGGCTATGCGGCGGTCCTCTATCTGCTCGCGCCGCTGATCTGGCGACGCGTCTGGCGCGAGCAGCTGCCCGGGCGGCCGCGCAGCGAGCGGCTGGGCCTTATCCCGTCCGTCGGCCAGGGGGAACGTACCCTCTGGCTGCACTGCGCCTCGGTGGGTGAGGTGCAGGCCGCCCGACCCTTGATCGAGGCGCTGCGGCAACGCTGGCCCGGTCACCGCCTGGTCATCACCACCATGACCGCGACCGGGGCGGAACGGGTGCTGGCGCTGGCAGGAAGCCGCCAGGATTCGGGAGCTGTCGCCGAAGTGAACCATCACTTCGTGCCGCTGGATTTCCCCGGCGCGGCCCGCCGCTTCGTCGCCCGCTTGCGCCCCGAACTCGCCATCTTCTTCGAGACCGAGCTCTGGCCCAACCTGCTGGCTGCCTGCGACCGGTCGGGCGTGCCGGTGGCGGTGGTCAACGGCCGCCTCTCGCCCCGCGCCTGGCGGGGTTATTGCCGCCTGCGCCCCCTGATGGCGGAGGCCCTGAGCCATGTGGCCTGGCTGGCGGCCAAGTCCGAGGCCGATGCCCGGCGCTACGCCGATCTGGGCATGGCGCCGGCACGCACCACGGTGGTGGGCTCTCTGAAGTTCGATATCGGCACCGGCGGCGAGGCCCGGGAGGTGAGTGATCGCTTGCGTACCCGGCTCGGCAGCCGGCCGGTCTGGGTGGCCGGCTCCACCCATCCCGGCGAGGACGAGCAGGTGCTGGCCGCCCATGCCCGCCTGCGCGAGCGGCTTCCCGATGCGTTGCTGGTCCTGGTGCCCCGCCATCCCCGCCGCTTCGACGCCGTGGCCGCGCTGTGCCGCCAGGAGGGCCTGACGCTGGCGCGCCGCTCGCGCGACGAGTGGCCCCAGGACGACACGGCGGTCTACCTGGGTGACTCCATGGGGGAGTTGCTGACGTTCTATGGCGCGGTCGACCTGGCCTTCGTCGGTGGCAGCCTGGTGCCTATCGGCGGGCACAATCTGCTGGAGCCGGCCGCCCTGGGCACGCCGGTCCTTTCCGGGCCGGCGCTGGCCAACTTCGAGGACGTGGCCGAGGTAATGCGCGGCGCCGGGGCCCTGGTGGAGGTCGATGACGCCGAGACGCTCACCGCGGAACTGCTGCGCCTGTTCGACGACCGGGAGGAGCGGCACCGCCTCGCCGAGGCCGGCCGCGCCGTGGTCGCGGCCAACCGGGGCGCCCTCGCGCGCACCCTGGCGGGCCTGGAAGGGCTCATGCAGGCGGAGTGAGCGTTCACTTCGGAATGAGGAGTCAGGCGGGAAGCAGGCGCTCCACGCCCTTCTCGGTCCCCAGCAGCAGCACATCGGCACCGCGCGCCGCGAAAAGGCCGTTGGTGACCACGCCGACGATGGCATTGAGCCGTGCCTCCATGGCCACCGGGTCGTCGATCATGAACTCGAAGCAGTCGATGATCTGGTTGCCGTTGTCGGTGACCACCCCCTGGCGATAGACCGGATCCGCCCCCAGCCTGACCAGTTCCCGGGCCACGTAGGAGCGAGCCATGGGGATCACCTCCACCGGCAGCGGAAAGTTCCCCAGCCGCTCGACCCTCTTGGAGGCGTCGGCGATGCAGATGAAGCGTTCGGCACAGGCGGCGACGATCTTCTCTCGTGTCAAGGCCGCACCGCCCCCCTTGATCATGTGAAGGTGAGCGTTCACTTCGTCGGCGCCATCGATGTAGAAGGGCACGGTGCCGGCCTCGTTGAGCTCGAAGACCTCGATACCGTGGCCACGCAGGCGCTCGGCGCTGGCCTCGGAGCTGGCCACGGCACCGCGGAAGTCATGGCGCAGGGCCGCCAGCCGGTCGATGAAGCGGTTCGCGGTGGAGCCGGTACCGATGCCGAGGATGGTGTCGCGCTCGAGGCGGGGGCGGATCTCGTCGATGGCCGCGGCCGCCACGGCGTCCTTGAGTTCGTCCTGGGTCATGTCGTGCTCGCTGTCGGGTGGATGGCGAATGCCGCGCCATTATAGGCGATGCCGGTGGCGGGTGCTGGACGCCATGGCCGCCGCAATGCTACCAATAGGGGTTCTCTGCAGCGCAGCAAGATCTGCCGCCCGCGTCACGCCTCTGGGATATCAGGATGCTCGAAGCTACCGTCAAGAAGATTCTCCAGGCCCGGGTCTATGAAGCCGCCCGGGAAACGCCGATCTCCCCGGCCCCCTTCCTCTCCCGCCGTTTCAACAACCAGATCCTGATCAAGCGCGAGGACCTGCAGCCGGTCTACTCCTTCAAGATCCGCGGCGCCTACAACAAGATGGCCCAGCTCAGCGAGGCGCAGAAGGCCCAGGGCGTGATTGCCGCCTCGGCGGGCAACCATGCCCAGGGGCTGGCGATGGCGGCCAAGCTGATGGGCGTCAAGGCGGTGATCGTGATGCCCCGCATCACGCCGGAGATCAAGGTCCAGGCGGTGCGGGCGCGGGGCGCCAAGGTGGTGCTCAAGGGGGATGCCTTCGCCGAGGCGGCGGCCCATGCCCAGGAGCTGATCGCCGAGCACGGCTACACCTACATCCCGCCCTTCGACGACATCGATGTCATCGCCGGCCAGGGGACCATCGCCGTGGAGATCCTGCGCCAGCATGGCGGGCCGATCGACGCCATCTTCGTGCCGGTAGGGGGTGGCGGCCTGATCGCCGGCATGGCCGCCTACATCAAGTACCTGCGGCCCGAGATCAAGGTGATCGGGGTGGAGTCCGAGGACAGCGCCTGTCTCAAGGCGGCGCTGGCCGCCGGGGAGCGCGTGGTGCTGGACCAGGTCGGGGTCTTCGCCGAGGGCGTGGCCGTGGCGCAGGTCGGCGAGGTGCCCTTCTCGATCCTGCGCGACCTGATCGACGACGTCATCACCGTCAACACCGACGAGATGTGTGCCGCGGTGAAGGACATCTTCGAGGATACCCGGGCGGTCTCCGAGACCTCCGGGGCGCTCTCGCTGGCGGGCCTCAAGAAGTACATCCAGCAGACCGGTGCCGAGCACCAGACGCTGGTCTGCATCAACTCCGGGGCCAACACCAACTTCGACCGCCTGCAGCACATCGCCGAGCGTACCGAACTGGGCGAGCAGCGCGAGGCGATCCTCGCCGTGACCATCCCCGAGAGGCCCGGCAGTTTCAAGAAGTTCTGTCGCACCATCGGCAAGCGGATGGTCACCGAGTTCAACTACCGCTATGCGGACCCGGAGAAGGCCCACATCTTCGTCGGCGTCCAGGTGAAGCCCGGCGGCGAGGACCGCCAGGCGGTGATCGACAAGCTCCGTGGGGCCGGCTATCCCGTGGAGGACCTCACCGACAACGAGCTGGCCAAGCTGCATATCCGCCACCTGGGGGGCGGCCGGCCGAAGGAGCGCTTCGACGAGGAGGTCTACCGCTTCGAGTTCCCGGAGCGGCCCGGGGCGCTGATGAACTTCCTCACCCACCTGCCCCACGACTGGAACATCTCGCTGTTCCACTACCGCAACCACGGGGCCGCCTATGGCCGGGTGCTGGTGGGCATGCAGGTCCCCAATGGAGATCGCACCCACGTCGAGGAGTACTTCGATGATATCGGCTATCGCTACTGGAAGGAGAGCGACAACCCGGCCTATCGGCTCTTCATGGCCTGAGGCCGGGCCATCCTCGACACGCCGAGTGAGCGCTGACTCACTCTGCAGCCTGGATCTCCCGAGTGTTTAAAAATGTAACACCCTAAGTATGCTGGTTGTCATACTGAGGCATCAGGCCCTATAGTCACGTCGTTGCCGCATGCCTCGCGGTCACCCCACAACAACATCCACAACGACCCTCGCGGTCCTGTCTCCCACGGAGTCGACAATGAAGCGCAAGCCCGATCTGGTCATGGCACTGGTGCTGGTCTTCGGCATCGGGGTCGTGGCGACCGGCTATGCCCAGGCGCTGGCGGGCGGCTGAATCCCCCCGCAAACGGAGTGGAGAGCGCCGGAATCGCCCGATGACGAAGGTCGATGCATATCTGCATCGGCCTTCGTCGTTCGTGCGGCAGAGTCCCTCAGGGGCGTATCACCCGGGCATCGCTGACGATGGCGTCCAGCGGCACGTCCCAGGGGGCGGCGGGGAGGCGCTCGACACGCTGGCAGTCGTGGGCCAGGCCGATCAGGCGAGGGCGCGGCCCCGGGCGGCGGGTGAAGGCCAGGCTTCGGTCGTAGAAGCCGCCGCCCATGCCCATGCGCTGACCTCGGTCGTCGAAGCCCACCAGCGGCAGCAGGATCACATCGAGGGCCCAGGCCGGGGTGCGCCGCGCACGATGCGCCCCGTGGCGGGCCTCGGGCTCCGGGATGCCGAAGCGGTTGGCCACCATGGGCGTCCCCGAATGGTAGTGCACGAACCACAGCTGGTTGCGGGAGAGCGGCTTGAGGACCGGCAGGTGGACGCGTGTGCCGCGGCGCTCGAGCCAGGGAATCAGTGGGGTGGGATCGATCTCGCCGTCATTGGGCAGATAGAGGGCCAGGCGACGGGCGCGCTGGATCTCGGGCAGTTTCCGGAGGTGTCGGCAGAGGCGTTCTGCGGCGTCACGGCGAGCCTCGGCGCTCAGTTCGCGTCGGCGCAGGCGCAATTCGCGTCTCAGCCGGCGACGGGCGTCGTCGGTCAGGGGGGTGGCGGCGGTATCCTGCATGTGGGTCATGTCGGATGAGGGTTCCCCAGAGTGCCGCTGTCGTTCTGGCCCTTGAACCCAGTGGTTCAAGGTGGGTGGCCGCAGCCGAACCGTCAGGCTTTCCGACGCACGGACATGCACACGGGTCCGGCTAGCATTTGGCCCCCTGGGTACTGCGCATAGGCTCGAGGGACGATAACGACTGGCAAACACCCCAGGGAACCCCTTCATCCTACCAGAGGCACTGGCAGGGCCAAAGGGATGATTGCGTCGGCTCAACGCGCGGGCATGGCGTCCAGCGCTTTCTCGAGGCGGGCGTTGAGCTCGTTGAGGCTCTCCTCGCCGGCCCGCTGGTCATCCAGGGCCTCGAGCAGCTCGTGGGAGATATTGAGGGCCGCCATGATGGCGATCTTCTCGCGGTCGATCACCCGGCCACGGGAGTGGATGCCCTGCATGGCGCGGTCGAGGTAGCGGGCGGCCCGCTCGAGCTTGTCCTGCTCCTCCGGCGCGCAGGCGATGGCATAGCTGCGCTCCAGGAGGGTGATCTCGGTGGTGGGCCGTTTAGGCTCGGTCATGGCAGGCTCCGGAAAGGGGCAGGGGAAGGGGATCGCACGCCGGGTGCGCGTCACAGGGAGCCGATGCGTTAACATCGAGGCCAGGAGCCTGTCGCACTTAACACTGACCTACGACGAGTGTCGGTCTTGCGGCCAATTTCATTCGATCTGATTCATTACATAGCGGGCTATTCGCTACTTCAGATCGATAAATCTGTCTCGAAGTCCGACGCTCTCACGACGATCGGTCAAATCCGACAGGCGCCAAGAGGATGAATGCCAGTCACTATAAGAGAGCCGTTTGCGGGCGGTCAACGCGCCCGGCGGCCCACCAGCGGATCTTGCCATGTCACTGATCAACGAACGCCAGGACTTCTCGACCATTGCCGACACCTTCCTGCTGCACGGCAGCATGCAGTCGCCGGCCTTCCTCGACGGGCGCCTCTGTGCCGAGCTTGCGCTGCACGACCTCACCCCCGAGGCGTGGCTGGAAGAGGTCTGCCTGAGTCTCGGGGTCGACCAGCCCCGCGACGAGCCGAGTGCCGAGCGGCTGCTGGGCTGGCGCCGCCAGACCCTCGAGGCCCTCTCCGCCGCCGAGCTCAACTTCGAGCCCCTGCTGCCGGATGAGCTCTTCTCCCTGGCCGAGCGTGCCCTGGGCCTGCAGGAGTGGACCCTCGGCTTCCTCGAGGTGGTGGCCGATGCCGGCGAGGAGCCCCGCCGTGCCTGGTCGCCGGCCCTGCGCGAGGCCCTCCAGGATCTCGAGGGCCTGACGGGCATCGAGACCGATATCGAGGACAGTCCGGAGAACGAGAACGACCTCTTCGCCCTCACCGAGCACGCACGCATGGCCGCCATGCTGCTCTACACCGAGCGGCATCCCGGCAAGCCCCAGGTCGAGCAGGTCGACGAGCCCACCCGCCACTGAGAGCGGCCAGAGAACCCACCCAGGAGCCGTGATGCACCCCGAGATCCTGCCCCGTCCCGCCCCGATCACCAATGACGAGTACCGTGCCCGCCGCCGGGCCCTGATGGATAGGCTGCCCGCCGACAGCGCCGTCCTGCTGCCGGGAGCGGCACTGGTCACCCGCTCGCGGGACAGCGAGTTCCCCTTCCGCCAGGACAGTGACTTCCACTACCTGACCGGCTTCCCCGAACCGGAGGCCCTGCTGCTGCTGCTGCCGGGCCGCGAGGCCGGCGAGAGCGTGCTGTTCTGCCAGGACCGCGACCCGACGCTGGAAGCCTGGACCGGCATCCGCCTGGGCGCGGAGGGTACCGTGCGCAAGCATGGCATCGACCAGGCCTTCGAGAATGCCGAGCGCGAGGCGCGGCTGGCCGAGCTGCTCGACGGTCGTCACACGCTCTACCTGCCGCTGGGCGATGCCGAGGCCCTGGCGCTCGCCGAGGAGGTGCGTGGTGAGCTGGCCGGCCGCTCGCGTCGCGGGGCGGTGGCGCCATCGGCCTTCGCCGACGTCAGCGAACTGATCCACGAGCAGCGCCTGTGCAAGAGCGAGGCGGAGCTGGCCCTGATGCGCCACGCCGGGGCGATCTCCGCCCGGGCCCATGTGCGGGCCATGCGCACGGCTCGCCCGGGGCTCATGGAGCGACAGCTGCAGGCCGAGCTCGAGCACGAGTTCCGCTGGCAGGGCGGCAGCGGCCCGGCCTACGCCAGCATCGTCGGTGGCGGCATCAATGCCTGTGTGCTGCACTACATCGAGAACCATGCCCCCCTGGAGGATGGCGCCTTGGTGCTGATCGATGCCGGCGGCGAGTTCGATCTCTATGCCGGCGACATCACCCGCACCTTCCCGGTCAACGGCCGCTTCTCCGAGGCCCAGCGGGCCCTCTACGAGGTGGTGCTGGCCGCCCAGGAGCGCGCCGTCGCCGCGGTCCGCCCCGGCATCACCCTGGCGACGATCCACGAGGGCGTGGTGCACGACCTCACCGCCGGTCTCATCGAGCTCGGGCTGCTGGAGGGCGACGTCCAGGCGCGCATCGACGATGGCAGCTACAAGCGCTTCTACCTGCACTCGACCTCCCACTGGCTGGGGCTCGACGTGCATGACGTGGGGGCCTATCGCCACGAGGGGCAGCCCCGCGCCCTGCTGCCCGGCATGGTGCTCACCGTGGAGCCCGGCCTCTACGTGCCTGCCGATGACGATCTGCCCGAGGCCTTCCGCGGCATCGGCATCCGCATCGAGGATGACGTGGCGGTGACGTCCGACGGCCGCGAGGTACTGACCGTGGACGTGCCCAAGCGGGTAGCGGAAATCGAAGCCCTGATGGACAGTAATTGACCGGTCAAGGAGCCGTTGGCAATGCCTTTATGTAATGTACGTTATGGGATAAAAGGGTGCCTGCCATGAGCTCGACCGCGCAGCTGCGGGTGGATATCGCCATCATCGGCGGCGGACTCGTGGGGGCCAGCCTGGGCTGTGCCCTGGCCGCGCTGGTCGAGCGGGCGGGGCTCCGGGTGGCGGTGATCGAGGCGGCACCGCTGCCGCCGCCGCAGGCCGAGCCCTGGCAGCCCAGCTTCGATGCCCGGGCGAGCGCCATCGCCGGTGGCTCCGCCCGGCATTTCGCTAACCTGGGGGTCTGGGGCAGCATGGCCGAGATGGCCGCCCCGATCCGCACCATTCACGTCAGTGAACGGGGCCGCCTGGGCGTGACGCGGCTGCGCGCCGCTGAGCTTGGGGTCGAGGCGCTGGGTCAGGTGATCCCCAATGCCTGGATGGGGCGAGTGCTGCATGGCCGGCTGAGCGAGCTGCCACTGGCCTGGCACTGTCCGGCCAGGGTCGAGGCGATCCACCCCGTCGCCGAGGGATATCGGCTGCAGCTGTCGGATGGCAGCGAGCTGGAAGCCGGGCTGACGGTCCTCGCCGACGGCGGACGCTCGGGGCTCAAGGAACGGCTGGGGATCGAGAGCCGCGAGCGGCCCTATGACCAGGTGGCACTGATCGCCAGCGTCGAGGTCAGCCGCCCCCACAGGGGCGTCGCCTATGAGCGGTTCACGCCGGCGGGACCCATCGCCCTGCTGCCCCTCCAGGGCCAGGCCATGGAGCTGGTCTGGACCCACGAGCGCGGCGAGGAGGGGCGCCGCCTGGCCCTGTCCGACGGGGATTTCCTGGCCGAGCTGCAACGGGCCTTCGGTGACCGGGTCGGGCATTTCCGACGGGTCGGCCACCGTCATGCCTACCCGCTGTCGCTGATCACCGCTCGCGAGACCACTCGCCCCGGACTGGCGGTGCTGGGCAATGCGGCCCATGCCCTGCACCCGGTGGCCGGCCAGGGCTTCAACCTGGCGCTGCGTGGGGTCATGGATCTGGTGGCTGCCATCGAGGCCGGCATCGAGCGGGGCGATGGCCCGGGGAGCGCGGCGGTCCTGCGGGACTTCGAGGTGCGTCGAGACGCCGACCGTGACAACGTCATCCGCTTCAGCGACGGCCTGATTCGCCTGTTCGGGCTCGATATTCCCCTGCTCTCCCATGCCCGCGGCGCAGGTCTCGTGGGGCTGAACCTGCTGGGGCCACTGCGCCGCGGCCTGGCCCGCCGGGCCATGGGGCTGGAACGCTAGAGGCTGTTGCGACAGGAAACGACAAGGGCTGGATGGCAGGAGCGCGAAGGTTGGGTATCGACACGCTGAACAGGCAGCATGGTCATCGGGGCCGTCACGAGGAGCAGAGTTCATGAGCACAGGACAGGGACGCGCCTCGGCGCCGTTCGAGGTAATCATCGTCGGCGGAGGCATGGTGGGCACGGCCCTGGCCTGCCTGCTGGGCCGGGCCGGGCTTGAGGTGGCGTTGCTGGATGCCCGCGAGGCGCCGCTCGACCGCGACGCCGTGGGCAAGGGGCCGCCCTCCATGCGGGTCAGTGCCCTGACGCCGGTATCGCAACAGCTGCTGAGGGGACTGGGTGCCTGGGCGTGGATGGCCTCGCGCCGGGTGAGTCCCTATCGCTTCATGCAGGTCTGGGACGGCGAGGGCAGCGGCGAGGTGAACTTCTCCGCGTCCCAGGCCGGGGTGCCGGTGCTGGGGCATATCGTCGAGAACGACGTCACCCTGGCGGCGCTCGAGGCGTGCCTGGCCGAGTTGCCGAGCGTCCAGGCGCGCTTCGGCGCTCGCGTGGCCGGTCTCGAGGCTGACGACGCCGGGCGGACGGTGCTGCTGGAGGATGGCCGCCGGCTGACGGCCTCCCTGGTGGTGGCCGCCGACGGGGCCCGGTCACCGCTGCGGGCGATGGCCGGCATCGGCGTCTGCTCCCGCGACACCGGCCAGGTGGCGGTGGTCACCACGGTGCGTACGCGCCTCGCCCATGGCGGCGTGGCGCGCCAGGTCTTTCTCCCGACGGGGCCACTGGCCTTCCTGCCGCTGCACATGGAGGGCGGCGACCATCACTGCTCCATCGTCTGGTCCACCAGCCCGCAGGAGGCCGAGCGTCTGCTGGCCCTGTCCCGGGAGGCGCTGGGCGTCGAGATGGCGGTCGCCATCGAGCACCGGTTGGGCGAGGTGACGGTGACCGACCGGGCGCTGGCGGTGCCGCTCACCCAGCGACATGCCGAGCGCTACGTGCTGCCGGGCTTCGCCCTGGTGGGGGATGCGGCGCACAGCATCCATCCGCTGGCAGGCCAGGGGGTGAACCTGGGGCTGATGGATGCGGCGGTGCTCGCCGAGGAACTGGTCACGGGCCGGCGACGGGGGCTGTCACCAGGCGATGCCGTGCTGCTGGGGCGCTACGCCCGGCGCCGGCGTGGCGACAATGCCGCCATGCTGGCGCTGATGGACGGCTTCCGGCTGCTGTTCGGGGCGCGCCACCCGGCGCTCACCCTGGCGCGTAACCTGGGGCTCTCCGGCGTCGACCGGTTCGGGCCGCTCAAGCGGCTGCTGATGCAGCAGGCGACGGGGCATCGCGGGCGCCTGCCTCGCGCCTGTCGCGCCCTCAGCCGCCGCGACGCTGGCTGAGCACGTCGAGGGCCTTGAGCAGGTTGAGGGCCTCGCCGAGCTGGTAGTCCTCGCGCAAGCGCTCGCTCATCTCGCTGCGGGTGCGCTGCTCGTCCTGGGAGCGCAGGTGGCCCTCCAGGTCCGATTCGCGCACGTTCAGGCCACTGCCCTCGGCCACCTCCAGGCGGCCACGGATCACCTCCACGTCGGGCTCGATGCCCTGGGCCTGGATCGAGCGGCCTTCGGGGGTGAAGTAGAGCGCTGTGGTCAGCTTAAGCCCCTCGCCGTTGCCCAGCGGCATGATCTGTTGCACCGAGCCCTTGCCGAAGCTCTCGGTACCCATCACCACGCCGCGGCGCTGGTCCTGCAGGGCGCCGGCGACGATCTCCGCCGCCGAGGCGCTGCCGCCATTGATCAGCACCACCAGCGGCACGTCGGCCGCCGCCGTCTCGCGACCGGCCGAGAAGCGCATCTCGCTGTCCGGCAGGCGCCCCTCGGTGTAGACGATCAGTCCCTCGTCGAGGAAGGCGTCGGCCACGTCCACCGCAGCCTGCAGCACCCCGCCGGGGTTGTTGCGCAGGTCGAGCACCAGGCCCTTGAGCGGCCCGTCGCGTTCCAGGCGACGGATGGTGCTGCCGACCTGCTCGCCGGTGCGGGTCTGGAACTGGCTGACCCGCAGGTAGCCGTAGCCCTCCTCAAGAAGCTCGCTCTTGACGCTCTCGGTGCGGATGACCTCGCGGGTCAGGGTGACCTCCTGGGGGGCGCTCTCGCCCTGGCGCAGGATGGTCAGCCGGATCTCGGTGCCGGGGTCGCCGCGCATCAGGTTGACCGCCTCCTGCAGCGAGAGCCGGTCGGTGGGCGTATCGTCGATGCGCAGGATCTTGTCCCGGGACTGCAGGCCGGCTCGTGAGGCCGGCGTGTCGTCGATGGGGGTGATCACCGTCAGCTGGCCATCCTCCAGGCCCACCTCGATGCCCACGCCGCCGAACTCTCCCTGGGTGGACTCGCGCAGGCTCTCGAACTCCTCGCTGTCCAGGTAGGCGGAGTGGGGATCGAGCTCGCTGAGCATGCCGCGCATGGCGTTGCGCAGCAGGTCGGCATCCTCGACCTCCTCGACGTAGGCGCGCTTGATGCGCTCGAACACCTCGGCGAAGGCCTGGATCTCGGCGACCGGCAGGTCATCCTCCGGGCTCTGGCCCTGTGCGGTGGCAGGCAGGGGAGCGAGCGCCAGCAGGGCGGCCGACAGCAGTGCCGACACCAGGCGGCGCGTCACGGTGGGCAGAGCGGCGGGACGTAGGGACATGCAGATTCTCGCGGTTCCGGAGGTGGCAGCCCAGCATAGCCCGTGGCCGGGCGTCTATGGAATAGCCGGGGCTCACGGCTGGCGGGCGATCCAGCGCCGCGGGTCGATGGGGTCGCCGTTGCGGCGTACCTCGAAGTAGAGCCCCGGCCGCTGTTGACCGCCGCTGTCGCCCACCGCGCCCAGGGAGTCGCCACGGGTGACGGCTGCCCCCACCGGTACCTCGAAGTGCTGCAGGTGGGCATGCAGGGTCATTACCTGGTCGCCGTGATCGACGATCAGCAGGTTGCCGAAGCCGCGCATCCAGTCGGCGAACACCACTCGCCCCGCATGCACGGCCTTGACCGGGGTGCCCGCGGCAGCCTGGATCAACAGGCCGTTGAGGTGGACGCCCTCCCCCTCATGAAAGGCCGAGGCGATGCTGCCCTGCACCGGCCATGGCAGCTCGCCCCGGGTCTGTTCGATGGCCGTGGAGGGCGGTGGCCGCTCCAGGCGCGCCAGCTGCTCCTGCACCTCGCGCAGGGTGCGCTCGGCATGGGCCCGGTCCTGGGCGAGCGTCGCCAGGCGTGCCTGTTCGCTGGCGAAGCGCTCGTCCAGCCTGGCCACCAGGGTGGCACGCTCCGACATCTGCTCGGCCAGGGTGGCGCTGCGTGCGGCAAGCTCCGTGGCGACGGCCTCGAGGCGCTCGCCACGCTCATCCAGTGCCCGGCGATTGTCTACCAGTTCGGCATCGAGCCTTTCCAGCTCGTCGAGGCGCTCGTTGCGTGCCCGGGCCAGGCGGTTGAGATAGTGCTGAAGGCGGTCGAGTCGCGCCGGGTCGTCCTGGTTGAGCAGCAGCTTGAGCTGGGGGGTGCGGCCGAGGCGATAGAGGGCATCGAGCTGGGCCGACAGGGCCTCGACCTGCTGGGCGCGCTCGGCGGCCAGCTGCTCGCGTCGCGCCTCGAGGGAGGCGATCTCGTCGCCGAGCGCGCGTCGCTCGGCCTGCAGGTCATCGAGGTGGCGGTGGGTCTCGGCGAGGGCGGTCTCCACCTCGCGCAGGGCCTCGCTGGCCTCGTCCCGGGCCTCCCGGGTGGTGGAGAGCTGCGCGGAGGCCTCCCTGAGCTCCTCGCCGAGGGCATCGAGGCGCGCCTGTGCCTCACGTTCGGAGGGCTGGGCGGCAAGCGGCGACGCCAGGCCCAGCACCATCGCCAGTCCCGGCAGCCATGCGCCGAGCGTTGTGACGCCTCTCGCCATCCCCTGGCCTCCCCGCCCGGCTCAGTCGCGCTCGATCAGCACCCGGCCGGTCATCTCCTCGGGGATCGGCTGGTCCATCATCGTCAGCAGGGTCGGGGCGATGTCGCACAGGCTGCCGTCGTCCGCGAGCCGCACCGGACGCTCGCCGACATAGATCAGCGGCACCTCGAAGGTGGTGTGGGCGGTCTGGGGCGCTCCGGTCTCGGGGTGGACCATCTGCTCGGCGTTGCCGTGGTCGGCGGTGACCAGGCAGGCGCCGCCGGCGCGCCGGATCGCCTCCACCACCCGGCCGACGCAGGCGTCCACTGCCTCGATGGCCCGGACGGCGGCGTCGAAGTCGCCGGTGTGACCGACCATGTCACCGTTGGCGTAGTTGCAGACGATCAGGTCGAACGTGCCGGCATCGATCGCCTCCACCAGCCGGTCGGTGACTTCCGCGGCGCTCATCTCGGGTTTCTCGTCGTAGGTCTTCACCTCCTGGGGCGAGGGCACCAGCACCCGGGTCTCGCCCCGGTACTCCTCCTCGCGGCCACCGGAAAAGAAGAAGGTGACGTGGGCATACTTCTCGGTCTCGGCGATGCGCAGTTGGGTGAGGTCGCGCTTCTCCATCACCTCGCCCAGGGTGTTGACGAGCTCCGCCGGCGGAAAGGCCGCCGGCGCAGGGATATCGGCAGCATACTGGGTCAGCATCACCAGGCCCTCGGCGGCGAGCCTGGGTCGCACGCGGCGCTCGAAGCCGCTGAAGCCCGCCTCGACGAAGGCGCGGGTCAGCTCCCGGGCGCGGTCGGCACGGAAGTTCATGAAGATGGCGGCATCGCCCTCGGCCAGGGCCACCGGCGCGCCGCTCGGGCGGATGCTGGTGGCAGTGACGAACTCGTCGGTCTCGTCGCGCGCGTAGGCCCGGCGCAGCCCCTCCTCGGCCCCGATCGCCTCGAATTCGCCCTCGCCCTCGGTGATCAGGCGGTAGGCCTTCTCCACGCGATCCCAGCGGTTGTCGCGGTCCATGGCGTAATAGCGGCCGATGATCGAGGCCACGAAGCCGTTCTCGGGGCCCACCAGCTCGGCGAGGCGCGCGTTGGTGCGTTCCAGCGACGCCATGGCGCTCTTGGGCGGCATGTCGCGGCCGTCGAGGAAGGCGTGGACGTAGATCCGCCGTGCGCCGCGGCGGGCGGCCAGCTCGGCCATCGCCAGGAAGTGGTCCTCGTGGCTGTGCACGCCGCCTGGCGAGAGCAGGCCCAGCAGGTGCACCGCCTTGCCGTCTGCCACGGCGGCATCGATCGGCGCCGTCAGCACCTCGATGGTGTCCAGGTCGCCGTCCTCGACGGCCTTGGTGATGCGCGTGAAGTCCTGGTAGACGATGCGCCCGGCGCCCAGGTTCATGTGGCCGACCTCGGAGTTGCCCATCTGGCCATCCGGCAGGCCCACGTGGCGGCCGTCGGTATGGATCAGGGTGTGCGGCTGCTCCTGCCACAGGCGATCCATCACCGGGGTGCGGGCGGCGAGCACGGCGTTGTCCCTGGCGTCCTCGTTGTAGCCATAGCCGTCGAGGATGATCAGCGCCACCGGACGCGGGGTAGGGGTGCGGGGTTCGGTCATGGGGAGGGCCTCTTTGTCCTTGTCAGCCCCGGCAGGCGCGCGGGCGGTCACCGGGGTCGCGACTTGCATCTGCTTGCGGCATCATATCGCAGGGCACCGCCAGACGTCATTTGAGCGGCCCCCGGCCTGCCGTGGCTTTGTGTATACTGGGCGCCGCCGCGACGAGCCGGCCCCGTTCACCGTGCATCCGAGACAAGAGTTAGCCGAACCCATGATCGATCAGCTGTTCGAATTCGTGCAGAATCACCCGCTGCTGGTGGGGGCCTTCCTGCTGGTGTTGACCGCCTGGATCGCCTACGAGGTCCGCAACAGCAGCAGCGGTGGCGTGACCTCCGGCGAGGCGACCCAGCTGGTCAATCGCGAGGACGCCGTGGTGCTCGACCTTCGCGAGGCCGGCGAGTTCAAGGCGGGCCACATCGCCGGCGCGCGCAACATCCCCCAGAGCAAGCTCGACGAGCGCATGCGTGAACTCGAGAAGTTCAAGGGCAAGCCGATCATCGTGGCCTGCAAGCATGGCCAGAGCGCCGGCGTCGCCCAGGCCAAGCTGACCAAGGCAGGCTTCGAGCGGGTGCTCAAGCTCAAGGGCGGCATGGCCCAGTGGCAGGCCGATGGCCTGCCGGTCGTCAAGAAATAGCGCCCATCAGGCCGCGACGCATCATCGACACGCATTCACCGAATCAAAGGACCTTTCCCATGGCGGAAGAGAACAACCAGAACGCCGGCCCCAATGGCCAGGCGGCCGGCCAGCAGGACAAGCCCCAACTGCAGTTCGCCCTGCAGCGCATCTACGTCAAGGACATCTCCTTCGAGGCCCCCAACTCGCCGACGGTCTTCCAGCAGCCGTTCAAGCCCAAGGTCGGTCTGGACCTGAACACCACCAGCCGCCAGGTCGGGGAAGGCCTGTACGAGGTGGTCATCAAGGTCACCGCCCAGGTCACCCACAGCGAGGAAGGCACCACCTCCTTCCTGGCCGAGATCGAGCAGGCCGGCCTGTTCCGTATCAGCGGCATCGAGGGGCAGCAGCTCGACCACACCCTGGGCGCCTTCTGTCCCAACATGCTCTTCCCCTATGCCCGGGAGTGCATCGACAATCTGGTCAATCGGGGCGGCTTCCCGCCGCTGATGCTGGCGCCGGTCAACTTCGAGGCGATCTACGCCCAGAAGAAGAAGCGTCAGGCCGAACAGGCCCAGCCGTCGGGCGAGCAGGCGACCCAGTAAGCGTGACCGGCCCGTGTCAGTGAATGCCCCGCGAGTGAAGGCCCCGCGCATCCACGTTGCCGCCGACCNTGTGGTCGGCGGCGACGTGGTTCTGCCCGAGGGACCGGCCCGCCACGTGGCGCGAGTGCTGCGCCTTACCGAGGGCGCGCCTCTGCGGCTCTTCGACGGCGCCGGCCGGGAGGCCAGGGCGGTGATCGTCGAGGCCTCCCGCAAGCGGGTGGTGGTGCGCATCGAGGCCGTGGCCCCGGGCACCGGCGAGTCGCCGCTCGCGGTGCACCTGGGGCAGGCGATCTCCAAGGGCGATCGCATGGACTACGCCATCCAGAAGGCGGTGGAGCTCGGCGTCGCCGCGATCACCCCGCTCTACACCGAGCATGGCGACGTGCGCCTCCGGGGCGAGCGCGAGGCGAAGAAGCTCGCCCACTGGCAGGCCGTGGCGGCCAGCGCCTGCGAGCAGTGCGGTCGCGCGACCCTGCCGCCCGTGCACCCCCCCGCCGGCCTGGCCGACTGGCTGGCCGGCCGCGACGAAGCGCTGCGCCTGGTGCTGCATCCCGGCACCACCGGGGCCCTGGAACAACGGGAAGCGCCTGCCAGCGCCGCCCTGCTGATCGGCCCGGAGGGTGGACTGTCCGAGGCCGAGGTCGAGGCGGCCCTGGCCGGCGGCTTCGTCCCCCTCTCCCTCGGCCCGCGCATCCTGCGCACCGAGACCACGCCGGTGGTGGCGCTGTCGCTGCTGCAATCCCGCTTCGGCGACCTGTGAGCGCCAACGCATCCCCGGCGCCTTGTGCCTCTCCTCACCGGAGCTCCCCATGCCCGACTCCCGAGACCGCCGCCCATCCACCTCGCCTCGCTCCGCCGGCACGCGCAACTATTGTGCCCCCAGGGCGGCCGTCGGAGAGGTGGCCTACCTCGAGGTGGTTACCGTCAACGACACCGGGGCCTTCCTCGACTGGGGCCACCCCCGCGACCTGCTGCTGCCCTATGGCGAGCAGCGCTTCCGTCCCAGCGTGGGCAAGCGGGTGCTGGTGATGATCTACGAAGACCAGCAGGGCCGGCCGGTGGCCTCCCAGAAGCTCGAGCGCTTCATCGCCGACGAGGCCGTGGGCCTGCAAGCAGGTGATGCGGTGTCACTGGTGATCGCCGAGGCGACCGACCTGGGGGTCAAGGCCGTGGTGAACCACCGCTTCTGGGGCCTGCTCTACCGTGACGACCTCAACCGCCCGCTGCGCCGCGGCCAGCGTCTCACCGGCTACGTGAAGCGCCTGCGTGACGACGGTCGGCTGGACCTCTCGCTGCTGCCGCCGGGCGAAGCGCGGCTCGACGTGGTGGGCGAGCAGGTGCTCAAGGCCCTGCGCGAGAGCGGCGGCTACCTGCCGCTGGGCGACAAGAGCGACCCGGCGGAGATCAAGGCGCGGCTGGGGGTGAGCAAGAGCGCCTTCAAGCAGGCCATCGGCCGGCTCTACAAGCACCAGCAGATCACCCTGGAGCCTGGCGGGATCCGCCTGGTGCCGGGCGGGGAGTAACCGGTTGGTGCAGGCCTGGCAACTTGGTGCGCCTGCCGGCCCTGCGGCATACTGACCGGACCCACTCCCCGGACCGGAATCCCGACCCCATGAACGAACCCGCGCTGAAGATCGGCGTGGTGATGGATCCCATCGCCGACCTCACCTACAAGAAGGACACCAGCCTGGCCATGCTGTGGGCCGCCAGGGACCGCGGCTGGTCGCTGCACTACCTGGAGCAGGAGGACCTCTTCCTGCGCGAGGGACGTGCCTTCGGCCGGATGCGCGCGCTGGAGGTGCACCGCGACCCCGGGCACTGGTTCGACCTGGGCGAGCCGGAGGTGGGGCCCCTGGCCGAACTCGACGTGATCCTGATGCGCAAGGACCCGCCCGTCGATGGCTACTTCCTCAACGCCGTCTACCTGCTGGGCTTCGCCGAGCGCGAGGGCGTGCTGGTGGTCAACCCCACCCAGGCGCTGCTGGAGTGCAACGAGAAGCTCTTCGCCCAGCAGTTCCCCCAGTGCTGCACCCCGACCCTGGTCTCCTGCAACGAGGCCGTGCTGCGCGACTTCCACGCCGAGCACGGCGACGTGATCTTCAAGCCGCTGGACGGCATGGGCGGCACCGGGATCTTTCATGTCCGCCCCGAGGGCCGCAACCTGGGCGCCATCATCGAGATGCTGAGCGAGCGCGGCAGGCGCCAGGTCATGGCCCAGCGCTACATCCCCGAGATCAGCGAGGGCGATACCCGCATCCTGCTGGTGGACGGCGAGCCGATCCCCTACGGCCTGGCCCGCGTGCCCATGGCCGGCGAGACCCGCGGCAACCTGGCCGCCGGCGGCACGGGGACCAGTCGCGAGCTCACCGCCCGCGACCACTGGCTGATCGAGCAGGTCCAGCCGACGATCCGCGAAAAGGGGTTGATGTTCGTCGGCCTCGACGTGATCGGCGACTACATTACCGAGATCAACGTCACGAGCCCCACCTGCGTGCGCGAGATCGACGACCAGCGCGGTACCGATATCGCCGCCCAGCTGATGGACGCCATCCAGCGCCGTCTCGGCGAGCGGCGCTGATCCGGGAGGCCTACGGCCCATGACGAGCAGCCCCCTCAGCGACCCCATCCAGTATGCCCCGGTCTCCCGGCCGTACCGGCACTGGCTGGCCTGGTCGCTGGCGCTGCTGCTGCACCTGGTGGTCATCGGGGTGGTGGCCAGTCGCCAATTCGCGCCGGCGCCCGTCGAGCGCTCCAGCATCGACGTGGTGCTGGTGAGCCGGCCGTCGCCGGAGGCCGTGGAGGCTTCGGCCATCGCCGAGGCCGACCAGCGCGCCGCCGGCTCGCCCCAGGAGCAGGCTCCGGCGGAGGCCAGGGCCGCGCCCATGGACGAGTTGCCCGAGCTGCAGGCGGCCGAACCCGAGGTGGACCCGGCCACCCCGGCAGAGCCGGAGAGTGCCGCCCGCCCCGAGCCCGAAAGCGAGGCGCCCGAGCCCCCGGCGGCCGAGCGCCCCCGCGAGGCCCAGGCGACGCCCGTGCCTCGCGACAGTGCCCCCCAGTCGGCCGAGACCTCGGCGCCACCCACCGCCTCGGCCCCCTCCGCCTCGGGGCGCGACCTGCTCGCCCAGGCCACCTCCAGCATCCGCGAGCAGGGCCTCTCGTCGGAGTTCGCCGGCGAGCAGCCGGGGGAGGGGCGCCAGGCCGCCCAGCAGGCCGCCGAGGCACGCTATATCGACGACTGGACCCGCCGGGTCGAGGATTACGGCAACCGGGTGCACCCGGCGCCGCGTCACCTGGAGGGGCAGCTGCGCATCCGGGTGGTGATCGGCCGCGACGGTCAGGTTCGCCAGGCAGAGGTGGTACAATCCTCGGGACATGCCGAACTCGACCAGGCGGCCCTGGACACGGTGCACGGTGCCGCCCCCTATCGCCCCTTCGACCGGGGCATGGGCACCCTGGACAGCCTGTCCATCACCCGGGTCTGGCGGTTCGGCCAAGGCAATCATTACGGCGTGCAATAGGTCCGCCGGGGAGTCTCATGCAATCCGTGCAACACTTCGGCTTGAAAAACCACTTCCTGCTGGCGATGCCGCACCTGGAAGACCCCAATTTCGCCGGCAGCCTCAGCTACCTCTGCGACCATGACGAGAACGGCACCATGGGCGTGATCGTCAACCGGCCCCTGGAGCTGACCCTGGACGCCCTCTTCGAGCAGCTCGAGCTGGGCGGCGACGAGAGCCCCCATCGCGATGCGCCGGTCTACTATGGCGGCCCGACCCACAAGGATCGCGGCTTCATCCTGCATCGCGGGTCCAGCGATTCCTGGGATTCCAGCATCCAGGTCGCCGACGATATCGCCCTGACCACCTCCATGGATATCCTCCAGGCCCTGGCGGACGGCAAGGGGCCCGAGCAGTTCCTGGTCTGCCTGGGCTGTGCCGGCTGGGAGTCGGGCCAGCTGGAGGCCGAGCTCAAGGAGAATGCCTGGCTCACGGTGGAGGGGCGCGCCGACATCCTCTTCACGGTGCCGCCCGAGCAGCGCCTGGGCGCCGCCGCGGGCATCCTGGGCATCGACCTGAACCTGATGACCCGCGAGGCGGGCCACTCCTGATGAGGGGGCGGCGCGTGATGACGGAGCCGGACTGATGGCCGAAGCCGGTTCGCGACTGATCCTGGCCTTCGACTTCGGCACCCGGCGCATCGGCGTGGCGGTGGGCAACGAGCTGCTCGCCAGTGCCCGGGAGCTCGAGCCCTTGCCGGCCCGGGACGGCATCCCCGACTGGGCGCAGGTGGCGCGGCTGGTGGACGAATGGCGCCCGGACCTCTTCGTGGTGGGGCTGCCGCTCAACATGGACGGCAGCGAGTCGGTCATGAGTACCCGCGCGCGCAAGTTCGGCAAGCGTCTCTATGGCCGCTACGGCATCCCCTGCGAGATGGTCGACGAGCGCGGCTCCACCCGCGAGGCCAAGTCGATCGCCCGGGAGGCCGGCCACCGCGGCAACTATCGTGAACAGGGCGTCGACGGCATCGCCGCGGTGCTGATCCTGGAGGGCTGGTTCGCCCGGCACGAGGGTCTGCCGCCGCGCTGATCAGGCCGGACGGGTGTCGCCGGCACGGTATTTCGTGGCGAAGTCGCCCACCGAGATGCAGGTGAACTTCTCGATGAAGAACGCCAGGGTCGCCGGGCAGCGGAAGCGCTCCTCGAAGGCCTCCACCTCTCCTTCCCGCTCTCGCTCGACGCTCGCCAGGTAGCCATCACCGGCCTTGCGCACCCTGACGGTCGCCTGGCTGTCCTCGGCCTGTTTCTCGACCATCAGCTCTGGCTGCCCCTCGAGCAGCTCCCCCAGCACCTTGCCCCCCTCGCGCTCCTCGGGCGAGGCCCAGAGGGGCTGGTCACGGTCGCCGTAGCGATACAGGAAGATCATCGGCAGCACCGAGAAGATGGCGGTCGTGAGGGTCCAGGTCAGCGCCGCGCTGGAGAGATCCGCCGTGAACACCGCGACCATCTGCACGACGATGCCCAGCGCCAGCAGTCCCGCCAGGGGGCGCCACATCCGCGGGTTCATGAAGCCCCTGTCCAGGAAGTAGCCCCACAGTCCGATCACCACCACCGCTCCCACGCCCAGCTGGATCATGGCGAGCAGCGACCCTCCCCCCATCAGCAGGGCGATGACGCCGATCAGGATCAACAGGGTGTAGAAGCCACACAGCAACAGGTACGCACGCTTCAGGTTCATCGGTGTTGCGCCTCCAGGCCTGGTCGCCATGTGCGGCGACGCGGATTGTCGTTCCCCACCAGCATAGGCGATCGGTTGCGACCTGCAGGCCGCTCAGAAGGTGGCGTCGTCAACGCCCAGGCGGTCGGGCACGAACCAGGGCACGTCGCGCAGGTCCCTGTCGATGAGCGCCTCGACCCCGAGCAGGGTCGCGAAAATCGCCATGCGCACCGGGATGCCGTTGTCGGTCTGGCGGAAAATCGCCAGGCGCGGGTCGCCGTTGAGGTCCACGTCCAGGTCGTTGGCCTCGGGGCGGCTGTCGCGGGGCAGCGGGTGCATGACGATGGTGGAGGGGCCGCAGCGGCTGTCCAGGAAGGCGCGATCCACGGTGAAGTCCCGGGAGAGGTTGAAGCCCTCGCTCATCTCGGCGGTGAAGCGCTCCTTCTGGATGCGGGTGGTGTAGACCACGTCCACGTCGGAGAAGTCGCCGGCCAGGCTCTCGCGGACCTCCACGCTGAGCCCCTGGCGGCTGACCCGCTCGATCAGGTGGCTCGGCATCTCGAGGCCGGGCGGCGCCACCAGGGTGACGCGCATCGGGGCGTAGCGAGACAGCAGCTTGATCAACGAGTGCACCGTGCGGCCATACTTCAGGTCGCCGGTCATCAGCACGTGGGCGTCCCTGAGCGCCTTACCCTGCAGGGCGAACTCCTTGTCGATGGTGTAAAAGTCCAGCAGCGCCTGGCTGGGATGCTCGCCGGGGCCGTCACCGGCGTTGATCACCGGCACCTTCGTCGCGGCGGCGAATTCGGCCACCGAGCCCTGGTCCGGGTGGCGCATGACGATGGCGTCGCAATAGCCGCTCATCACCCGGCTGGTATCGTAGAGCGACTCGCCCTTGGCCATGGACGAGAAGGTGAAGCCGGTGGTGTCGCAGACGCTGCCGCCGAGCCGGCAGAAGGCGGCATGAAAGCTGACCCGAGTACGGGTGCTGGCCTCGAAGAAGAGGTTGCCGAGCACGGCCCCTTCCAGTACCCGGGTGATCTTGCGCCGACTTGCGATGGGCTCCATCCGCGCGGCGACGCGCATCAGGTGGTCGATGTCGTCGCGGGACAGGGAGTCGATGGATAGCAGGTGGGAACTCATCACAGGCCTCGGCTGGTGGCTGGGGGACGGGGCTAGTGTACCCCCCCCGAGGGGATGGCTTCACGGGCCGCCCGCCTCAGGCTACTGGCCGATCAGGTCGGCGAGCTGGCCGGCATGGTCCATCACCTCGCGGATGGCCGTGTCGGTGTCCAGATCATCCATGGCGACCACCCCGACGCAGGCCTCCACGCCGGGCCGGACCTGCGGCGAGGCGATGGCACTGGCCACGCCGACGGCCCCGCGCTGCAGCTGACCGCGGGTCAGGCTGAAGCCCTCGGTTCGCGCCTGGCGTACGGCCTCGTCATCGTCTGGCTGCGGGGGACGAGCGGCCAGGATGGCGATGCCGGCCGCCCCTCGTTTCAGCGGGTGGCGGCTGCCCACCCGGTAACCGACCCGCAGCAGCCCCTCCTCGGGCTCGGCTTCCATGATCACCACGCACTCATCGCCCTGGGCGACCGAGATGAAGGCCGTGGCCCGGGTGGCCCTCGCCAGCCTTTGCAGCAGGGGCTGTGCCACGCCGCGCAGCTGGGGCTCGAAGCGCGAGGCCAGCAGCGAGATGCCCGCCCCCAGGCGCACCGGGCCCTCACGGGTCCGCGTGATCAGCCCACGCCCCTCGAGGGTGGTGACGATGCGATAGGCGATGGCGCGGTGCACCGCCAGTTGCTCGGCGAGTTCGGCGATGGTGACGCCCTCGGCATGCTCGGCGACGATTTCGAGCGCGCGCAGGCCGCGATCCAGGGTTTGCAGGGTGGTGGCCATCGAACGACATTCCTCGAATCGGGGGTGGCGGGGCAAGGAAGTGCAGTCGCCCGGGGATTGACGTCCCCATCGGAACTGCCTATGTTCAGCCATAAGTTCGATAAACGATACATCTTGTGCGATAAAAGTAACAATAGATCCGCGACTCATGACCGCTACGATGCCGGGCGACAGTCCCGCGGGAGGCCCCATGACATCAGCAATCCACCGGACCGAAACCGGCGGGGGCGGCTGCCCCTTCCACCAGGCCGCCGTATCGCCCACCGGCTGCCCGGTATCGCCCGAGGCCGCCGCCTTCGATCCTTTCGATGCGCCCTATCAGCTCGACCCTGCCGAGGCGCTGCGCTGGGCGCGCGAGCAGCAGCCGGTGTTCTACAGCCCGAGGCTCGGTTATTGGGTCGTGAGCCGCTATGAGGACGTGAAGGCGGTGTTCCGCGACAACCTCCTCTTCTCGCCCTCAATCGCCCTGGAAAAGCTCACCCCGGCGCCTCCCGAGGCGATGAAGATCCTCGAGAGTCACGGCTATGCGATGCGCCGCACCATGGTCAACGAGGACGAGCCGGACCACATGGAACGCCGCCGACTGCTGATGGAGGCCTTCCTGCCCGAGCACCTCGAGAAGCACGAGGCATGGGTGCGCGAGTTGGTGCGCGACTACATGGACCGCTTTATCGACAAGGGGCACGTCGATCTGGTGGCCGAGATGTTCCGAGAGATTCCCATGACCGTGGCACTGCGCTTCCTGGGGGTGCCCGAGGAGGATGCCCAGGAGCTTCGCCGCTTCTCGGTCGCCCACACGCTCAATACCTGGGGCCGCCCCTCCCCGGCACAGCAATTGCAGATTGCCGAGGACGTCGGCCGCTTCTGGCAGTCGGCACAGGCGATCCTCGATCGCATGCTGGCCGAGCCGACCGGCGAGGGCTGGATGTATGACTCGATCCGGATGCACGCGGAGCATCCTGACATCGTCCCGGAGAGCTATCTGCGCTCGATGATGATGGCGATCCTGGTGGCCGCCCATGAGACCACCGCTTTCGCCACCACCAACGCCTTTCGTACCCTGCTGTCGCACCGCGAGTCCTGGAACGACATCTGCGAGAACCCTGCCCTGATTCCCAGCGCGATCGAGGAGTGCCTGCGCGTCGCCGGGTCGGTTGTGGCCTGGCGTCGCATCGCCACCGACGACACCGAAGTCGGTGGGGAGAAGATTCCGAAGGGCGGCAGACTGCTGATCGTGCAGGCGTCGGCCAACCAGGATCGTCGCCACTGGGAGAATCCCGAGGCGTTCGACATCTACCGCCACAACGCGGCCGAGCACCTCACCTTCGGCTATGGCGCGCACCAGTGCATGGGCAAGAATATCGCCCGGATGGAAATGCGGGTCATCCTCGATGAATTCGTTCGTCGTCTGCCGCATATGCAGCTGGTCGAGGACCAGGCGTTCGAGTACCTGCCCAATATCTCGTTTCGTGGCGCCACGTCGCTATGGGTGGAATGGGATCCCGCGCAGAATCCCGAACGGCGCACTCCCTCGGTGCTGGAAAACCCCACGCATTTCCGCATCGGGGCACCGGTCAAGGATGACATCCTGCGCCGGGTCGTCGTCAGCGAGGTGGAGCGCGAGGCCGAGGCGGTGATCCGTGTCGACCTGGTCGATCCCCATGGGCGTGAGCTGCCCGACTGGTCCCCCGGTTCCCATATCGAGCTGGTGTCGGGCGAATGGCGCCGCTGCTACTCGCTGTGCGGGACGCGCGGTGACCGCCGCCGCCTGTCCATCGCCATCCTGCGCGAGCCCGAGGGGCGCGGGGGCTCGGTGCATTTCCACGACACCCTCGAGCCGGGTGACGTGCTGCATATCGCCGGTCCCAAGAACCACTTCCCTCTGGACGAGGCCGCGCCGCGCTATACCCTGATTGCCGGCGGTATCGGCATCACGCCGATCCTGGCCATGGCCGATCGGCTCAAGGCGCTCGGCAAGCCCTATGCGTTCCACTACTGCGGCGCCGGGCGGCGAACCATGGCCTTTCTCGACCGGGTCGAACGTGACCATGAGGCGGCGCTGACCCTCCATGCCGGCGACGAGGGCTGCCGACTCGACCTGCCGTGGGGGCTCGCCGGCCTATCCGAGGGCGAGCAGGTCTACGCCTGCGGCCCGGAGCGCATGCTGGAGGCGCTCGAGGCGCTGGCGGTGGACTGGCCGGAGGGTACGCTGCATGTCGAGCATTTCACGGCCCGCTCCAGCATCCTCGATCCCGAGCACGAACATGCCTTCGACGCACGACTCGCCGACTCCGACCTGACGGTACGGGTCGGCAACGACCAGACCCTGCTCGAGGCACTGACGGCGGCCGGTGTAGATGTGCCCAGCGACTGCTGTGAGGGCCTGTGTGGTACCTGCGAGGTGGCGGTGGCCGAGGGCGACATCGATCACCGCGACCTGGTGCTCAGCCGCGCCGAGCGCGATGCCAACGACCGGATGATGGCCTGCTGTTCGCGTGCCAAGGGCAAGCGTCTGGTGCTCTCGCTATGATCCTGATGATCATCAGGACAGCCTGTTGCGCACGCCAACCCCGATATCAATAACAACCAAGGAAACCGACAATGAAGAAACTGGCGACACTGACGACACTCACCGCCCTTTCCCTTGGCGCCTTCCAGAGCGCTGCGGCCACCGAGCTGCAGGTCAGCACCTGGGCGGGCCCCAACCACGGCGTCAACACCATCGTCTGGCCGACCTGGGCCAGCTGGGTGGAGGAGGCGACCGAGGGGCGGGTCACCGTCAACGTGGTCCACGACATGGGCCCGCCCGACGCCCAGATGGAGTTGATCGCGGACGGCGTGGCCGACGTCACCTGGCTCTTCCATGGCCTGATGCCGGGGCGCTTCGAACTGACCAAGCTGCCCGAGCTGCCCACCTTCGAGGACTTCTCCTCCGAAGCGGCCTCGGTAGCCTACTGGCGCACCCACAATGAATACCTGGTCCAGGCCGGCGAGCACCGCGGCGTCGAGGTCATCGGTCTGGGCGTGCACGGCCCCGGGTCGCTGTTCCTCGATGAATCGATCGACAGCCTCGATGACCTGGACGGCAAGCGCGTGCGCATCGGCGGCGGGATCATGGCCGACATCTCCAACGCACTGGAGCTGACCGGTGTCGCCCTGCCGCCGGCCAGCACCTACGAGGCCGCGACGCAGGGCGTGATCGACGGCGCCATGCTCACCCTCGAGGGCCTCAAGAGCTTCCGCCTGGCCGAGGTGCTGCCCTACACGGTGCAGATGCCAGGCGGCTTCTATCGCGGCAGCTTCTCCCTGGTCATCAACCCGGATACCTGGGCGTCGCTCTCCGACGAGGACCGAGCAGCGATCGAGGAGGTCTCGGGTGAGCGCCTCTCCCGGCTGTTCGGCTACATGATGGATGTCGTGGACGTGCGCGGCATCGAATTCGCCGAGCAACAGGGCAACACCTTCATCGAACTGCCGGACGAGGAGGTCGAGCGCTTCCAGCAGATGGCCACAGAACTGCCGGGTGCCTGGTTCGAAACGGCCGGCGCCCAGGGGGTGGATGGCGAAGCCGCCCGCGGCTACTTCCTCGAACAGCTCGATGCCGTCGGCGAGGAAGAAGGCCTCTCCGCCGATGAGGTGATCGACCCGGGCGCCTGATCCCTGGCAGCCATCGGCCCGACCCACGAGCACGGCCACGGCCGTGCTCGCCATCGTTCGGACCGGGATCCGTCATTCTGTTTCAATTGAAACTATTTTGATCCCCGTCAAGGCAGCCCGGCTCCCCCAGCTCGATACTGGTACCGACAGCACGATCACCTGACGGGAGCATTACGATGGCCACTGCACAGACCACCCGCACCGCCTCCTGGTGGGAGCGCCTGACCGAACGCTGCTATGCCACGTCCACGGCCCAGCTGGTGCGTGACGTCCAGCACGACGCGGGCCCTACCTATCATGCCCTTCTGAATGACCTGGAGAGCCCCCTCGAGCCTGGCTTCGAACGCGAGATGGCGCGCCAGCTGGCGGCGGGGCAGCCGAGTGACTTCGTCCCGGCCAGGACCCTGATGCCGGTGATGATGCAGCGCTTCGGCCTGCAGGATGCCGAGGTGGCGGCGGAGCCGGGATACAACGCGATGCGCAAGACCTGCAATGGCTGCCCGGTCGTTGGCCAATGCTGGAGGGCCATGCGCGCCGGTGCCGAGGTCGAGGAGTGTCGCGGCTTCTGCCCCAACGCCAGGGCGTTCGACAGCCTCGCCGCTGGCTGAGGTCATTCGGCACAAGGCGTCGTCGGGCCCTGGCCATGCGCCGGGGCTTCTTATGACTGGAGTCAGCCTTTCCGGCACAGCGCCACCAGCCGTGCCTTAGAGCGCACGCCAAGCTTGGCATACGCACGCTTGCGGTAGGTCTCGGCGGTGGAGAGGGCGATGTCGAGCTCGGCGGCGGCGGTCTTGAGGGTGTGGCCGCGCAGCAGCGAGAGGCAGAGCTGGCGTTCCCGCGCGGAGAGCGGCTTGAGGGCCTCGGCTTCCTCGTGACTGGCGGGCAGGGCGGCCGGGTGTGCCTGGCGATAATGGCGGCATACCAGGCTGGCCAGCAGCGGGATCAGGGCCTCCAGCCGCGCCATGTCCAGGGGAGCGAAGGGGCCGCGCCCGAGGTCACGGTAGAGGTTCAGGTAGTAGACGGTTGCGCCGGCGGGAATCACCACCGAGACCTTGTCGGCCAGGTCGGGAAAGGCGAACAGGTGGCTGCGGTAGGCCGGCGACATCGCCTCGGTCGGCATGGGCATCAGTTCGGCGTCTGCCTGCTCCCTGCCTGCCTCGAGCAGCTGTCGCAGCCGGGGATAGTTGGGGTCCTGACGGAACAGCCCGCCGGCGTAGAGGTCGGCCAGGCGTCCGGCCACCTTGGGGTAGCGCGGGTTGTCCACCAGCAGGGACTCCATGGTGTCGCGTCCCGAGTAGGCGAAGAGAATGCACTGCTCGATGCCCACCCCCTGACGCAGCAGGGCGATCAGCTGGCCGTCGAAGCGTTCCGTGCCCAGGTGCGTGACGCACTCGGCCAGGGTGGCCAGCAGCCCCGGCCAGTCCGGGGGGGCCTTCCTCGGGAATCCTGTCGCCATCAGGGTTGCTACCATCGTCGTAGGGAGTGTGTCGTCTGTCCCCGCTTTCACGGGACAGGGTGCGGCGCGGCACCGGGATAACCTGCCCGCACGTCAGACCACAACCTGAACTCCTGGCAGGAGGTGCCCATGCGACCCGCCGGACGCGCCGAGACCGACTCGCTCTACTTCGATTATCCGCATTTTCCCTTCGTTCGTCCTCCCGAGCTGGATGGCCAGGCGGTTCGTCACCGCGTGGCCATCGTCGGTGCCGGGCCGGTGGGGGTGACCGCTGCCCTGGAGCTGGCCCGCCACGGCATCGCCTCGGTGGTGCTGGACGACAAGGACACCGTCAACGACGGCTCGCGGGCGATCTGCCTCTCACGCCACAGCTTCGAGATCCTCCAGCAACTCGGCGTCGCTGCGCCCTTCGAGGAGAAGGGGCTGGGCTGGACCCAGGGCCGCACCTATTTCCGCGACCGCGAGATCTACCGCTTCCAGATGCCGCACTCCGACCAGGAGCGCTACTACCCGATGGTCAATCTGCAGCAGCAGTACATCGAGCAGTTCCTGATCGACAAGGCTCAAGCCAGTGACCTGATCGAGATGCGTTGGCAGAGTGCCGTGACCGGTGTGAGTCAGGCCGATGCCGGCGTCACCCTGCAGGTGACCACCCCCGAGGGTGACTACCGGCTGCAGTGCGACTACCTGCTGGCCGCCGACGGCGCGCGCAGCGTGGTGCGCAAGGCCTTCGACCTCTCGTTGCATGGCGAGGCCTATGAGGGGCGCTACGTGATCGCCGACGTGCGCCTCAGGTCCGACTTTCCCACCGAGCGCCGCGCCTTCTTCCACTCCCATGCGCTGCCCGATACCACCATCCTGGTGCACAAGCAGCCCGATGATATCTGGCGCATCGACTACCAGCTCGGCCCCGGCGAGGACCCCGAGCAGGCGGTCGAGGAGACCAAAATCCGTGAACGGGTCGAGCTGATCGTACGCGAGGTGATGCACGAGGAGGGCGACTGGGAGCTGGAGTGGTGGAGCCTCTACAAGGCGCATACCCTGGCGCTGGACGACTATCGCCACGGCCGTGTGCTGTTCATCGGCGACAGTGCCCACCTGGTGCCGATCTTCGGTGTGCGGGGCCTCAACAACGGCCTGGCCGATGCCGCCAATGCCGGCTGGAAGCTGGCCTGCGTGCTCAAGGGCCAGGGCACAGACGGGCTGCTCGACAGCTACAGCCCGGAGCGCCGTGGCGCCACCCTGGATGTCTTCGCCAACGCCGGCAAGAGCACGCGCTTCATGACCCCGCCGACCCGGGGCCATGCGCTGATGCGCGATGCCGCCCTGGCCCTGGCGTTCCATAATGATTACGCCAGTGGCTTCGCCAACCCGCGTCAGGTCACCCCCTACACCTATGCCGACAGCCCGCTGACCCTGGCCGACGGTGCCGCCTTCGAGGCCGGGCCGATTCCCGGCGCGCCCCTGATCAATCGCCGTCTGGGGGATGACGACTTCCTGCTCGACCACCTCGGCACGGGCTTCACCCTGATGCACTTCAGCGAGGCAGGCGAGGTCGAGCCGCCCCTGCAGCAGAGACTCGCGGCGCTTCAGGCCAAGGGTATCGATCTCACCCTGCTGCGCGTGGCCCGGTCGCCGGGCGCCGAGGACGCCCTGGTCGACCCCGACGGCAGCCTTTTCACCGGCTATGGTGCCGCGCCGGGCGCGGCCTACCTGGCGCGCCCCGACCGCCACGTGGCGGCCCGCTGGAAGTCTTTCGAGCCCGCCGCCCTCGAGGCCGCCCTGAACCTTGCCCAAGGTCGGGCCCTGGAAGGAGAAACATCATGACCGATGCGACACTGCCCTTTGCCGACCTGGAGCGGGTCTACGAGCACCTGGCCGAGACCCTCGACGCCCTGCCCGAGGCGCAGGAGAGCCACTTTCTTGCCCAGCTGGCGCTGGCCCTGGCCCACCGCGTGCCCGAGGTCGAGCGGGTGATGGCCGCCATCGACGAGGCCCGGGAGGGCGCCAGCATCAGTTCATGAGGGCTGGCCAGGGTGCCCGGCGCTCTCGCGCCGAGCTTCTTTGCTGATCAGCCTTGCCGGCAGTTCGGTTGAGAGATGCTTGAGGCCCCGTTGCGTTGCCTGATCAATCCAAGATAGGAGGTGAGCGATACAAGGCCCCCCAATGCAATGGCGATGGCCATGGTGCGCGAGGTGCCGTCGTGGAACTGGCCGACCAGGGCGCCGCCCAGGGCGGCGATGGTCATCTGCAGGAAGCCGAACAGCGACGAGGCCGAGCCGGCGCACTGGGGGTTGGGTGCGAGTGCGCCGGCCATGCTCTGCGGCATCACGATCCCGAAGCCGAACAGGAACAGGATGTGGGGCCCGATCACCGCCCAAGGCTCATGAAGGCCGGCGATCGCCAGTCCCGCCATGGTGGTGCCGGCCAGGGCGCACAGCAGGGTGGCCAGCAGCAATAGTCGGTCGCGTCCCAGCCGGTGGCTGTAACGGCCGCTGAACAGGGTGCCCGAGAAGAAGCCCAGGACGATCAGCATGAAGCCGATGCCGTACTGGAACGGCGACAGGCCCATGTATTCGATGAGCACGAAGGAGGATCCCGAGAGAAAGGCGAACAGGCCGGCGAAGCCGCTGGCGTTGATCAGGGTGTAGCCGATGAAGGCCCGCTGGGTCAGCAGCATGCGATAGTTGGCCAGTATCACTCGGGGGGCCACCGACTGGCGACGGTCGGCGGGCAGCGGTTCGGGCATCATCAGGGCGAGAACCAGCAGCATGATCGCCGCATAGATGGCCAGCAGCAGGAAGACTGACTCCCAGCCGAAGAACAGCAGCAGCCCTGCTCCCACCACCGGCGCGAGCGCCGGGGCCATCGCCATGGTACTGGCCATGTAGGAGAGCACGCGTCCGGCCTCGACCGGGCCGTAGATATCGCGCACCGCGGCGCGGCCTAGCACCGGGCCGGCGGCACCGCCGAAGGCCTGCAGGAAGCGCCCCGCCAGCAACCACTCGACATTCGGCGCGAAGGCACACAGCAGACTGGCCAGCAGGAACAGGCCGAAGCCGGCGATCATCACCGGGCGCCGCCCGAAGCGGTCGGATACGGGCCCGCAGAACAGCTGGGCGAGGGCAAACCCTGCCATATAGAGGCTCAGCGTCAGCTGGACCTGGTCGGGACCGGTATTCAGCGCCTCGGCCATGGCTGGCATGGCCGGCAGGTACATGTCGGTGGCCAGTGGACCCAGCGCGGTCAGTGCCGCCAGTACCGCCACGGTGGCGGGAGAAGTCAGCCTCAGCACCCGGTTCTCCTCGATGATCTTGTTGTCCTGGTACAGAAAAGCGGGCACGGCATCGGCAACTTGCCGTGAGCCGTGCCCGCATCATTAGCCCGCTTAGTATATCAGCGAGCGTCCGGCTGCGCCTCCGGTGCGGCCTGACGGAAGGCAGGCAGCGCCCGACAGTTGGCGGTGATGCGCTGGATCGTCGGGTAGGCCGAGAGGTCGCACGCGAAGCGCTCGGCGTTGAAGACCTGAGGCACCAGGCAGAGATCGGCCAGGGTCGGGGTGTCGCCATGGCAGAAGTCGCCGGTGCCCAGCTCTCGCTTCAGCAGGGTCTCCAGTGCATCGAAACCCTCGATGATCCAGTGCCGGTACCAGGCCAGCTTGGTGTCGTCGTCCACCCCGAGCTCGCCCACCAGGTATTTGAGCACCCGCAGGTTATTGAGGGGATGGATCTCGCAGGCCACCAGCTGGGCCAGTGCACGCACCCGAGCTCGCCCCTCGGCATCGGCCGGCAGCAGGGGCGGTTCGGGGTGCACCTCGTCCAGAAACTCGCAGATCGCCAGCGACTGGATCAGCTGGACCCCGTCATCGGTCTCCAGCGTCGGTACCAGGCCCTGGGGATGACGCGCGACGTTCGCCTCAGTGCGCTGCTCGCCCTTCACCAGGTTGACCGGGACCTGGTCATAGGCCAGGCCCTTGAGGTTCAGGGCGATGCGCACCCGGTAGGCGGCCGACGAGCGGAAGTAGCCGTACAGCGTCGTCATGGAGCCTCCCTTACCTGGGCTGGTACTTGACGACCTGCTGGTCGATAGCGCCGAAGATGCTCTTGCCTTCCCGGTCGAACATCTCGATGCGTACCCGGTCGCCGAAGCGCATGAACGGCGTCTTGCTGTCGCCGTGCTGGATCTTCTCCACCATGCGCACCTCGGCCAGGCAGCTGTAGCCCACGCCGCCGTCGGCCACCGGCTTTCCGGGGCCGCCGTCGGGGTCCGGGTTGGAGACGGTGCCGGAACCGACGATGGCGCCGGCGCCCAGGTAGCGGGTCCTGGCCGCATGGGCCACCAGCTGCGGGAAGTTGAAGATCATGTCCGGCCCGGCTTGCGGCTCGCCGAACTTCTCGCCGTTGAGGTGCACGGTCAGCGGCAGGTGGACGCGGCCGTCCCGCCAGGCGTCGCCCAGCTCGTCCGGCGTCACCGCGATGGGCGAGAAGGCGGAGGCCGGCTTGGCCTGGAAGAAGCCGAAGCCCTTGGCCAGCTCGCCCGGGATCAGGCCGCGCAGGCTGACGTCATTGACCAGCATCACCAGCTTGATGTGCGCTGCCGCCTGCTCGGGCGTCACCGCCATGGGCACGTCGTCGGTGATCACGGCGATCTCGCCCTCGAAGTCGATGCCGTGCTCCTCGCTGATCGCCTCGATGTCCTCGGTAGGTGCCAGGAACTTGTCGCCGCCGCCCTGGTACATCAGCGGGTCGGTCCAGAAGGTCTCGGGCATCTCGGCGTTGCGCGCCTGGCGCACCAGCTGGACGTGGTTGAGGTAGGCGGAGCCGTCGGCCCAGTGGTAGGTGCGCGGCAGCGGCGAGTGCAGGGCGCTCTGGTCGAGGTCGAAGGCGCCTTCGGCCTTGCCCGCGTTGAGTTCGGCGTAGCGGGACTCGAGCGTCGGGCTGACGGCGTCCCAGTTCTCGGTGGCCTGCTGCAGGGTGGGCGCAATGTCCGCGGCGCGAACGGCGCGGGTCAGGTCGCGGGAGACGACGACCAGTTCGCCGTCGCGGCCGTTCTTGAGGGTGGCGAGCTTCATCTTGTCTCGGTCCTTGTCGTCAGGGGCGGGGCAGTCGGCCCCGGCCGGTCGATTCGTGGCGTCGGTGGTTCAGGGTTGGCGCGGGTCGAAGTGCGAGCGCAGGGTGGACCAGACGTCCACGTAGTCGCGCTGGCGGAAATCGGCCTCCAGCGCCGCCTCGGTCGGATGGTAGACGTAACGGCTCTCGAACATGAAGGCCAGGGTATCGCCCTGGTACTGGGGCGTCAGCTCGGCTTCGCTGGCCTTCTCGAAGGTCTCGGCATCCGGCCCATGGGGCGACATGCAGTTGTGCAGGCTGGCGCCACCCGGCAGGAAGCCCTCGGCCTTGGCATCGTACTCGCCGTGGATCAGGCCCATGAACTCGCTCATCAGGTTGCGATGGAAGTAGGGCGGGCGGAAGGTGTTCTCGGCCACCATCCAGCGCGGCGGGAAGATCACGAAGTCGAGGTTGGCCATTCCGGGGGTGTCGGAGGCCGAGGTCAGCACGGTGAAGATCGACGGATCGGGGTGGTCGAAGCTCACGGTGTTGATGGTGTTGAAGTGGGCCAGGTCGTACTTGTAGGGCGCAACGTTGCCGTGCCAGGCCACGACGTCGAGCGGCGAGTGCCCGAGCCGTGTCTCCCAGAAGCGGCCCGAGAACTTGGCGACCAGCGAGAACTCACCCTCGAGGTCCTCGTAGGCGGCCACCGGGCTCAGGAAGTCGCGCGGGTTGGCCAGGCCGTTGGCACCGATGGGTCCCAGGCCGGGGAGCTCCAGCGGGCTGCCGTAGTTCTCGCAGACATACCCCCGGGCGGCATCGGCGCCGTCACCCAGGCGGACCTGGAACTTGATGCCGCGCGGGATCACGGCGATCTCGCCGCTGGCGACGTCGAGCTCGCCCATCTCGGTGCGCAGGCGCAGGGTGCCGAGCTGCGGCACGATCAGCAGCTCGCCGTCGGCATCGTAGAAGAAGCGCCCGGTCATGTCGCGGTTGAAGGCGTAGACATGTACGCCAACGCCGCTCTGGGCCCCGGCATCCCCGTTGACGGCGATGGTCAGCAGGCCATCGACGAAGTCGGTGGGCTCGCCGGGCACCGGTACCGGGTCCCAGCGCATCTGGTTCGGGTCGGCGGCAGGCCGGGCCAGCGGAGAGGTGGCCACGGGCCTGTCGGGCAACGGCTGGTAGGCGCTCTGCAGCACCGAGGGACGGATGCGGTAGAGCCAGCTGCGCAGGTTCTGGTGGCGCGGGGCGGTGAAGGCCGAGCCGGTGTACTGCTCCGCATAGAGGCCGTAGGCGCAACGCTGGGGCGAGTTCTGCCCCTCGGGAAGGGCACCGGGCAGGGCCTCGGTGGCGAAGTGGTTGCGAAAGCCGCTCTGGTACTGAAGCGTATCGGTGGTCATGGAAATATCCTCGTTCAGCGCTGTTCTTGTTGGGCGGACGGGCCTTGAGCCGGTGCCGGCTCCACGGCCTGGCCGGCGATGGCCAGGGCCTCCTCGAGTACCCGCTGGTCACCGACATGATTGGCCAGCAGCAGGATCAGCCGGGCGTTGATGCGTTCGCTCGCCTCCTCGCTGCGCTCGCGGTGCACCTCGGTCAGCGCCGCGTAGAAGGCGTCCGGATCGGTGAAGTTCGGGGTCAGTTCAAGCCGTGGCATGGCGACCTCCCTGAATTCGGGAATGAGGGGTAAGGTGGATGCCCAGGGCGCGGTCCAGTGCCGTGCCGACCGCCTCGACCGACACCTCGCCCCAGCGGGCCGTCACGTGCTGGTCGGGGCGGAACAGGTAGCCGGCGCCGGGGGTCAGGCCGTAGCGCTCGGCCACCAGGCCCTCGGCATCCTCGATCAGGGTGATGCGTGGCAGGCTCGCCAGGGCCTGGGAGGCGGGCCCCAGCACCAGCAGGTCGAGGTCGGGCCGCGCCTGCAGCAGTTCGTCCAGGCGATGCTTCAGATCCTCGGCCGTTGCCGTCCCCAGGCGGCCATCGATCAGCAGCACGAAGCGGTTGCCGACCTGATTCAGCAGCCAGGCACGCTGATCGCCCAGGCGGATGGGGGCATCCTTGGCCGGGCTCCCGGGGCGCAGCTCGGCCGGCATCCCCTCGGCATCGGGGCCATTGAGCGGCGAGTCCTCGTAGCGGCAGGGCTTCGACAGCCGACCGCTGTTGACCAGGCTGCGGGCAAAGGGATACTGCTCCGCCAGTTCCAGGGTGGTGTCGCGGAACAGCCGGCTGACGCGGCTCTTGGGCGTGATGAAATCGGTGGCACGGGTGGAGTTGAGGATATTCTCCTCTGCCCCGTGCTGGCGTTCGGTGTCGTAGGTCTCGAGCAGCGCCGCGGGCGCCTGGCCCTTGATCACCCGGGCCAGCTTCCAGGCCAGGTTGTCGATGCCCTGGGCCCCCCCGTTGGCGCCGCGGGCCCCGAAGGGTGAGACCTGGTGGGCGGCATCGCCCATGAAGAACACCCGCTGGTGGATGAAGTTGTCCATCTTGCGGCAGCGGAAGGTATAGACGCTGGCCCATTCCAGCTCGAACTCCACTTCCTCACCGAGCATGGCCTGCACGCGGGGGCGGATGTTCTCCTCCTTCTTCTCCTCTTCCGGGTCGGCGTCCCAGCCGAGCTGGAAGTCGATGCGCCAGACGTTGTCCGGCTGCTTGTGCAGCAGCACCGACTGGCCGGGGTGGAAGGGCGGGTCGAACCAGAACCAGCGCTCGGTGGGGAAGTCGGCCTTCATCACCACGTCGGCGATCAGGAAGCGGTCCTGGAAGATCTGGCCCTTGCACTCCAGGCCCAGCATGTCGCGGATCTTGCTGTTGGCGCCGTCGGCCACCAGCAGGTAGTCGCAGCTGAGCCGGTAGTCACCGTCCCGGGTGGCGATCGTCACCACGCTATGCTCCGGCTGGCTGTCCACCGCGGTGACCCGGCTCAGCCAGCGCAGGTCGATGTGCGCGTCCAGCGCCTGGGCGCGATCGACCAGATACTCTTCCAGGTAGTACTGCTGCAGGTTGATGAAGGCCGGCACGCGGTGGCCCTCCTCGGGCAGCAGGTTGAAGTCGTAGACCTCGCGATCCTGGAAGAAGACGCGACCATGCTGCCAGGTCACGCCCTTGTCGAGCATGGGCTGGGCGGCGCCCATCCGATCCATGATCTCCAGGGTGCGCTTGGCGAAGCAGATCGCCCGCGAGCCGACGCTCACGGTGTTGTTGTCGTCGAGCACGATGCTGTCGATGCCCTGCAGGGCCAGGTCGATGGCGGCGGTCAGCCCCGAGGGGCCCGCCCCGACGATCACCACCGGGCAGTGGCGTACCTCGCTGAGGTCCAGTTCGGACGGGCGTCGATAGGGATAGACGGGATTCTTGTAGGTCTTGGGCATGAGTGGCTCCCACGGCTTCGCCGGGCCAGGACCCCGGCGAGCGTGTCGTGATCCGGACGGCAGTTAGGGGTTACTGGTTCTCGACGACGTCCTGCAGCGAGTGCCACATGTCGTTGTCACGCTCGGCGGTCCAGATGCGCGGATCCGGGTACTCGCCACCCGCCTCGTCATAGCAGCGCGTGATGTCGAAGGGCACACAGTGGTCGAAGATCACCCAGTGGCCGTACTTCGGCTTGAGCAGGGCGTAGGTCTCGGCGTAACACTCGGACAGCGACTTGCCGGCGGCCTTGCCCGCCTTGACGCTCTCGTACATGTCGGCGAGGAAATCGCGGGTACCCTGGATCGCCTCCTCGCACTGCTCGGGTGTCTGCAGCGCCTCGCCGCGTCCCGGCACCAGCTTCTCGGGGGCCATGGCCTGCAGGCGGTCCAGGGTGGCGGGCCAGTATTCGTGATAGGCGTCGCCGGTGTAGGGGGTAGCCCCGAACTCGACCAGGTCGCCGGAGAACATCACCTTCTCCTCGGGGAGCCAGACGATGGTGTCGCCCTTGGTGTGGCCGCGGCCCAGGTGGATGATGCGCACCTCGCGCTTGCCCATGTACACCGTCAGCTCCTCCTGGAAGACGATGTTCGGCCAAGTCAGGCCGGGCACGGAGTCGACGCCCTTGAACAGGCGCGGGAAGCGGCCGACCTCGGACTCATAGTCCTGCTGGCCGCGTTCCACGATCAGATCAAAGGTGTGCTGGCTGGCGATGATGTTCTCGGCCTCGTAGGCGGAAGCACCCAGCACGCGTACGGCGTGGTAGTGGGTCAGCACCACGTGCTTGATCGGCTTGTCGGTGATCTCGCGGATCCGGCGAATCACGTCCTGGGCCATGATCGGGGTGGCCTGGGTGTCGATGACCATCACGCTGTCATCGCCGATGACGATGCCGGTGTTGGGGTCGCCTTCGGCGGTGTAGGCGTAGAGGCCCTCGGCCAGTTTGTCGAAGCTGATCTGCTTCTCTTCGGTATCGGCGTGGGACGCGAACTTCTTGCTCATGATTCCTCCAGTGTCGTCAGGGCGCCGGGGTCCCCGGTCATCATCGGGCTATGCCGACGGGGGTTCGGCAGTGAAGCGATAATAGTTTCCTGTGAAACTTTATGTCCAGTCGAACATACTTCTCTGTTGCTGTGAAGGCCTGGGAGAGGCGCGCATAGGCCGGTAAGCCGGCCTCTACCACCGCTGTTAGACCTAAGTTCTAGGCATTTTAGTTGCACAGGAGACTAAGCAGCGGGCAAGGTGTCGCCCAGAGGAACATCGTTCCCCGTGCAACTGGCAGCGTTTCCTGCCTCTGCCCGATAGAAGAAGATCCTTACAACAACCGGCGGTGACCTGGCCGCCTTTCCCGTGACGACGGAGGAGTACAAGATGAAGAAAGCGACCGGACTGATCTTGGGGACCCTGGCGGCAGCTATTCTGAGCTCCACGGCTCTTGCCCAGACCACCATCAATGTCAGCAGCTGGGGGGGTCCGAACCACGGCATCAACACCATCGTCTGGCCGACCTGGCAGGCCTGGATCGAGGAAGCCACCGAGGGGCGCGTGACGCTTCAGGTCACCGAGGACCTGGGTCCGCCGGCGGCCCAGATGGCCCTGGTGGCCGATGGCGTCGCCGACGCCAGCTGGATCTTCCATGGCCACATGCCGGGCCGTTTCGAGCTGACCAAGCTGCCGGAATTCCCTACCTTCGAGGACTTCTCTTCCGAGGTTGCCTCCTCCGCATACTGGGAAACCTTCGAGGCGCATCTTGCCCAGGGCAACGAGCATCGCGGCCTGGAGGTCATGGCCGTAGGGGTACACGGCCCGGGGCAGATCTATACCGCCGACAAGGTGGAGACCTTCGACGAGCTGGAAGGCAAGCGCCTGCGGACGGGTGGCGGAGTGATGAGCGACCTGGCGGATGCCATGGGCGTGACCGGCGTCGCTCTGCCACCCACCGGGGTCTATGAGGCGGCCTCTCAGGGGGTCATCGATGGTGCCATGCTGACCCTGGAAGGTCTGCGCAGCTTCCGCGTGGCAGAGGTGCTGCCCAACACCCTGCAGGTCGATGGCGGCTTCTATCGTGGCAGCTTCGCCATCATCATGAGCCCGATGGTCTGGGACCGAGTCTCCGCCGAGGATCGCGAGGCCATCGAGGCCGTATCGGGCGAGTCGCTGTCGCGCCTGTTCGGCTACATGATGGATGTCTCGGATCAGCGTGGCGTCGAATTTGCCAAGGAACTCGGCAACACCTTCACCGAGGCTTCCGAAGAGGACATCGCCATGCTTCAGGAGGTCAGCGATGACCTGATCGACCAGTGGGCGGACAAGGTCAGCAACGGCGACCTGGACGCCAGGGAGGCGCTGGCGTACTTCCGTGACCGGCTTGCCGAAGCGGCCGACGCCGACAGCATCGAGTCCCGTGTGGTGCAGGAATAAGCCCGTCTGGAGTGTTGACCATGACTAGCATGCCGACCCGCTGGCATCGCGTCGGCCGGGGCCTGCAGCTGGGGCTGGAGGGGGTGGCGGGAGCCACCCTCTTTGCCATGATGCTGCTGACCACGGCCGACGTTACCGGCCGCTTCATCTTCAACTCCCCGATCCTCGGCAGCGTGGAGCTGACCCAGCTGATGCTGGCGGCAGTGGTCTTCCTGTCACTGCCAGTGGTCTGCTGGCGGGAGGAGCACGTCAGCGTCGACCTGCTCGATGCGATCTTTCCGGCGCGCTGGGTCTGGTGGCGACAGGTGATCGTCAACTTGATCGTTACCCTGGCCCTCTGGGTCATGGCCGGGCGTGTCTGGGCACTGGGTGTACGAGCCTTCGATTGGGGGGATGTCACCGAGTTTCTGCGCATTCCCGTGGGTTACCTGATCTACCTCATGGCGATCATGCTGGCTCTCTCGGCGCTGCTCACCCTGATGCGCGCTGGGGGCTACCTGCTGGAGGGCATCGGCGTCCTCGAGCGGGGGGGGCCGCTGAGCCCGGGAGGTACTCCATGATCGAGTCGCTCTACGGGTTTGCCGCGCTGCTGATGCTGGCGTTCCTGCGGGTGCCACTGGCCTTCGCCATGGGCATCGTCGGCTTCGTCGGGTTCTACTACCTCACCGGTAACTGGACGGCAGCCGAGGCCATGGCGGCGCGCCGCGTCGTGGATACGGGGATGGATTATGGCCTGTCGGTGATCCCGCTGTTCATCCTGATGGGTAACCTCGTATCCCATGCCGGCCTATCGGATGCCCTGTTCCGCGCCTCCAATGGCTTTCTCGGTCACCGCAAGGGGGGCCAGGCGATGGCGACCATCGTCGCCTGCGGTGGCTTCAGTGCCATCTGCGGCTCGAGCCTGGCCACCTGTGCCACCATGGGTCGGGTGGCCATGCCCCAGATGCGCAAGTACGGCTACAAGGACTCGCTGGCCGCGGCCTCCATCGCCGCCGGCGGCACCCTGGGCATCCTGATTCCGCCCAGCGTGATGCTGGTGATCTACGGTATCCTCACCGAGACCAGCATCCGCGAGCTGTTTGCCGCGGGATTCATTCCCGGGATGATCGGCATCCTGTTCTACCTGGTGGCGGTGAAATGGGTGCTGTGGCGCGACCCTGATGCCGGCCCGGCCGGCGAGACGGTGCCTTGGTCGGAGCGCTTTGCCGCCCTCAAGGATGTCGGCAGCACCCTGGCACTGTTCGTTCTGGTGATCGGCGGCATCTACCTGGGCGTGTTCACGCCCACCGAGGCGGCCGGCATCGGGGCCATGGGGGCCTTCGTGATCGCTCTGCTGAAGCGGGCGCTGACCCTGCAGGTGCTCATGAACGTGCTGATGGATACCGTACGCACCACGGCCATGCTGTTCGCCGTGGTACTCACCGCCCTGATCTTTGCCAACTTCATCAACCGCGCGGGGCTGCCCAATGACCTGCTGGCGCTGGTCAACGGCCTGGACGTGGCGCCCTTCGTGGTGATCCTGGTGATCATCGCCATCTATGTGGTGCTGGGCTGCGTGTTCGAGAGCATGTCGATGCTGCTGCTCACCGTGCCGGTGTTCTTCCCGGTGGTGGCAGGGCTCGGCTACGATCTGGTGTGGTTTGGCATCCTGGTGGTGATCGTGATCGAGATCAGCCTGATCACGCCGCCGGTGGGGATGAACGTCTTCGTCCTGAGGGCGGTACTGCCGGACGTCTCCACGGGGACGATCTTCCGCGGGGTGACGCCGTTCTGGGTGGCCGGTACGCTGCGTGCCTTGCTGGTGCTGGTGTTCCCGGGCATCGTGTTGTTCCTGCCGCAACTGCTTTACTAGGGGATGATGGAGATGGAAGGGCGACCGAAGATGTCTCAAGAGCCGGCGAGTCCTGTGGGGGAGGCTGCCGGGGTGGGCCTTCCTCCCAAGCCGGAGCTGGACCTCAACCAGTTCCTACCCTATCGGCTCAACCGGCTGGCCGATCGCATCAGCGACGAACTGGAGCGCATGTATGCACAGCGCTACGACCTCAACGTGGCCCAGTGGCGAGTGCTGGCCTGGCTAAGCCACTGCGATGACCTGACCGCCAAGAAGGTCTGCACCTATACCAACATGGACAAGGCGCGCGTCTCCCGGGCGGTGCAGGCGCTGGTCGATCGTGGCCTGGTGACCCGGACGCCCTCGGCCAGGGACCAGCGGGTCCATGACCTGCACCTTACCCGCGAGGGGGCAGGGCTGCTCTCGCGCCTGATCCCGGAGGCCCAGGACTGGGAGGCGGAGCTCGTGGCGACCCTCAGTGCGGGCGAGTACCGCGACCTGCTCAATGCCATGGGCAAGCTCGAGCGGCAGCTGGAGCGGATCGGCTAGGCCCGCCCGCGAGCCCTCTGTACGACAGCGCCCGGCCAAGGCGGGGCGCTGTCGTGTCGGTCAGGGGCAGGGCGGCGGTCAGGCCGTCGGGACCTTGCCGCCTAGCCGCGCGGTGATCTCGGCGGCGGTGTCGCGCACCAGGGCACCCAGCTCGGCCAGCCGCGCCTCGGGGATGCGGGCCTTGGGGCCGGAGACCGAGATGGCGGCCAGCGGGGTGCCATGCTCGTCGTGGATGCAGGCGGCCACGCACTGCAGGCCGATGGCGTGCTCCTCCCGATCGCAGGCGAAGCCCTGGCGGCGGATCTCGGCCAGTCCCTCGCGCAGCGACTCGGGGGTGTGAAGGGTGTTCTCGGTGACGCGCGCCAGGCCCCGCTCGTCGAGGATGCGCTCGAACTCGTCGTCCGGCAGCCAGGCCATCAGCGCCTTGCCGACGCCCGAGGCGTGAAGCGGGGCCCGGGAGCCGAGCCGGGTGATCATGCGCATCATCTGCGGCGACTCGCTCTGGGCCAGGAAGACCGCGGTGCCGTCGTCGCGCACGCCGAGGTTGGCCGTCTCGCCGGTCTGGACGGTGAGGCGACGCAGGAAGGGGCGGCTGGTGCCGACGAAGTCGCGGGCCTCGAGGAAGCTGTTGCCGATGCGGAAGGTCTTGACGTCGATCTTCCACACGCCGAGCTCGCTGTCCTGGGCGACGAACCCCTGGCTCTGCAGGGCCTGCAGCAGCCGGTGGGTAGTGGAGGGGGCGAGCTCCGCCTGCTCGGCCACCTCGGAGAGGGCCAGGCCGCCGGGGCTGGCCGCCAGGCGCTCGAGCAGGTTGAGCCCGCGCACCAGCGACTGGCTGTGGCCGCTGGTGCTCTTGCCCGACCCGGCGGGCCGTCCCGCTGTCCTGCGCTTGCCTTCGCTCACCCGGATTGTCCTCCTGCCGCATTCTCTCGAGGCCACAGGATACCGTGTCAGCTGGGCGCTGTCGCGGTTGCGGAAATGGCTTCCATCCAGCGATGACGTCGCGATCTCAGCGATGTCGCCACTCGGGCGGGCGCTTCTCGATGAAGGCGTCGATCCCCTCGCCCGCATCCTCGGCCATCATGTTGCAGGCCATCACCTCGCCGGCATAGGCGTACGCCTCGTCCAGCGGCATGGCGAGCTGGCGGTGGAACATGGCCTTGCCGGTGCGCACCGCGACCGCGCTCTTGGCGCAGATGCTGGCGGTTAGCGCGCCCACCGCCTCGTCGAGGGCCTCGTCGTCGGCGACCCGGTTGACCAGCCCCCAGTCGCGGGCCTGGTCGGCGTCGATGAACTCGCCGGTGAAGAGCATCTCCATGGCTCGCTTGCGGCCGACATTGCGCGAGAGTGCCACCGCCGGGGTGGAGCAGAACAGCCCGGCATTGATGCCCGAGACGGCGAAACGTGCCGAGCGTGCCGCCACGGCCAGGTCACAGCTGGCCACCAGCTGGCAGCCCGCGGCCGTGGCGATGCCCTGCACCCGGGCGATCACCGGCACCGGCAGGTCGACGATGGCCTGCATCAGGGCCCCGCAGCGCGCGAAGAGCTGCTGGTAGTAGGCCTCGTCGGGGTTGGCACGCATCTGCTTGAGGTCGTGACCGGCACAGAAGGCGCGGCCCTCGGCGGCGATCACCACGCAGCGCACATGCGCGTCGTCGGCCACGCGGTCGAGCTCGCCGCCCAATGCCTCGAGCATCTCCTCGGAGAGTGCGTTGAAGTGCGTCGGCCGGTTCAGCGTCAGGGTGGTCACGCCGTCGAGATCGTGGCGGCGTACCAGGGGGCTGTCATCCTGCATCTTGGGGACTCCGGTGGAAGGAAGAGCCTCCAGCCTAGCGCCCCGGGCAGCGCTTTCGTTAGGCTTGCGACCAAAGACGGTCCCTGGCGAGGAGTGCCCATGAGCGACGTTTCCCCCGAGTCCACCGCCTTCCTGGCGGACCCCACCCGCACAGAGCACAAGGGGGTGCCCGAGACCGGCCTGCGCCTGCTGGCGGACGTGAGCCTGCCGGCGGCGGTGTTGCACGAGGCATCGCTGGCCCACAACCTGGGCTGGATGCAGGCCTTCTGCGACGACCACGGCGCCTTGCTGGCGCCCCATGGCAAGACCACCATGGCCCCGGCGCTCTTTCGCCGCCAGCTGGAAAGCGGCGCCTGGGCGATCACCCTGGCCACCGCTCCCCAGTGCCGGGCCGCCTTCGCTCATGGCGCGACGCGCCTGCTGCTGGCCAACCAGCTGGTGGGGCGGGCCAACATGGCCATCGTGGCGGACCTGCTCGAGGCTGGTGCCGAGCTCTGGTGCCTGGTGGACTCCGCCGACAACGCCCGTGAGCTGGACGCCTTCTTCGCCGGGCGTGGCCTGCGCCTGCCGGTGCTGATCGAGCGGGGGGTGCCGGGCGGGCGCTGTGGCTGTCGCGGCCGCGAGGAGGTGCTGGCGCTGGCCGACGTGGTCCACGAAGCGGCCGGCCTCGAGCTGTCCGGCGTGGAGGGCTACGAGGGCTTGGTCCAGGCCGAGGCGGAGGCGTCTCCGGAGGCGGCGGTGGCGGCCTATGCGGCCGACCTGGTCGACACCCTCACCGCCCTGCAGCGGGCCGGCCGACTGGCGGTGGCGCGGCCGCTGGTTACCGCCTCCGGTTCCGCCTGGCACGACATCGTCGCCGAGGCCTTCCGCGATGCCGGGCTGGACGGCCGGGTCCGAAGGGTGATGCGTCCCGGCTGCTACGTGACACACGACCACGGGCTCTACGGCGAGGCCCAGGCCCGGGTGCTGGGGCGTCGGCCGACCCTCGGCGAGGGGCTGCGCCCGGCCCTGGAGGTCGTCGCCCAGGTGCAGTCGCTGCCGGAGCCGGGGCTGGCCATCGTCGCCATGGGGCGTCGCGATGTCGGCGGCGACCGCCTGCCGCTGGCGCTGCGCCGCTATCGCGAGGGCGGGACGGCGGACCGGACATTGTCGGTCGAAGGCTGGCGGGTGGAGAAGCTCATGGACCAGCACGCCTTCGTGCGCCTGCCCGAGGTGGCGGGCGACAGGCGTGTAGGCGACGTGCGTGTGGGCGACATCGTCGCCTTCGGCATCTCCCATCCCTGCCTGACCTTCGACAAGTGGCGGCGCCTGTGTCGGGTCGACGAGTCGCTGGCGGTGGTCGAGGTCCTCGAGACCTGCTTCTGACCCACAGCGCACGATGCCCCGCCACCTCGACGAGGTGGCGGGACGGGCTCGTCGACCTCAGACGTCGCTGCGGAAGGGACGCTCCTCGTGGGGCAGGATCAGGTTAAGGACGATGGCGCAGAGCGCGCCGGGGATCAGCCCCGACTCGATGATCGCCTGGAGGTTGTCGGAGAGGTCGGCGTAGAGCCCCTCCTGGGCCGGCAGGCCGATGGCCGCCGACAGTGAGACGCCGATGATCACCATGTTGCGCTTGTTGAAGCTGATATGGGAGAGCATCTTGATGCCGGCGCTGGCGATCATGCCGAACATGATCACCACCGCTCCGCCGAGCACCGCATTGGGGATGCTGGAGACGATGGCGCCGAGCTTGGGCAGCAGGCCGGCGATGACCAGGAAGCCGCCGCCGATGGCCACCACGTAGCGGCTGACCACGCCGGTCAGCGCCACCATGCCGACGTTCTGGCTGAAGCTGATCTGGGGGAAGGCGTTGAAGATGGCGGCGAAGACGCTGGCCAGGCCGTCGGCCATCACCCCGCCGGAGAGCTCCTTCGGAGTGGGCGCGCGATCCAGCCCCCCGGCGGTAGTGCCGGCGATGTCACCGATCGACTCGGCGCAGGTCACCACGGCCAGCAGCACCACCGGCAGCACGGCGGCCCAGTGGAACTCCAGGCCGATGGCCAGCGGCGTGGGCAGCGAGAGCCAGGCGGCGCCGCCGATGGCGGAGAAGTCCACCAGGCCGAAGGCCGTGGCCGCGGCGTAGCCGACCAGCAGGCCGATCAGCGGGGCCGCCTCCGACCAGATGCCGCGACCGAACTGGTGCAGGCCCAGGGTGATGACCAGCACCAGCCCCGCCAGCAGCAGGTGGTGCGAGGCCCCGAAATCCTCGGCGCCGAAGCCGCCGCCGACATAGGCCAGGCCCACCGGCATCAGCAGGGTGCCGAGCATGATCACGAAGGTGCCGGTGACCACCGGCGGGAAGAGGAAGCGGAACCAGGGCAGGAAGAGCCCCACCAGGGCCATGGCGACCCCGCCGCACAGTGCCGCGCCCAGGGCCGCCGGCAGCCCCATGCCCACGGCGATGGGGATCAGCACCGGCACGAAGCCGAAGCTGGTGCCCATGACGATGGGCAGGCGTGCCCCGATGGGACCGAGCCCCAGGGACTGCACCAGGGTCGCCACCCCGGCCACGAACATAGCGGCCTGGATCATGAAGGTGGTCTGCTCCGCGGAAAGGTCCGCGGCACCGGCGATGATGATGGGCACGGTGACGTTGCCGACGAACATCGCCAGCACGTGCTGCAGTCCCAGGGGGATGGCGCGCCCCAGGGGCGGCATGGCATCGACGTCCTGGGTGCTGCGCACCCGGTGCTCCGTGGTTGCGGCGCTGGACTCGGTGGTCATGGGGTGTCTCCTGTTGTCGTTGTTGGAGGTGGTTGAGAACAGAGGGAAACGGGAAGGGAATCAGAGCGACCCACGCAGCTCGCTGGCGGCCTGGTCATGCCGGGCCAGCAAGGCATCGAGGTCGACCTCCCGTGGCCGGCCATCGATCAGGCGCCATCGCCCGGCGACCATCACCCGGTCGGCGCGGTGGGCTCCGCACAGCAGCAGGGCGGCGACCGGGTTCTCGGCGCCGGAGAAGCGGGCCTCGTCCAGCCGGAACAGCGCCAGGTCGGCCTGCTGGCCGGGTGCCAGCCCGCCGATGTCGGTGCGCCCCAGGCAGGCCGCCGAGCCGCGGGTGGCCCAGCGGATCACGTCGTCGTGGGTCACCCGGCTCGGCGAGTAGCGCAGCCGGCCCAGCAGCAGGGCCTGGCGCATCTCCTCGGCCAGGTTGGAGTGATCATTGGAGGCCGAGCCGTCCACCGCCAGGCCCACCGGGCAGCCGGCGGCCTCGAGCTCCAGGGTGCGGCACATGCCGGAGCCCAGCACCATGTTGGACGACGGGCAGTGGGCGATGCCGGTGCCGGCCTGCCCCAGGCGAGCGATTTCGGGGTCGGTGAAGTGGATGCCATGGGCCAGCCAGGTGCGCGGCCCCAGCCAGCCGGTGGCCTCCAGGTAGTCCAGCGGGCGCATGCCGAAGAGCCGCTGGCAGTAGGCCGTCTCGTCCTCGGTCTCGGCCAGGTGGGTGTGCAGGCGCACGTCCTTCTCCTCGGCCAGTCGGGCGCTCTCCTGCATCAGCTCGCGGCTCACCGAGAAAGGCGAGCAGGGGGCCAGGGCGATGGTGGTCATGGCGCCGTCGCCACGCTGGTGGTGGGCGTCGATGAGCCGGCGGCTCTCGTCGAGGATGGTGGCCTCGTCCTGCACCACCGACTGGGGCGGCAGGCCGCCATCGTCGCGGCCCACGCTCATCGAACCCCGGGTCAGGGCGGCCCGCACGCCGAGGCGGTCTGCGGTCTCCACCTGGACGTCGATGGCGCTCTCCAGCGCGCCGGAGAAGACGTAGTGGTGGTCTGCCACGGTGGTGCAGCCGGACATCAGCAGCTCGACCATGGCGAGTTCGCTGGCGAGTGCCAGCTGGCGCTCGGTGAGGTTGGCCCAGACGTCATAGAGGGTCGTCAGCCAGGGGAAGAGTTCCTTGTTCAGGGCCGGCGAGTAGGCCCGGGTCAGGGTCTGGTAGAAGTGATGATGGGTATTCACCAGCCCCGGCAACAGCACATGCGCCGAGGCGTCGAAGACCTCATCCACCGGCGTTGTCGGTGCGGCACCAGCGGGCACCGCTTCCACGATACGTCCTCCCTGAATCACCACACCGTCGGCGGCGCGCGCATCGCTGCAGGCGAGCGGCCGGCGGATCCACAGGGTCGGGTTGGGCTGGGGCATGTTGTCCTCCCGGTGGGCCGTCGAGCGGCCGCTGAATGGACAAAGGGTTACCCAAGCGTGGCCGGGCAGCGGCGTCTTGGTTCAGGTGCCTTCGACATGTTGTGTGTACTTTAACTGTCATCCATTGCTTGGCATGGATTGTGTACAAAATGGGAGGCTTTGGAGAAACTGTCAAGAGCGTGATGCTCAACGCTCGTCGGCTCCCGGCATGCTGCGCCAGAGCGGCCGACAGAGGCGTGCCTCGGGGCGGGGGAGAGCCGGCAGGAAACCCGGCGGCACGGGTGCCGTTCATGAAAAGAGCCGCCGCGTCATCGACGCGGCGGCTCCGGTCTGCCGGAATGAAACGGGGTCAGTCGGCGTAGCTGCTCTCGGAGTAGAGCACCCGCACGCGCAGGGTATGCTTCACCTGGCGCAGGGCCTCCAGCGCCCGCGAGCCGTAGGCCTTATCCACGTCGATGACCACGTAGCCGATGCGCTCGTTGGTCTGCAGGTACTGGCCGAGGATGTTGATGTCGTTCTCGGAGAGCACGCGGTTGATCTCGGAGAGGACCCCGGGCACGTTCTCGTGGATGTGCAGCAGGCGGTGCTTGCCCGGGTGGGCCGGCAGGGCCACCTCGGGGAAGTTGACCGAGCTGACGGTGGTGCCGTTGTCGGAGTAGGTGACCAGCTTCTCGGAGACCTCGATGCCGATGTTCTCCTGGGCCTCGAGGGTGGAGCCGCCGATGTGCGGGGTGAGGATGACGTTGGCCAGGCCGCGTAGCGGGCTCTCGAACTCCTCGTCATTGCCCTTGGGCTCCACCGGGAAGACGTCGATGGCGGCGCCGTTGAGGCGGCCGGCCTTCAGGGCCTCGGCCAGGGCCTCGATCACCACCACGCTGCCGCGGGAGGCGTTGATCAGGATGCCGCCCGGCTTCATCAGGGCGATCTCGGCCTCACCGATCATCCAGCGGGTGGAGGGCAGGTCCGGCACGTGCAGGCTGACCACGTCGGCGCGGGCCAGCAGTTCCTCGAGGCTGGCCACCTGGCGGGCGTTGCCCATCGCCAGCTTGGTCACCACGTCGTAGTAGATGACGTCGAAGCCCAGCGACTCGGCGAGCACCGAAAGCTGCGAACCGATGCTGCCATAGCCGATGATGCCCAGCGACTTGCCGCGCGCCTCGTGGGCGTTCTTCGCCGACTTCAGCCAGCCGCCCTGATGGGCGCGGGCGCTCTTCTCGGGGATGCCGCGCAGCAGCATGATCGCCTCGGCCAGCACCAGCTCGGCCACCGAGCGGGTATTGGAGAAGGGGGCGTTGAAGACCGGGATGCCGCGCACCAGGGCGGCATCGAGATCCACCTGGTTGGTCCCGATGCAGAAGCAGCCCACCGCCACCAGCTTCTCGGCCGCGTCGAAGACGCGCTCGTTGAGCTGGGTGCGCGAGCGGATGCCGATGAAGTGGACGTCGCGGATCCTCTCGATCAGCGTCGCCTCGTCCAGCGAGGTCGGCAGGTGCTCGATGTTGGTGTAACCGGCATTGAGTAGGTTGTCCACCGCGCTCTGGTGGACGCCCTCGAGCAGCAGGATCTTGATCTTGCTCTTGTCCAGGGACGTTTTGGCCATGGTCGATTCAACCCCTTCGTCGGCGCGCGCCGCATGCATGTGTCATGAAGATGCTGAAGAGCCTGGGGCCCAAGGGCAGGCTCGAAACAGGGCCGATAGCTTACCACAGCCGCCATGAGCGAGGATGAAAATGCTGAGCGCCATGGATGAATGGCATGCAAGTTGTCCGGGGGCCGGCCGGGGCAGACGACCCCCCGGGGAGAGCGTGTATACTGTCCGCCCATGAACCAGCCACCAGCGAGAGAGGCGATGGCGGAACAGCACAGCCAAGGCAGCGGCGACGAGCCGGCACCGGCCGACTTCGCCGCCACCGTCGAGCGGCTCGAGCAGCTCGTCGAGCGACTGGAGTCCGGCGAGCTGTCCCTGGAGGGGTCGCTGGCCGCCTTCGAGCAGGGGGTTCGCCTGACCCGCGACGCCCAGCGTCGGCTCGACGAGGCGGAGCTCAGGGTGCGCACCCTGACCGAGGGCGAGGCCGGCGGCGTTGACCTGCAGCCCTTCGCCGCGCCCTCCGCGGAGGACGATGGTGAGCGCTGATCGCCTGGCAAGCCAACTGATCGCGGATCGTGCCCGGGTCGATGCCCGTCTCGAGGCGCTCTTCGCGGCGCGCTCGGCTCCCTCGCCGCGCCTCGAGGCGGCCATGCGCCACGGCCTGCTGGTGGGCGGCAAGCGGCTGCGGCCGGTGCTGGTCTATGCCGCCGGTCGCGCCCTGGGGGCAGCGGACGACGACCTGGATGCCCCGGCCATGGCGCTGGAGCTGGTCCACGCCTATTCGCTGGTCCACGACGACCTGCCGGCGATGGACGACGATGACCTGCGCCGCGGCCAGCCCACGGTGCACCGGGCCTATGACGAGGCCACCGCGATCCTTGCCGGTGACGCCCTGCAGGCCCTGGCCTTCGAGGTGCTGGCGCGGGCCGCCCCCCCCCGGCTGCCGGCATTGGTCGCCGGCCTGGCCGGGGCCGCCGGGCGAGACGGCATGGTGGCCGGCCAGGCGCTTGACCTCGCCGCCGTCGGCGGGCATCCCGACGCGGCAGCCCTGGCGGCCATGCATGGCCTCAAGACCGGCGCGCTGATCCGCGCCGCGGTGCGCCTCGGCGGCCTGGTCGCCGTCGACGAGGCCGACCCTCGGCTGGTCGCCCTGGACGCCTATGCCGATGCCATCGGCCTGGCCTTCCAGATCCACGACGACGTCCTCGACGTGACCGGCGACACCGCCACCCTGGGCAAGACCTCCGGGGCCGACGCCGCCCGGGCCAAGCCCACCTACCCGAGCCTGCTGGGGCTCCAGGGCGCCCGCCGACGGGCCGACGAGCTGGTCGAGACGGCCGTGGCGGCCCTGGCGCCGCTGGGCGAGGCCGCCACTCCCCTGGCCGACCTGGCCCGCTACATGATCGAGCGTGACCATTGACACTACAGGGCCCACATGAAGCTGTTCGATGACATTCCCGTCGAGCGTCCGGCCACGCCGCTGCTCGATACCCTGGACGCTCCGGCCGCGCTGCGCGCGATGAATGCCGGCCAGCTGGCCCAGGTGGCCGACGAGCTGCGTGCCTACCTGCTCTACAGCGTGGGCGTCTCCGGCGGCCATTTCGGTGCCGGCCTGGGCGTGGTGGAGCTCACCGTGGCCCTGCATCAGGCGCTGGAGACCCCCTTCGATCGCCTGGTATGGGACGTGGGCCATCAGGCCTATCCCCACAAGATCCTTACCGGGCGTCGTGAGGCGATGACCGGCATCCGCCAGCATGGCGGTCTCGCCGCCTTCCCGCGGCGGGCCGAGTCGGAGTACGACACCTTCGGCGTGGGCCATTCGAGCACCTCGATCTCGGCCGCCCTGGGCATGGCCCTGGCCGCCCGCACCCGCGGCGAGCAGCGCCGGGTCTGTGCGGTGATCGGCGACGGTGCCCTGACCGCCGGGATGGCCTTCGAGGCCCTGGCCCATGCCGGCCACGTGGATGCCAACCTGCTGGTGGTGCTCAACGACAACGAGATGTCGATCTCCGAGAACGTCGGCGGCATGGCCAGCTACCTGGCACGCATCCTCACCAGCAAGCCCTACACCAGCATGCGCGAGGGCGGCAAGCGGGTGCTCTCCCACCTGCCCGGGGCCCTGGAGCTGGCGCGGCGCACCGAGGAGCACATGAAGGGCATGATCAGCCCGGCCACGCTCTTCGAGGAACTGGGCTTCAACTACATCGGGCCCATCGACGGTCACGACCTGCCGCTGCTGGTACAGACCCTGCGCAACATGCGCGATCTGGAGGGGCCCCAGTTCCTCCATGTGAAGACCTGCAAGGGCAAGGGCTTCCTGCCCGCCGAGGCCGACCCCATCGGCTATCACGCCATCACCAAGCTGGAGAAGAACGGCGAGACGCCACCGCCGCTCAAGCCGGCCAGCCCGCCGGCCAGCAGCAAGCAGAAGTACTGCCGTGTCTTCGGCAACTGGCTGTGCGACATGGCGGCGGTGGACGAGCGCCTGGTCGGCATCACCCCGGCCATGCGCGAGGGCTCCGACCTGGTGCGCTTCTCGAAGGAGTACCCGGAGCGCTACTTCGACGTGGCCATCGCCGAGCAGCATGCGGTGACCCTGGCCGCCGGCCTGGCCTGCGAGGCCATGAAACCGGTGCTGGCGATCTACTCCACCTTCCTGCAGCGCGGCTATGACCAGCTGATCCACGACGTGGCGGTGCAGGCGCTGGATGTCACCTTCGCCATCGACCGCGCCGGCCTGGTGGGCGAGGACGGCCCTACCCACCACGGCAGCCTGGATCTCTCCTACCTGCGCTGCGTGCCGGGGCTGGTGGTGCTGGCTCCCGCCGATGAGGCCGAGTGCCGGGCGATGCTCAGTGCCGCCTACCACCATCCCGGCCCCGCCGCGGTGCGCTACCCGCGCGGCACCGGCCCGGGCGTCGCGACACCCGACCACCTCGAGCCGATCGCGATCGGCCGCGCCGAGTGGCGGCGTCGTGGCAGCGGCAGCGCAACGCGGGTGGCCCTGCTGGCCTTCGGCAGCCTCAACGGCCCGGCGGCGGAGGTGGCCGAGCGCCTCGACGCCAGCCACCTCAACATGCGCTCGATCAAGCCGCTGGACCGTGACGCCGTGCTGGCCGCGGCCGACGAGCACGACCTGCTGGTGACCCTGGAGGAAAACGTGGTCGCCGGAGGTGCCGGCAGTGCGGTCAACGAGCTACTGATGGCCGAGGGAGTCCAGGTGGAAGTGCTCAACCTCGGGCTGCCCGATGCCTTCGTCGAGCACGGCAAGCCCGCCGAACTGCTCGCCGAGTGCGGCCTGGACGCGGACGGCATCGAGGCCTCGATCCGCGCCCGGCTGCCCTGACACGTCACGTCTTTCTCACGAGGTTGCGATGCTGTTCCTGATACTGATCGGTGCCCTGCTGGGGCTCGCCATCGGCGGCCCCATCGGCCTGCTGGTAGGTGGCGCCCTGGGCTACGGGCTGGGCAAGGGCCTGCGAAATCGGCTGATGAAAAAGCTGGTCGGCGTCCAGTCACAATTCCTGGAATCGACCTTCGCCGTCATGGGGTGCCTGTGCAAGGCCGATGGTCAGGTCTCCGAGGACGAGCTGGAAGCCTCACGAAAGCTATGGGATCGGCTGCGGCTCAGCGAGGCCCAGCGCGCGCAGGCCCGCGCCGACTTTACCCGCGGCAAGAGCCCCGACTTCGACCTGGACGCCGAGCTGGCCAGGATTCGCCGCATTGCGGCACACCAGCCCGCGCTGCGCCAGGTCTTCCTGCAGGTGCAGCTGGCCGCGGTCGCCGCCGATGGTGAGCTGCACCCCGCCGAGCACGAGATGCTGATGCGGGTCGTGCGGGGCCTGGGCTGTTCCGAGGCCGAGATTGCCCAGATCGAGGCCATGCTGCGCGGTGGCCCCCGGGGAGCGGGCGAACAGGGCCCGTCGCTGGAGGATGCCTACCGTGTGCTGGGCGTCGACCAGGATGCCAGCGACGCCGAGATCAAGAAGGCCTACCGCCGCCTGATGAGCGAGAACCATCCCGACAAGCTCGCCGCCAAGGGACTGCCCGAGAGCATGCGCGAGGTCGCCAAGGAGCGCACCAGCGAGATCGGCAGCGCCTACGAGCGCATCCGCAAGGCCCGCGCCGCCTGACGCTGGCCAGGCGGCCGTTTCCCTCCCCCCTCCCGAGCCGCCCGCATCCCATGCCCGGTGCTGGCATCTGCCTCGCCACCGGCGGCGTGCTGCGCTAGCGTATCGGGATCGATGGACTGCCCACGGAGCCGCCCGATGATTACCCTGTACAGCTTTCCCTCCTCCCGTTCGCTGCGGGTCGCCTGGACCCTGGAGGAGCTGGGGCTCGACTACGCCTGCCAGCACGTGGACCTGGCCGCCGGCGAGGGCCGGCAAGGCGCCCATCTCGACCGCCATCCCGATGGCAAGGTGCCGGTGCTGGTGGATGGCGACCTGACGCTGTTCGAGTCGGCGGCGATCTGCCGCTACCTGGCGGAACGCTACGGCGAGCCGGGGGGCCTGCTGCCGGCCTCCCTCGAGGATCGCGCCCGGGTCGACCAGTGGCTGTTCTTCACCACGGGCGAGCTGGAGCAGGCGCTCTGGACCCAGGCCAAGCACAAGTTCGCCCTGCCCCGGGGGCGGCGTGTGCCGGCGGTGTTGCCCACCGCGGCCTGGGAGTTCCAGCAGGCCCTCGAGGCCCTGGCGCGGCGCTTCGAGGGCGAGGGCTGGCTGGTGGGCGACCACTTCAGTCTGGCGGACCTGCTGCTGGGGCACACCCTGAGCTGGGCGGTGCAGTTCAAGACCCGCCTGCCGGCGGCGCTGGAGGCCTACCGGCAGCGCTGCGCTTCCCGCCCGGCCCTGGCCAGGGCGGTGGCCCGGGAGCGTGCCGCGGCCGAACCGGCGTGAGGCACGCTCAGGCCGCGAAGGGCAGCACCGCGGTGTAGACCGCGAAGTAGTGGCAGGTGCTGCCGCCCATGACGAACAGGTGCCAGATCGCGTGATTGAAGGGGATGGCGCTGATGGCATAGAAGGCCACGCCCAGGGTGTAGGTGACGCCGCCGGCGACCAGCAGGGCGAGGCCGGTATCGGACAGGCGGGCCGCCAGTTCGTCGCCGGCGAAGACGACCAGCCAGCCCATCACCAGGTAGATGGCGACCCGCAGCCCGGCGAAGCGGTGCGGCCAGGCCAGCTTGCAGGCGATGCCGGCCAGGGCCAGGAACCAGACGGTGGCGAACAGCGTCCAGCCGGTCGGACCGCGCAGGTTGACCAGCAGGAAAGGCGTGTAGGTGCCGGCGATCAGCAGGTAGATCGCGCAGTGGTCGAGCGACTGGAACAGGCCCTTCAGCCGCGGGTGGCGGACGCCGTGGTAGAGGGTGGAGGCGGTGTAGAGCAGCACAAGGCTGAATCCGTAGAAGCCGATGCCGACGAGTTTCCAGGGATCGATCCGGGTGGCCATACTGGCCAGCACGAGCAGCACCACGACCCCCACGAGGCTGAGCGCCGCGCCGATGCCATGGCTGATGCTGTGCACCAGTTCCTCGAGGCTACTGAAGGGTGTCTCGTCGTCGCGGGTGGGGTGCGTCATCGGGGAGCCTCCTGTCGAGGAGCCAGCCCGATGCCGGGACCCGGTGGCTCAGGGCTTGCGCTCGATATCCACGTCGCTGGCCTGGGTGAAGTCGCCCAGCGCCATCATGTGGCCCAGCTTGCCGGCCTTGGTGGTGAGGTACTGCTCGTTATGCGGGTTTAGACCGGTGGTCAGCGGAACGCGTTCCACGACCACCACGCCGGCCTGGGTCAGGGCGTCGACCTTGCGGGGGTTGTTGGTCATCAGGCGCAGCGCCTTGACCCCCAGATGGTCGAGCATCGGCACGCAGAGATCGTAGCGGCGCAGGTCGGCGGCGAAGCCCAGCTGCTCGTTGGCTTCCACGGTGTCGGCGCCGGCATCCTGGAGGTGATAGGCACGGATCTTGTTGAGCAGGCCGATGCCGCGGCCTTCCTGGCGCAGGTAGAGCAGCACGCCCCGCCCTTCCTCGGCGATGCGCTTGAGCGCTTCCTGCAACTGGAAGCCGCAGTCGCAGCGCATGGAGAAGAGGGCATCGCCGGTCAGGCACTCGGAGTGGACCCGTCCCAGCACCGGTTCGCCATCGGCCACGTCGCCCAGGGTCAGGGCGATGTGATCCTTGCCGGTGGCATCGTCCTCGAAGCCATGCATGGTGAAGGTGGCCCAGGGGGTGGGGAGCCGGGAGGCGGCGATGAATCGAATCGTCACGATGTACCTCGGTGGAAGACCACGGCGTTGCCGACGGGTGGAGGGCCATTCTATCAGGAAGGCCTGGCCGGCTCACCGTTGTGTCACGGGGCTCATCCCCGGGCCGTTCGATGGGGTACAATGGCGCCCACATTTTCCGTGGACGAGCGCCCGCATGGAACTCAAGAACGACCGCTTTCTGCGCGCCCTGGCGCGTCAACCCGTCGACCGCACCCCGGTGTGGATGATGCGTCAGGCCGGCCGCTACCTGCCGGAGTATCGCGAGGTGCGCGGCCATGCCGGCAGCTTCATGGACCTGTGCCGCAACCAGGAGCTGGCCTGCGAGGTCACCCTGCAGCCGCTGGAGCGCTATCCGCTGGATGCGGCCATTCTCTTCTCGGACATCCTGACCATCCCCGATGCCATGGGGTTGGGGCTCTACTTCGAGACCGGCGAGGGCCCGAAATTCCGCAAGCCGGTGCGCACCTCGGCCGAGGTGGATGCCCTGCAGGCGCCGGACGCCGAGCGTGACCTTGACTACGTGATGCGGGCCGTCTCGACCATCCGCCGCGAGCTGAACGGCCGGGTGCCGCTGATCGGCTTCTCCGGCAGCCCCTGGACGCTGGCCACCTACATGGTGGAGGGCGCCTCCAGCAAGGACTTCCGCCACGTCAAGACGATGCTCTACGATGCGCCGGACACCATGCATCGGCTGCTCGATACCCTGGCCCATGCCGTCACCGACTACCTCAACGCCCAGATCCGCGCCGGCGCCCAGGCGGTCCAGGTCTTCGATACCTGGGGCGGTGCGCTCTCCACGCCGGCCTACCTGGAGTTCTCGCTGCGCTACATGGAGCAGATCGTCGCCGGCCTGATCCGAGAGCACGAGGGACGCCGAGTGCCGGTGATCCTCTTCACCAAGAACGGCGGCCAGTGGCTCGAGGACATCGCGGCGGCCGGCTCCGATGCCGTCGGCCTGGACTGGACCACCGAACTCTCCGATGCCCGGGCCCGGGTCGGCCATCGCGTCGCCCTGCAGGGCAACCTCGACCCCCACGTGCTGTTTGCCCGCCCCTCGGCGATCCGTGCCGAGGTGGCGCGCACCCTGGACAGCTTCGGCCACGGGCCCGGCCATGTCTTCAATCTGGGGCACGGCATCAACCAGTTCACCGACCCGGACCATGTGACGGCCTTCATGGAGGCCCTCCATGACCTGAGCCCGGCCTACCATCGCAACATCCCTCATGGCTGACTGGCTGGACCGGCTGGCCGCCGGGGAGGACAGAGGGTGGCGCCGTCGCTGGGCGGTGCTGGCCTGCCTGGCGGCCCTGGTGATCGCCTGGGGCAGCCTGACGCCCGGCAGCGAGTTGCCCGACACCCTGCCCTGGGACAAGGCCAGCCACTTCATCGGCTATGCCGGCCTGGCGGGCCTGGTCGGGCTCGCCGGTGTGCGCCTGCCGCTGGCCTTCCTGGCCGTGCTGCTGCTGGGCATCGTCATCGAGTTTGCCCAGCTCCCGGTGCCCGGCCGCAGCGGCGGTGACTGGGCCGACATCCTGGCCAACGGCCTGGGTGCCGCCTCGGCGGCAGTCCTGCTCCATGCCTTCCGCCGGGTCTGCCTGCGCCGTCCGCCTCGGCGCGTGCCGCGCCCCTAGAGGCGCGGCTCACGGCTGGTGTCGGGCTCCGCCTGGCCGTCGGTCGCGAGGTCCAGGGTCGGCTCGCTGGCGGTGCGCTGGGGGCGGTGGCGTTCGGCGGGGCGCATCACCCGGGCGCTGCCCAGCACGCTTTCCTCCTCGGGCGCGACGCTGCTCGCCGCGCTGGTCCAGGCGGCCTCGCGGTCATGCACCGCCGGGCGTCGCTCCCAGGAACGGGTGACCACGGCGCCGGGGGCGAAACCGGGGCGCTGGGCGCCCAGGTGGTGGGGCAGCAGCCAGAGCTCGGCGAGCAGGCGCAGGGCCACGGCGGCGAGCAGCCAGGCCCCGCCGGCCAGGGCCAGGGTGGGCCAGGCGGAGGCCCAGTCGACGGGAGCGAGCCAGGGCGTGCGAGGGGCCAGCCACAGGGCCGCGCCGGCCAGCAGACCGAACTGCAGCAGCAGGTGGCAGGTCAGCAGGGTGGTGCGGGCCAGCGGCCGGCGGGGAAACAGGAACTGTCGCATCGGGGTCCTCCCGGGGATGCACATCGTGGTGATGAGTCGTGCCGACTTCCGTGCCGGCCAGGGCAGGATGCTACCCCAGATTCCGCCGCCCTGCAGTCATCGCTTGTCGCCAGGTTGACCAACGGGAGCGGGCTTGCCAATGTGGAACGAGAGGCGGAAGTGGGTGTCCCGTCGGGAGGACTTCCGTCAACTCACCAGCATCAAGGAGCGGCTATGACAACCTATATCGTGGTGGCTGATGCGGCGCGGGCGCGACTGTTCACCCGCGATGGGCTCAAGGTCAGCGAGAAGGACAGTCTTGTCCATGCCGAGGGGCGCATGCACGAGGGAGACCTGGTGACGGACCGCGGTGGCGACGTCCACGAGTCGACCTCGACGACCGCGCGCAGCGCCGGCGGGGAGAACGTCGCAACCCAGCACCACGAGGAGATCTTCGCCCGCGAGGTCGCCGACCGGCTCTATCGCGCGCGCGTCGACAACACCATGGAGAAGCTGATCCTGGTCGCGCCGCCTCGCTTCCTCGGCCAGCTGCGGGACAAGGTCGATGGCCCCACCGCCAAGCTGGTGATTCACACCCTGGCCAAGGATCTCACCAAGGCCTCCCTCGCCGATATCCGGGAGGCGGTCAGCGACCTCCGCTAGCCTCCCGCTGTCGCCTTCCTTGCGGCCCGGCCCTGTCGCCGGGCCGCGCTGCGTCAGGGCACCTGAGGCAGGTCGATCTGGTCGCTGCGACGGATGCCCTCGGTCATCTGCCGGCACAGCTTGAGGAACTCGCGCATGCCGGTGGCCAGGTACTTGTGGCGGTGCCAGATGAAGGTGAACTGGCGGCTCAGGTCCAGCTCCGGGGTGGCGATGGGTACCAGGCTGCCGCGGCGGAAGGCGTCGCGCAGGGCCAGTTTCGAGACGCAGCCGATGCCGAGCCCAGATTCCACCGCCCGCTTGATGCCCTCGGTATGCTCCAGCTCCAGCAGGATGTTGAAGCGACCGCGGCGGTGCCGGGCCGCCTGCTCCAGGGTCAGCCGGGTGCCGGAGCCCTGCTCGCGCATGATCCAGGCCTCGCGCAGCAGCCGGTCCAGCTCCACCGGGCCGGCCGTAGCGAGCGGATGGCGGGGCGAGCAGAACACCGCCAACTCGTCCTCCACCCAGGGCTGGGTGATCACGTCCTCCTCCTCGCACTGCCCCTCGATCAGCCCCAGGTCGAGCCCGTGCTGGCGAACGCTGTCGATGATGGTCCGGGTATTGCGCACCGAGAGGCGCACCCGGCTGCCCGGATGGCGCTGCATGAAGTCGCTGATCAGCAGGGTCGCCAGGTAGTTGCCGATGGTCAGGGTGGCGCCCACGTCCAGGGTGCCGATGCCCTGCTGGCCACGCAGCAGCTCCTCCACCTCCTCGGCCCGGTCGAGCAGGGCCACCGCCTTGGGCAGCAGCTGGAACCCCAGGGCATTGAGCTTGAGGCGCTTGCCGATGCGGTCGAGCAGGCGGCAATCGAACTGCCGCTCCAGCTCGGCGAGGGCGGTACTGGTCGCCGACTGGGAGAGCGCCAGGGCGCGGGCCGCCCGGGAGACGCTCTCGTGCTGGGCCACGGCGACGAAGACTTCCAGCTGGCGCAGGGTGTAACGCATGACGCTCCTCGGGGGATTTGATATCCATAGTATAGATAAGTGTTATCCATACAATCCATTTAACAGATATTGCCCCGGCTCTTAGAATTGCACTCAAAGATTGGCTGTCCGATCTATTCTATTCTGGAATATCAAGGAGTCGGCATGAGCAAGTTTGCGCTTGAGGACGTTCTGAGTGTGCACCACTGGAACGATACCCTGTTCAGTTTCCGGACCACCCGCGAGCGCAGCCTGCGCTTCAAGAACGGCCAGTTCGTGATGATCGGCCTCGAGGTGAACGGCAAGCCGCTGATGCGGGCCTACTCCATCGCCAGCCCCAACTACGAGGACCACCTGGAGTTCTTCAGCATCAAGGTGCCCGATGGCCCCCTAACCTCGCGCCTCCAGCACCTCCAGGTGGGGGACCAGATCATGGTCAGCCGCAAGCCCACCGGCACCCTGGTCACCGACGACCTGCTGCCGGGGCGCAACCTCTACCTGCTCTCCACCGGCACCGGCCTGGCCCCGTTCATGAGCCTCATCCAGGACCCGGAGGTCTACGAGCGCTTCGAGAAGGTGGTGCTGGTGCACGGCGTGCGCAACGTCAGCGAGCTGGCCTATGCCGACTTCATCCAGAAGGACCTGCCCGCCCACGAGTACCTCGGCGAGGAGATCAGCGAGAAGCTGGTCTACTACCCCACCGTGACCCGCGAGGCCTTTCACACCATGGGGCGGCTGACCGACCATATCCGCAGCGGCAAGCTGGCCGAGGACACCGGCCTGCCGGCCATCGACCCCAAGCAGGATCGCGCCATGATCTGCGGCAGCCCGGCGATGCTCGACGACACCAGCACGCTGCTCGACGAGCTCGGCTTCACCATCTCGCCGCGCATGGGCGAGCCGGGGGACTATGTCATCGAGCGGGCCTTCGTCGAGAAGTAAGCAGCGCCGAGCTACAAGCGCCGAGCCGCCAAGCTGTTCGGTGATGCGCGATAGTTAGCGAGGCAGAAACGCCAAACCCCACCGGGCTAACCTCTGGTGGGGTTTCTTGTTACTGGTTACTTGTCACTTTGACCAAGACTCTGCCTGGCCGCTTGGCGCTTAGACGGCGTCTTTTCCCGTTTCGCCGGTACGGATGCGGATGACCTGCTCCAGGGCGGTGACGAAGATCCTGCCGTCGCCGATCTTGCTGAATGTGTCGGTGCGACCTGGAAGATGTCGGTTAGACGGCGTCCTTGCCGGTCTCGCCGGTGCGGATGCGGATCACCTGCTCCAGGGCAGTGACGAAGATCTTGCCGTCGCCGATCTAGCTGAATGTGTCGGTGCGACCTGGAGGATGTCGGTTAGACGGCGTCCTTGCCGGTCTCGCCGGTGCGGATGCGCAGCACCTGCTCCACGGTGACGAAGATCTTGCCGTCGCCGATCTTGCTGAATGTGTCGGTGCGACCTGGACGATGTCGGTTAGACGGCGTCCTTGCCGGTCTCGCCGGTGCGGATGCGCAGCACCTGCTCCAGGGCGGTGACGAAGATCTTGCCGTCGCCGATCTTGCCGGTATTCGCGACCTGGGTGATGGCGTCGATCACCTTCTCGGCCATCTCGTCATCCACGGCCACCTCAAGCTTCACCTTGGGCAGGAAGTCGACCACGTACTCGGCGCCGCGATAGAGCTCGGTGTGGCCCTTCTGGCGACCGAAGCCCTTGACCTCGGTAACGGTGATGCCCTGGACGCCGATCTCGGAGAGCGACTCCCGTACGTCGTCGAGCTTGAACGGCTTGATGATGGCGGTCACCAGTTTCATGGTCTTGATCCTCGTCGTGTCCGTTGGTCGGTGGCGCTGGCCGCCACCCCTGCTACGTTCATTGTGCCAGAGCATACACCCGGTGCGGGAGGAATAAAAAAGGCCCCCCGAAGGGGGCCAGGAGGAGCACGCCAGCTCACTCTGGGGCCTGCCTCACTTCTTGGAAGCGCTGAACTCGGGGTAGGCCTCCAGGCCGCACTCGGCCAGGTCGACGCCTTCGTACTCTTCCTCCTCGGTGACCCGGATGCCCATCACGGCCTTGAGGATCAGCCAGACGACCAGGCTGGCCACGAACACCCAGACGAAGATCCCGAGGATGCCGATGATCTGGGGGCCGAAACCGGCCTCGGCGTTGGTGAAGGGGACCGCCAGCACGCCCCAGATGCCCACCACGCCGTGGGCGGAGATGGCACCCACCGGGTCGTCGAGCTTGAGCTTGTCGAGGACGACGATGGAGGTGACGACCAGCAGGCCACCCACGGCACCGATCAGCACGGCACCCAGGGCGCTGGGCGATAGCGGGTCGGCGGTGATGGCCACCAGGCCGGCGATGGCACCGTTCAGGGCCATGGTCAGGTCGGCCTTGCGGAACCACAGCTTGGCCAGGACCAGGGCGGCGATCACGCCCCCGGCAGCGGCCGCGTTGGTGTTGACGAACACCTGGGCCACGTTGTTGGCGGAACCGACGTCGGACATCTTCAGCTCGGAGCCGCCGTTGAAACCGAACCAGCCCATCCACAGGATGAAGGTGCCCAGGGTGGCCAGCGGCAGGTTGGCGCCGGGGATGGCGTAGATGCTGCCGTCCTTGCCGTACTTGCCCTTGCGCGGACCGAGCACCAGCACGCCGGCCAGGGCCGCGGCGGCGCCGGCCAGGTGCACGATGCCGGAGCCGGCATAGTCGGAGTAGCCGACCTCGGCCAGCCAGCCGCCGCCCCAGGTCCAGTAGCCCGACACCGGATAGATGAAGCCGGTCATGACCACGGCGAAGGCCAGGAAGGACCACAGCTTCATGCGCTCGGCCACGGCACCGGAGACGATGGACATGGCGGTGGCCACGAACACGACCTGGAAGAAGAAGTCCGACCGCATCGAGTAGTAGGGGGCATCGTCACCGCCGGCCAGCACCGCGTCGACGCCGTTCTCGCTACCGATCAGCACGCCGAGGCTGGGCAGGAAGCCGCCTGCGCCGCTGGAGTACATCAGGTAGTAGCCCACCAGCAGGTACATGGTGCAGGCGATGGCAAACAGCGCGATGTTCTTGGTCAGGATCTCGGCGGTGTTCTTGGAGCGTACCAGGCCCGCCTCGAGCATCGAGAAGCCGGCGGCCATCCACATCACCAGGACGCCGCAGATCAGGAAGTAGAAGGTATCGAGCGCGTAGCTCAGCTCCGGTAATTCGACCATGAGGGTCTCTCCACGTCAGGAATGGGAAGGGGGCGTCGGTCAGACGGCATCGGCGCCGCGCTCACCGGTGCGGATGCGGATGACGTCCTCCAGCGGCGTGACGAAGACCTTGCCGTCGCCGATCTTGCCGCTGTTGGCCGCGCTGCAGATGGCATCGAGCACCGTCTCCAGCCGTGAGTCGTCCACCGCGACCTCGACCTTCACCTTGGGCAGGAAGTCGACGACGTACTCTGCACCGCGGTAGAGCTCGGTGTGGCCCTTCTGGCGACCGAAGCCCTTGACCTCGGTGACGGTGATGCCCTGAACGCCGTTGTCGGCGAGTGCCTCGCGCACGTCGTCGAGCTTGAACGGCTTGATGATGGCAGTGATCAGCTTCATCCCGGATCTCCCCTGCTGGATGTCGGCGGCGTGATGCCGCGCGATGGGTGGCTGCCCTGCCCAAGCGCAAACCGTGCCATGTTCCGGAATATGGCTTTGATATCAGCGTCATGAGGTGAGAGGCGGGGGGAGTTTCCGACACGGGCAACCGCCGCGTGGTCGCGACTGCCCTGTTGTGGTGCGCGGTCGTGGTGCGCATGCCCCACAAGAGGGCGGCGGTGGGGAATGCGCCGGGCGGGGGCCTTGCGTATCCTGTGGGCAGGCATCCCATCACGATTCAGGAGAGACACCATGGTGAGCCATGATCGCATCAGCCGCCTGGCCCAGCAGATCGGCGATCGCCTGCAGGGCGCCTCCCAGGCCCCGGAGGAGGTGCAGAAGGGTATCCAGCAAGTGGTGAAGGGCGCCTTCGACCGCCTCGAGCTGGTCTCGCGGGAGGATTTCGACATCCTGATGGACGTGTTGCAGCGTACCCGGGCGCGTGTCGAGGCGCTGGAGACGCAGGTGGCGGCCCTCGAGGCGGCGCTGGACAGCAATGCGTCGCGGGAGGCGGCGCCGAGTGAGCCCCCGGGCGCGCTGCCGGAGGCGCCGAGCCCCGAGGAGGATGCCGGCGCTGGCGAGACCGACCGCTGATCCCCGGCCGGCGCCGGGCGGATCCCGGCGGCCTGGGCTAGCCTGAGGTCAGACGGGCTGCGAGGGATCGCCGATGACGCTGGCAATCATCCACACCCGGGCCGGCCTCGGGCTCGAGGCGCCCGAGGTGCTGGTCGAGGTGCACCTGGCCAATGGACTGCCCGGCATGACCCTGGTGGGCCTGCCGGAAGCCGCCGTCAAGGAGAGCCGCGAGCGGGTGCGCAGTGCCCTGGTGAATGCCGGCTTCGACTTCCCGCTGCGGCGCATCACCCTCAACCTGGCGCCCGCCGACCTGCCCAAGGAGGGGGGGCGCTTCGACCTGCCCATCGCCCTGGGCCTGCTGGTGGCCTCCGGCCAGGTACCGCCCGAGGCGCTGGCGGGCGTCGAATGCGCCGGCGAGCTGGCCCTGGATGGTCGGCTGCGCCCGGTGACCGGCGTCCTGCCGCTGGCCATGGCGACACGCCGCGCCGGCCGGCGGCTGATCGTGCCGCAGGCCAATGCCGACGAGGCGGCCCTGGCCGGCGATCTCGAGGTGCTGCCCGCGGATCACCTGCTGGAGGTGGTGGCCCACCTGCTGGGTCAGGCGCCCATCGCGCCCCATCGGCCATCGAGCGTCGTCCCGACACCCGAGGCGGGCCCCGACCTGGCGGAGGTACGGGGCCAGCACCAGGCCCGGCGCGCCCTGGAGGTGGCCGCGGCCGGCGGGCACAACCTGCTGTTTGCCGGTCCTCCCGGGACCGGCAAGACCATGCTGGCCAGCCGCCTGCCGGGGATCCTGCCGCCGCTCTCCGAGGAGGAGGCCCTCGAGGTGGCGGCGATCCGCTCGGTCAGCGGGCTTTCGCATGCCGAGCAGTGGGGCGTGCGCCCCTTCCGTGCCCCGCACCATACCGCCAGCGCCGTGGCCCTGGTGGGTGGCGGCTCCCGGCCGCGGCCCGGCGAGATCTCCCTGGCCCACCGCGGGGTGCTGTTCCTCGATGAGCTGCCCGAGTTCCCGCGGCATGTGCTGGAGGTGATGCGCGAACCCATGGAGTCGGGGCAGATCCATATCGCCCGGGCCAGCCACGAGCGGCGCTACCCTGCCGGCTTCCAGCTGGTGGCGGCCATGAACCCCTGCCCCTGCGGCCACCTGGGCGACCCGCGCCAGGCCTGCCATTGCACGGCGGCCCAGATCCAGCGCTACCAGGCGCGCCTCTCGGGACCGCTGCTCGATCGCATCGACCTGCAGGTGGAGGTGCCGGCGCTGGCCCCGGAGCAGCTCACCTCCCGTGAACCGGGTGAGTCCTCGGCGGTGGTGCGCGAGCGGGTGCTGTCGGCCCGGGCGCGTCAGGCGGCCCGCGGCGCGCTGAACGCGCAATTGGCCGGTCAGGCCCTGGAGGAGGCCTGCGCCCTGCAGGCGACGGATCGCGCCTGGCTGGCCGGCGTGCTGGAGCGTCTCAAGCTGTCGGCCCGGGCCTACCACCGGGTCCTGCGGGTGGCCCTGACCCTGGCCGACCTGGCCGGCGAGGCGCGTCCCGGGCGTGACCAGCTGATCGAGGCGATCGGCTACCGCCAGCTCGATCGCCTGCTCAAGGGGTGAGGGAATCCGCTCAGAGGGCGGTGGCGTCCAGGGCCCCGCTGATCTCGCTGCCCCACTCTGGCGCGTCGCTCCCCGCGCGTCGCAGCTCCAGGCTCAGTCGATAGGGCAGCAGCTCGCGGTCGGAGAGCTGCAGCCGGGGGCCGTCGGCCTCGAGTCGGCTTTCCAGGCGCCACTGGTTGTCGCCGCCCCCCTCGGCCATGGCGTCCCGCCACTCCAGCACCTGGGGGCCGTCTGAAACCGCCAGCAGGGCACGGGTCAGGCTCTCGAGCACGCGTTCTTCGCCGAGCCCCAGGTCGGGGTCGACCTCCGGCCTGGCCAGCAGCAGGACCTGGTCGGCCGCCGGTCTGGGCATGGGCGGCGTCGCCGTGACCCGTTCGGCGGCGCGCTCGCCAAGCCCGAACAGGGCCTGGCGCAGGGTGGCGGGCTGCTCCGGGGCAGCGGCACAGCCGGCAAGCAGGGTCACCAGCAGCAGGGGCAAGTGGGGTTTCATGGCGAGGTCGTCTCCCGGGGCGAGGTGTCGGCCGGTTCCAGTCGGGCAATGAAGCGGTCGAGCACCGTGAACAACTCGCGACGGATCGGCTCCGCCTCGTTGACCAGATGGTGACGGGCCTCGGGGTGGCGATGGATCTCGGCGTTAGGGAACTTGCGCGCCAGCACTTCGAGGTTCCACTCCCAGTCTACCGTCAGGTCCTGCTCACCCTGCAGGATCAGGGTGGCAACCGGGCTCGGTGGCAGCGCCAGCAGCTGCGGCATCCAGCGGCGCATGGCCCCCACCCAGTCCATCGCCAGGCGGTCCGCCTGGAGGGGGTCGCCCTCGCGCAGGAAGTCGGCGAAGTCGGCATCCGTGGAGTTGGCGCGGAACTTGCGCGGGATCGACTCCACGAAGGGGCCCACCAGGCGGTGCAGCCAGCTCGACTGGTTCCAGCCCCAGGGACGCACCAGCGGCGCCAGCAGCGCCAGGCCCGACCAGGCACCATCGTCGCCGCGGGTCAGGGCGTCGGTGGCGAGAATCGCCGCCCCGGTGCTCTGGCCGACGCCCAGCCAGGGGCGGGGGGCCAGCCCTTCTTCCTCGAGATGTTGCTGCAAGTGGTGCAGGCAGCTGCCATAGTCCTTGAAGTCGTCGATGGAGGCACGGCGGCCGCTGGAGAGACCATGGCCGGGCAGGTCCCAGAGCACGACCCGCCAGCCCCGCGCGAGCAGGCACTCCAGCAGGTGACGGTAGAGGCCGAGATGGTCAAAGTAGCCGTGTACCACGAAGGCCGTGCCGATGGGCGAGTCGGGACTCCAGACCTGGGTCCAGAGGCGGAAGCCACCGGCCTCCAGGTACCCCACATAGAGCCCCACATGCTCGGCAAGCAGGGGCGCCAGGCCGTAGTGACCCAGGTAGTGCTCGAGGTCCTGTCCGGACAGGTCCGCAGGGGCGAGGGGGCCCAGGGCCTGCAGGGGGGTGAAGTCGCTCATCGGTTTCTCCGCAATGCCCGTTCATGCTAGCGCCAAGCCGACGGCCCGGCCAGCAATGCCTCGGTGACCGGTGTCGGCCTCATCATTTGGTCTAGCTCGGGGCGGCAGGCGGCAGGTACGGGTTTACATATGGAAGCATTTTCCACAAAATTGATGCTACGCAGTCACCATTCCCTGTCCGGCCGGTCGGTGCCAGGGGGCACCGAGCAGCCAAGCATGAGGAGCACGACCCATGACCCAACGCATCACTCGCCATCGCCTTCAGGTGGCCGCCGAGCTGGACCGTTTCATCAACGAACAGGCCCTGCCGGGCACCGGTGTCGACCCCGAGGCCTTCTGGGCCGGCGTCGACGCCCTCTTTCATGATCTGACCCCGCAGAACCGCGAACTGCTCTCCGAACGCGACCGCCTGCAGGAGAAGCTCGATGCCTGGCATCGCGAGCATCCTGGGCCGATCCGCGACATGGCCGCCTACCGTGCCTTCCTCGAGGAGATCGGCTACCTGGTGGAGGCACCGGCCAGCGTCAGCGTGACCACCGCCAACGTGGACCGCGAGATCGCCGTCCAGGCCGGCCCGCAGCTGGTGGTGCCGGTCAACAACCCGCGCTATGCCTTGAACGCCGGCAATGCCCGCTGGGGCAGCCTCTATGACGCCCTCTACGGCACCGACGCCATCTCCGAGGAGGGCGGGGCCGAGAAGGGCGCGAGCTTCAACCCCAAGCGCGGCGAGAAGGTCATCGGCTATGCCCGCGGCGTGCTCGACCGCGCTGCCCCGCTGGCCACCGGCTCCCACCACGATGCCGTCAAGTATGCCCTGCGTGACGGTCACCTGGTGGTCTCCCTGGACGGCGGTCGCGAGACCGGCCTCAAGGACCCGGGCAAGCTGGTGGGCTTCAACGGCCCGGCCGAGAGCCCCGAGTCCGTACTGCTGGCCAACCACGGCCTGCACCTGGAGATCCAGATCGATCCGAGCCACCCGATCGGCAAGACCGACCCGGCCGGCGTCAAGGACGTGGTGGTCGAGGCGGCATTGACCACCATCATGGACTGCGAGGACTCCGTGGCCGCGGTGGATGCCGAGGACAAGGTCGGAGTCTATGCCAGCTGGCTGGGCCTGATGAAGGGCGACCTGGAGGAGCAGGTCGAGAAGGGCGGCAAGACTATCACTCGCCGCCTCAATGCCGATCGCACCTGGCACAACACCGACGGGGGAACCATCACCCTGCCGGGCCGCTCGCTGATGTTCGTGCGCAACGTGGGCCACCTGATGACCACGCCGGCGGTGCTGGATGCCGACGGCAACGAGCTGCCCGAGGGCATCCTCGACGGTATCGTCACCGGCCTGGTCGCCCTGCACGACCTGAAGAAGGGCGAGAACGAGCCGCGCAACTCGCGCACCGGCTCCATGTACATCGTCAAGCCGAAGATGCACGGCCCGAAGGAGGTCGCCTTCTCCAATGCGCTGTTCGGTCGCATCGAGGACATCCTCGGCATGGCCCGCGATACCCTGAAGATGGGCATCATGGACGAGGAGCGTCGCACCTCGGTCAACCTCAAGGCCTGCATCGCGGAGGCCAGCTCGCGGGTGGTGTTCATCAACACCGGCTTCCTCGACCGCACCGGCGACGAGATGCACACCGCCATGGAGGCGGGCCCGATGATCCGCAAGGGCGACATGAAGGGCTCCGCCTGGATCCAGGCCTACGAGAAGAACAATGTCCAGGTCGGCCTGGCCTGCGGCCTGCGCGGCCGCGCCCAGATCGGCAAGGGCATGTGGGCCATGCCGGACCTGATGGCCGCCATGCTCGAGCAGAAGGTCGGCCATCCCAAGGCCGGGGCCAACACCGCCTGGGTGCCGTCGCCCACCGCCGCCACCCTGCATGCCCTGCACTACCATCAGGTGGACGTGGCGGCCCTGCAGCGCGAGATGGAAGGCCAGGGCGAGGTGGACTTCCTGAATGACCTGCTCACCGTGCCGGTCGCCGAGTCACCGCAGTGGAGCGACGAGGAGCTCCAGCAGGAACTGGACAACAACTGCCAGGGCATCCTCGGCTACGTGGTGCGCTGGGTCGAGCACGGCGTGGGCTGCTCCAAGGTGCCGGACATCCATGACGTGGGCCTGATGGAAGACCGCGCCACCCTGCGGATCTCCAGCCAGCACATCGCCAACTGGCTGCACCACGGCGTGGTCGATGCCCCCCGGGTCCAGGAGACCCTGGAGCGCATGGCCAAGGTGGTCGATCAGCAGAACGCCGGTGACCCGGCGTACACGCCGATGAGCGCCGACTTCGCCGCCTCGACTGCCTTCCAGGCCGCCAGCGACCTGATCTTCAAGGGCCGCGAGCAGCCCGCCGGCTATACCGAGCCGCTGCTGCACCACTGGCGCGCCGTGCACAAGGCCAAGTAACGCCATCGACGAATGGGGCGCCGGCCAGCGCCGAGCCCCGGTACAGAACGCCCCCGCGGTATCGGCCGCGGGGGCGTTTCCATGATGGGGCCGGCGTTGAAGCGCTCGACGTTCGGCGACTGTCGGCCAGGGGCGGGCTCGGCTATCGTGGGGCCTGCCTCGCCACCACCACCGCAAGGAGCCTGCCGATGACCGTGATGACCGCCGCCGCCATCGAGGACTTTCTCGACGAGATCTTTCCCCAGCGGATGGGGACCATCGAGGGCGTTGACGAGATGCGCGCGACCATGAGCCTGGCCATCGACGACGAGCACCTGCGGCCCGGGGCCAGCGTCTCCGGCCCCACCCTGATGGGGCTGGCCGACGTCTGCCTCTACGTGGCGATACTGGCCCAGATCGGCCCCGAGCCCATGGCCGTGACCAGCGACCTGCACTGCCGCTTCCTGCGCCGGCCCCGGGGCGATCGCGACATCATCGCCAACGCCCGGATCCTCAAGCTGGGGCGCCGCCTTGCGGTGGGGGAGGTGCAGCTCTTCTCCGACGGCGACGAGCGGCCGGTGGCCCTGGTCACCGCGACCTATGCGCTGCCGGACGGCGACTGACCCGTTGGCCGGGCACGCAGCACCGCCACGGCCAGCGCCAGCCAGCCGCCGATCATCAGCACACCGCCCACCGGGGTGACCATGCCCAGGCCACCAAGGCTCGTCAGCGCCATGGCGTAGAGCGAGCCCGAGAAGAGCGCCATGCCGGCTGCCCAGAGCCCCATGGCCAGCCGCTGGCCCGCCTGGGGTCGCGATGCCCGCCAGGCCAGCAACGCCAGCAGCGCCAGGGTATGCCAGGCCTGGTAGCGCACCCCGGTCTCGAAGGCCGCCGCCAGCCGCGGGGCCAGCTGGCTCTCCAGCGCGTGGGCGCCGAAGGCGCCGGCGATCACCATCAGGGCGCCGGAGAGCGCCGTGCCCAGCCACCATCCCCTGTCCTGCATTCTGACCCTCCTTGTCTTGACTGACCGTTATGGTTGCGCGGATTCGCGAGAGGCGCCGGATCAGCCTCGGGTGTCACGTTAGCTTGGACTGCCTACCGTACCCGGCGGCGTCCTGAGCCGCTACAATACGCGCCCCCAGTTGCTTCCAGGCAAGCGTTTCTCCCGACAAGAGCTCCCGCGCCATGACCGACCCGCGACACGACGACAAGATGACCGGCCCCGAGAGGCCGGACGCCCCGCTGCACCGCCGCGGCATCAAGAGCTACGTGCTGCGCGCCGGCCGCATGACCCAGGCCCAGACCCGGGGGCTCGAGGAGGTCTGGCCGCGCCTGGGGCTCTCCCTCGCCGATGGCCGCCAGGACCTCGATGCCCTGTTCGGACGGCAGGCGCCCCGGGTGCTGGAGGTCGGCTTCGGCATGGGGGCCTCCCTGGTCGAGCAGGCCGAGCGCCACCCGGACACCGACTTCATCGGCATCGAGGTGCATGCGCCGGGGGTCGGCAAGCTGCTCGACGAGGCCGACAAGCGTGGCCTGACCAACCTGCGCGTCTACCGCGAGGATGCCCTGGTGGTGCTCGAGCAGTGCCTGCCCGAGGCGAGCCTCGATACCCTGCAGCTGTTCTTCCCCGACCCCTGGCCGAAGAAGAAGCACCACAAGCGCCGCATCGTGCAGCCGGCCTTCGTCGAGCTGGTGCGCACCCGCCTCAAGCTCGGTGGCACCCTGCACATGGCCACCGACTGGCAGGCCTATGCCGAGTGGATGGCCGAGGTGATGGACGCCGCCCCCGGCTTTGCCAACACCGCCGGCACCGAGACGGCCCCCTATGTGCCACGCCCCGAGTTTCGCCCGCTGACCAAGTTCGAGGCGCGTGGCGAGAAGCTGGGCCACGGCGTCTGGGACCTGATCTTCAAGCGGGTCGACTGACTTCCGCCCTGCTGTTCTCGTTCGGCGCCCCCGGAATCCGTGTCAGGCGCCGGGCGCCGTCGTCCGGACAAAAGAAAGCCGCCCCGGGAGGGGCGGCAAAGGGACCGTGACTAGCAATGAGAGGGAGAAACCAGGGCAGGAAACTGGCGGGTTCCTGCCCGGTGTGGCGCCTCATCAACGCCACGATTTAAGCGTAACCATTCTCGTTTGCGCTGTCAATACAAATGCGAACGCTTTTCGTTAGCAGCGTTTCTTCAGCCGGCAAAGCGCAGCCAGAGCGGCAGGGTCACCATGGCCAGCAGCGTCTGGCCGGTGATCAGGGCCGCCATCAGCTCGGCGTCCCCGCCCAGCTGGCGGGCCAGGATATAGGCCGAGGTGGCGGTGGGCAGGGCGGCGAAGAGCAGGGCAATGTCGCGGGTCACCGGATCGAGGCCCAGCAGCAGGGCCAGGGCGAGCACCAGGGCCGGCATCAGTCCCAGCTTGACCAGGTTGGCGGCCCAGACCCCGCGGTCGAGTCTCAGCAGGGCGGCGGGGCGCAGCGCCACGCCCACCGCCACCAGGCCCAGCGGCAGGGCGGCACGACCCAGCAGCTCCATGCCGGGCTGGCTCCAGCCGGGCAGGCCGATCCCGCTCAGGTTGAGGGCGATGCCGGTCAGGCAGGCCAGGATCAGCGGGTTGCGGGTCAGGGCGGCAAGGCTCCTGCCCAGGCTCGCCGAGCCCAGGGTGCCGGCAGCGATGAAGCTGGCCACGCAGAGCACGTTGACCACCGGCACCATCAGCGCCACCGCGACCGCCGCCACCGTGGCCCCGGCACTGCCGTGCAGGGCGGCGGCCCCGGCCACGCCGACATAGGTGTTGAAGCGCAGCGCGCCCTGGAAGGCCGAGGTGAAGGCGGCCGCATCGAGTCGCAGCCGGTCTCGCAGCCCCCACAGCAGCAGGCCGAACAGGCCCATGGCGCCGAGCAGGGCCACGGCCAGCCGGGCGACCGGCACCTGGCCGACGTCCGCGGTGGCCAGGGTCGAGACCAGCATGGCGGGGAACAGCAGGAAGTAGATCAGCCGTTCCATGCGCGGCCAGAAGTCGCCGCCCGGCTGGCGCCACCAGCCGAGCCCGGCGCCCAGCAGGATCAGCAGGAACAGCGGCCCCAGTGCATTGCCCACGCCTTCCATGACACCTCCCTCCCGATGGTCTCCCCTGCGACATCCTTGCGCACTTCGCCGCAGGCAAATGCTGATAAGCTTACCGTCATCCTGCCACCGATGGAGGCCCCGTTCTCCGCCATGCCACAGCGCATCCTGTCGTCGACCGGCGCGGCTCGCCCCCCGCTGCTGCGCCTGCTGATCATTCTCACCCTGCTGACCCTCGCCGTGGCGCTCTGGTACCTGACCCGCTACAGCCTGCGCGACGAGGCCGGCGTGCACTGGTCTCCGCCGGCGGCGGACCGCTGCGATCTCCATGCGGCCCCCTGCACGGTGAACCTGGGGCAGGGCATCGCACTACGCCTGGCGGTCGAGTCGGACGGTCCCATCCGGGCCCTGGAGCGACTGCCGCTGGAGGTGCGACTGACCGGCATGCCGGCCGAGTCCGCCCGCGTCGACTTCGTCGGCCGCGACATGGAGATGGGGCTGCACCGCTTCCCCCTCGAGGCCATGGGGGGCGGCGTCTTTCGCGGGGAGGGGCAGGTAGCGATCTGTACCGAGGCGGTCATGCCCTGGCGCGCGAAGGTGGTGGTGGACACGCCGCAGGGGCGTCTGGGAAGCTGGTTCGACTTCGAAGTGACGAGGCGGTGATCATGAGGCGGCGAGGCATCTGGCTGGGGCTGGGCGCGATACTGGTGGTGGTCGCGGTTGGCCTCGTTCTCTACCAGCAGCAGCTGAGGGGCCCGGCGAACGGCGAACCCCAGGGGGGGCCGATCGAGCTGCCGTCGACCGAGGGCGAGTTCTCGCTGAGCCAGCTCGATGATGACCAGCTGGCGGTGGTCTTCTTCGGCTACACCTGGTGCCCGGATGTCTGCCCGATGAGCCTCGCCGTGGTGCGTCAGGTGATGGGGCGTCTCGACCCCGAACAGCGGCGCCGGGTGGTCCCGCTGATGGTCTCGGTGGACCCCGAGCGGGACACCCTGGCTCGGCTCGAGGAGTACCTGGCCTTCTTCGGGGAGGAGTTCATCGGCGCCACCGGCAGCCAGCAAGCGCTCGAGGAACTGGCCGAGCGCTACGGCGTGATCTGGCGCAAGGTGGAGACCCCGGACTCGGCCATGGACTACACCATCGACCACAGCGCCTCGCTGTTCCTGGTGGACCGCGACGGCGAGATTCACCGCCGGGTGCTGCACTCCCCCACCTCCGGCCCGCTGCAGGCCGCCCTGGAGAAGGCGCTGGCCGAGGGCTGACGTGCCGCCACGGGAATGGCCGTCTCACTTCTCGTCGGGTGACTGCTGCAGGCGCTCGACCATGGCCATCAGCGCGCCCGTCTGGGAACCCTGACGGCTGTCATGCAGGGGGTCGAGCTGCCAGGTGCTCTCGGCAAAGCCCCACCAGTCCCAGCAGCCCTGTGGATTGGGCAGGCTGGTTTCCGCCTGGGGGTAGAGCACCACCCGTCGATTGGTGGCGGCCCACTCGTTGAGGCCACTGTGGCGAACGAAGGCCTGGTCGATCTGCTCGACATCCATGGCACAGCCATGCAGCGCCATGGTCAGCTCACAGCCGCCGTCCTCGCAGCCCGCCGGCACGAACAGGTAGCCGGTGTCACCCAGCCCTCGAGCGTCGAAATCCGACTGATCGAAGCGCACGAGTTCGCCCTTGGGCTTGCCTGGCGCGGGGGGCACCTGGTCGCCGTGCAGCCAGTCCAGCATCTCACCGGCGATGTCCAGGTCGCAGGCCAGCAGGTGGGTACCGCCCCCGCTGCGGCAGTCCGCCAGCGCGTCCACGGGCGTGCCCGGGCGCGCTGCCAGCGGCCAGCCGTGGCCGGCTTCCTCGCTCTCCATGAACACCAGCTGGTCATCGGGGGAGGCCAGCCAGTCGCGGAACTGCTCGGCCAGGGCGCGACCCAGTGACGGGACCACGGTCTCGTCCTCCGCGCCATGCCAGATGAAGACCCGCAGCTCGGCCAGGGCCTCGGGGTCGCCGACCAGCTCGCGCTGGCGGTACTCCCGGTAGCGGGTCTGCAGCTCCGCCGGGTCCGGCATGCCTCGCCGGGTCGTCATGCACTGACCCAGGGCCAGACCCAGGGAGCCGCGGGCACAGGCCCAGGGGCCGGCGGCGGCGACGCCCAGCCCGGCGAAATGCTCGGGCCACGCCACCGCCAGCTGGGTGGCCATATACCCCCCCGACGAGACACCGAGCACGCTGGCCCCATCCTGGTCGACGCCGGAGCGCGGCAGCTGTGCCGGCGGTTCCTGGGCGAGCAGCGGGGTGGCCAGCCCCAGGCAGAGGCCGGCGGCGACCAGGCAACGGAGGGCGGTCATCGCGACCGGATCATTCACCGGCCACGTCGAGCAGCTCGACCTTGAAGATCAGCGTCTCGTGGGGGCCGATGGGACCCTGTCCCTGGTCGCCGTAGGCGAGGTCGGAGGGAATCACCACCTCCCAGGTGTCGCCCACGCTCATCAGCTGGAGGGCTTCCTGCCAGCCCTCGATGACCTGGCCGACCTGGAAGCTCACCGGCTCGCCGCGCTCATAGGAGCTGTCGAAGACGGTGCCGTCGATCAGGGTGCCCTCGTAGTGGACCTCGACGGTGTCGTCGGCGGCGGGGGTCGCACCGTCACCGGACTCCAGCTCGCGATACTGCAGGCCAGAGTCGGTGACCGTCACCCCGTCCTGTTCGGCGTTCTCGGCCAGGTAGGCCTCGCCCTCGGCGCGGTTGGCCGCGGACTGCTGTTCGGCCTCGGCCTCGCGGGCGGCCATGGCCTCCTGCTGGAACGTCGTCAGGGCCTCGGCCATCTCCTCGTCGCTCATTTCCAGTTCGCCGCCGTCGAAGACGTCACGGATGGCCTGGGTGAAGGCGTCGATGTCCAGGTCCTCGACGTCCTGCTGGATGCTCTGGCCCAGGGTCACGCCGAGGCTGTAGCCCAGCTTCTCGTCGTCGGTCTCCGGGGTGGCGGCCAGTGCCAGGGGAGTGGCGGCCAGCAGGGCCGCCAGGGAAGCGGAGGTCAGCAGTGTCTTCATGAAGGAACCTTGTACGTTGGCGCGCACGCGCCTCGGGTGGATGTAAGGGAATGCATGGAATGCATGGGACTCTAACAGGGCAGGACCGGTTCCGCACCCGCATGGCATGCGGGGGGAACCGGCCCGGTGAGAGACGTGCGTGAGGGTCAGACGATCAGGGTCGGGCAGTGGGCGGAGCCGGCCACCCGCTGGGCGACGCTGCCCAGCAGCAGGCTCTTGTCGCCGTTGGTGCCCTGGGAGCCGATCACGATCAGGTCGCACTCGCGCTTGCGGGCGAAGCGCACGATGGTGCGCGATGGCCGCCCCCCCTTGACGAAGGCGCGTACCCTCTCGGCCGGCACCCCGAGTTCCACGGCATGGGACTTGGCGTGGACCGCGATCTCGGTGGCGTACTCCTTGAGGGCATCATCCGGGATCTCCAGCTTGTCGGGGCGTACCATGGAGAGCGAGGCCTCGAGCAGGCTGTGGTGCTTGAAGACGCACAGGATGTAGAGCTCGGCCCCGGTCAGCAACTGCAGGCCGGCGCCTTTCTCCAGCGCCTTTAGGGCGCCCTTGGAGCCATCCACCGGGACCAGTATCCGATTGAACATGGTCGTTACTCCTTGGGGTCAGGCGAACGCCAGGTCACGCAGGAACAGGGCGATCTGCGGGAACATGATCAGCAGGGCCGCGGCCAGGATCAGGATGAACACGAAGGGCGGGGTGCCCTTGATCACGTCCAGGTAGGGGCGCTTGAAGATGGCGATGGCGGTGAAGATGTCGCACCCGAAGGGCGGCGTCGCCGAGCCGATGGCCACCTGCAGGGTGATCAGGATGCCCACCAGCACCGGGTCGAGCCCGGTGGCCGCCACGGCCGGGGCGAAGATCGGGGTCAGCACCAGGATCACCACGATGGGGTCGACGAACATGCAGGCCACGAAGAAGGCGACGCAGATGGCGATCAGCACGCCCGTGGGGCCGGCCTCGTTGATGCCCGCTGCCGCCAGGATCTCCTGGGGGATCTGGGCGAAGGAGATGATCCAGGAGAAGCCATTGCCCACCGCGACCAGGATGAACACCACGGCGGTGATCAGGCCGGTGGACTTGGCGATGGCATAGATGTCATTGACCTTCAGCGACCGGAAGATCAGGAACTCCAGGAAGATGGCGTAGAGCACGCAGGCCGCGGCCGCCTCGGTGGGGCTGAAGATGCCGCCGTAGATGCCGCCGACGATGATCACCGGGAAGCCCAGCGGCCACAGGGCCAGGCGAACCGCGGTGAAACGATCTCCCCAGTTCGACTTGGGCTCGGTGGGCACCTTGCGCACGATGGCGTAGATCACGCAGTAGATCGAGAACATCAGCAGGATCATCAGCCCGGGCCCGATGCCGGCGATGAACAGTTCGGCGATGGAGGTCCCCGAGATGACCCCGTAGATGATCATGCCGATGCTGGGCGGGATCAGGAAGGCGATATCGCTGGCGTTGATGATCAGCGCCAGCGTGAAGGAGTCCGAGTAGCCGGCCTTGAGCAGCTTGGGTCGCAGCGGTGAACCCACGGCTACTACCGTGGCCTGGGTGGAGCCCGACACCGCGCCGAACAGGGTGCAGGAGGCCGCCGTGGAGACCGCCAGGCCGCCCTTCACGTGGCCGATGAAGGACATCACCATGTTGATCAGCCGCTCGGCCGACTGGCCTCGCGTCATGATGTCCGCGGCGAGGATGAACATCGGTACCGCGATCAACGAGGCGGGGCGGATGCCGGCCATCATCTGCTGGATGAGCGTGTCCATCTGGCCCAGGCCGTTGAACATCATGTAGAAACCGATGACCGCCGCGGTGATCAGCGGGATCATCATGGGAAAGCCCAGCAGCAGCAGGGCGATCATGGTGGTAACCATTATTGTCGTCATCGTGCGTTCCCCCGGGCGTTCTGCCCTGCGTCAGACTTCCGTTTCCGTGTCCTTGTAGCCGTCGAGCACGCCGGTCGACAGGTAGACGTCCCGTGACGTCAGGTTCTTGATCGCGGTGAGCAGGTACTGGATCCCGGTGATCAGGAAGCCCAGGGGTACCCAGACGTAGATGATCCAGATCGGGAAGCCCAGCGCCGGCAGGATCCTGCCCTTGGAGTGCAGGTCCAGAACATAGACGATCGAGTAGTAGAGCAGGAAGAACATCACCAGCGAGGTGACCAGAGAGATGAAGATCATCAACGCTCGGCGGCCACCCACCGGCAGGGCGTCATAGATCGCCGACATGCGAATATGGCGGCCGTGACGGGCCGCGTAGCCGACCCCGGCGAAGGTGATCATGATGATCAGGATGCGGTTGATCTCGCCGGAAAAGAAGATGCTGTTGCCGAACACGAAGCGGGCGATGACGTTGGCGATGGTGTTGGCCGCCATCAGCAGCACGCCGAGCGCCAGGATCACCGCCTCGAGCTTGCTGATGAAGGTATCGATGGTACCCAGAATGCCCGGTAGACCCGAGCGATAGTGCTTTTCGGACTCTTCGTCGGTCATGTCCGTACTCCCCTATCGGCTGCGATGCGGGAAAATCAGGATTCCCTTATGGCCAGCATACGCGTGGGCGACGGGGACCGGTGGCCGCCGACATCAACGCTGGGTGCACGCTGCCATGTATGGAAACCTGATGCCCGGAAACCTCATGCCCAGAAACAACAGGGGGGTGGCCCGGGCAGGCCACCCCCCTTCAAGGTCGAAGCCGGCGGGGATTACTCCGCGTCTTCGGTCACGGCATCGAGGTCGGCCTTGAACTGCTCGAGCAGTTCCTTGCCGCGCTCGCCGGTCATCTCGATGAACTCTTCCTCGACCTGGGGCGCGCGCTCCTTGAAGACCTGGATCTGCTCATCGTCAAGGCGAGTCACGGTGACCTCGTCGGAGGCCTCCTGGATCTTGGCCAGCGACTCCTCGGCCAGGCCCTGGATGTGATCGATGGTGTGATCGTAGGCCGCCTCGGAGGCCTCACGCACCAATTCCTTGTCCTCGTCGGAGAGGCCCTCGAAGAAGTCCTGGTTGGCCATCATCGCGGTGGTGAACCAGCCATGGCTGGTGAAGGTCAGGTGCGGGGAGACCTCGTAGAGGCCGCCGGACTCGATCCAGAAGATCGGGTTCTCCTGGCCGTCGATGATGCCGGTCTGCAGGCCGCCATAGACCTCGCCCCAGGGCAGGGGGGTGGGCGTCGCGCCGAAGGCGTTGTAGGTCTCCGCCAGCAGCGGGTTGGTCATGGTGCGGATCTTCTTGTTCTCGAAGTCCTCCGGCGAGGTGATCGGCTCGTCGGCGGTGACCACCATCTCGCCTTCCGGATACATCTGGAGCAGCTCCAGGCCCTGCTCGGCATAGAGCTCCGGGAACATCTCGTTGATGGCCTTGCTCTCGTCGAAGAACTCGAGCACCTGCTCCATGTCGGTGGGCATCAGATAGGGGATGAAGAAGATCTGTGCCTCGGGAATCAGCGAGCCGGTAAAGCCGGGCGACTGGTTGACGAACTGCAGGATGCCGTTCTGGGTCTGCTCCATGATGTCGTCGGACTCGCCGAGCTCACCGAAGCGGTAGACCTGGACGCTGTGGTCGGAGTTTTCCTCCACGTAGCGCTTGAATTCCTGGGCGAAGACGTCCTGGACGTCGCCCTCGTACTCCTCGTGGGCATAGCGCCAGTTGTCGGCGAAAGCAGCGGTGGACATGCCGAACATCAGTGCGCCGATACCGGCGCCAGTCAACAGCTTGTGTGACTTCATTCTTGTGGTCCCTCTGCAGGTTTGTCCCGTGATGGAGGATGCGGCCATCGACAGGTGACAGGTGAACATGACATTCACTCGGCTAATTTCAGGCTAGCGTGGCCGTCATGAGGGGTCAAGCTGGCTTTCCAGGGTTTTCAGGGCGCTAAGATGAGGTTTTTTCTGCACTTGCAGGCGCATGGCGAGGCGTTCCGCGAGGCAAGGAGAGGAGCTCGGCAGGGCAGATAGCCGCTCGTCCTCGAGCGCCAGCCGCTCCAGGCGCGACAGGGCCTCCCGCTCCGCCTGAAGCTCGGCCTGCTGGAGCGTCCGGCGCAGGGCGGCCACGGACGCGTGCCGACCGGCCTCGGGCTTCAACTCCCGGCGCAGCCGGCGCAGGGGGGCGGTGACCTGGCGCTGCCAGCGGCGGACCGGGTCGAGGCATGCGTCGCACGCCAGCCCGTGATGATGCAGCCAGCAGTGCCAGAGCAGCTCGCAGACATCGATTCCGGCCTCGTCCTGGAGCATCAGGCAGGCCGCCTCGACGCCGTCGCGCCCGTAGAGGGCGAGGGCGAACTCCCACAGGGGGGCGTCGAGCAGTCGGGCCCGCAGAGCGGACGGCAATTGGGTAGAATCGTGGGTCATGACACGGCTGTCGTCCCGGTGGCGGCAGCCTCACGGACTGCCGAGTGGAGCCTGCATGATCGCACTGCGCCAAGTTTCCCTGCAACGCGGCACCCAGACCCTGCTCGAGGGCGCCGACCTGACCCTGCACGCCGGCCACAAGGCGGGCATCGTCGGGCCCAACGGGGCGGGAAAGTCGAGCCTGTTCAAGCTGCTGCTCGGCGAACTCTCCCCGGACAAGGGGGAGGTGGAGATGAGCGGCGGCCAGCGCATCGCCCATATGGACCAGGAGGTGGAGGCGCTGGAACGCTCGATCGTCGACTATGTGCTGGACGGCGACCGCGAACTGCGCCAGACCGAACAGGCCCTCGAGGCCGCCCGCGAACAGGACGACGCCCATCGCGAGGCGGAGCTGCATGGCGCCATCGAGGCGCTGGACGGCTACAGCGCCCCGGCCCGGGCGGCCCAGCTGCTGGTCGGGCTGGGCTTCGTCCAGGCCGACCTGGAGCGGCCGCTGGCCGCGTTCTCCGGTGGCTGGCGGATGCGCGTCAACCTGGCGCGTACCCTGTTCAAGCCCTCCGACCTGCTGCTGCTGGACGAGCCCACCAACCACCTGGACCTGGATGCCCTGCTGTGGCTCGAGCAGTGGCTCATGCGCTACCCCGGCACCCTGCTGCTGATCTCCCACGACCGCGACTTCCTCGATGCGGTGTGTGACCACATCGTGCACTTCGATCGCCGCAGCCTGGTGCTCTATCGCGGCAACTACTCCACCTTCGAGCGCACCCGGGCCGAGAAGCTGGCCCTGCAGCAGGCCGAGGCCGCCAAGCAGCAGGCGCGCCGCGAGGAGATCGAGCGCTTCGTGGCCCGCTTCCGCTACCAGGCCAACAAGGCCCGCGCCGCCCAGAGCCGACTCAAGACCCTCGAGCGCATGGGGGATATCGCCGTGGCCCACGCCGACTCGCCCTTCCACTTCACCATTCCCGCCGCCGACAAGGTCTCCCACCCGCTGCTGGTGCTCGACGAGGCGCGCCTGGGCTACCGCGACGTAGCCGGCCAGGAGGCGGTGCAGCTCGATGGCGTCAAGCTGACCCTGCTGCCCGGCCAGCGCATCGGCCTGCTGGGCCCCAACGGGGCCGGCAAGTCGACGCTGATCAAGTCGCTGACCGGCGACCTGCCACTGCTGTCCGGCAGGCGGGTGGCCGGCGAGCACCTGGCGATCGGCTACTTCGCCCAGCACCAGCTGGAGGGGCTAGACCTGGCCGCCACCCCCTTCATGCACGTGCAGCGCCTCTCGCCCACGGCCGCCGACCTGGACATCCGCAAGTTCCTGGGCGGCTTCGGTTTCCACGGTGACGATGTCTTCGCCGAGGTGGGGCGCTTCTCCGGCGGCGAGAAGGCGCGTCTCGCCCTGGCGCTGGTCGCCTGGCAGAAGCCCAACCTGCTGCTGCTGGACGAGCCCACCAACCACCTGGACCTGGAGATGCGCGAGGCGCTCACCGAGGCGCTGGCGAGCTTCGAGGGTACGGTGATCATCGTCTCCCACGACCGCCACCTGCTGCGCGCCACCGTGGACGAGTTCTGGCGGGTGGCCGACCATCGCGTCGAGCCTTTCGATGGCGACCTGGAGGACTATCGGGCCTGGCTCAAGGCGCGGCTGGAGGGCGAGCGCCGCGAGGCCCGGGCCGACAAGGCCGACCGCCAGGCCGAGGCTGACGTGCCCAGGGAGGATCGCAAGACGGCCCGTCGCGCCGCCGCCGAGCTGCGCGAGAAGCTGCGGCCCCTGAAGAAGCAGCGGGACCGCGCCGAGCAGGCCATGGAGAAGGTCCAGGCGGAACTCGCCACCGTGGAGGAGGCGCTGGGCGACGCTGCGCTCTATACCGACCCCGCGCGCAAGGAGGAGCTCACCGAACGCCTCGGTCGTCAGGGCGAGCTCAAGTCGCGTCTGGAAGCCCTGGAACAGGCCTGGCTGGAGGCCGAGGAAGCGCTGGAGGCCATGGAGGCCGAGCTCAGCGGCTAGCTCTCCAGCAGGAAGGTCACCGGCCCGTCGTTGACCAGCGAGACCTGCATGTCGGCGGCGAACTCGCCGCTGGCGACCCTCGGCCAGGCGTCATGGGCGCGCCCGAGCAGGTAGTGGAAGAGGCGGTCGCCCTCGGCGGGTGGCGCGGCGCTGGAGAAGCTGGGCCTCAGCCCCTTGCGGGTGTCGGCGGCCAGGGTGAACTGGGAGACCAGCAGCAGGCCGCCCTCGGCCTGCTGCAGGTTGCGGTTCATCCTGCCCGCCGTGTCGGGAAAGACCCGATAGTGCAGCAGCTTGTGCAGCAGCCGGTCGGCCGTCGCCTCGTCGTCACCCTTCTCGACGCCCACCAGGGCCAGCAGGCCCGTGCCGATGGCGCCCACCTCGCGATCGTCCACCTCGACGCTTGCACGTTTCACGCGCTGGATCAGGGCCTTCATCGGGCGGAGTCTCCTTGGCTGCCGTTTCGGACCGCCAAGCCTAGCATGTCGCCGCCTCAGCGCCCCAGCAGGTCGTCGCGAAACGCCTCGCCCAGCGGGTCCTCGCCCAGCCAGATGCCGAACAGGGCGTTGGCGAGCGCCGGGTCGTTGCCCTCGAAGAGGGTCTCGCCGTTCAGGGCCAGGGTCAGCCGGTCACCGTCCCAGCCCAGCGCGTAGCGGTCGCCGGGCGCGACGTCGCGATAGCGCTCGTTGAAGGCCTCGAGCGGCGATGCCAGCTCGGCATAGGTGGCGTCGTCGAGGGCCTCGCGCACGCTCTTCCGGGTCGCCTCGGCGAACTCCTCGGCCTCGATGGCGTGGAAGTACTCGAGCTCGAGGCGGCGGGGCACATCGGACTGGGGGGCCGGGCGCGGAAAACCCTGGGCCTGGTAGTAGGCGCCGGCATAGGCGTCCCAGATCATGTAACGGAAGAGGCCGTGGCCGATCCGCTCGTAGCGGCGATCCTCGGTCTCGAGGGCGGCCGGGAAGCGAGCGCCCTTTATCTCCACCGTCTCGGCCGTCGCCGTGGTGGCGAGGGTCAGGGTCGCCAGCAGAAGGGCGCTTCGGGTGCAGGGCAGGGACATGGTAAACCTCTCGCGACAGGGAATGGTCCTGTACGGACAATATCCCTTCGTAAAGGTTCTGTATAGCTATAGGGCACTCCCTACCAGGCGCGGCACAGCATGATGTCGCAGTGGGGCTCGGAGAGCAGGCGTTCGGTGATCTGGCTGTGGCGACCCAGCTGACCGCGGCTGCCCAGCGCGAGCAGGTCCGGTGGCTGGCGGCGCAGGCGGGTCAACAGGACCTCGAGAGGCTCGCCCTGCTCCAGCACCAGCTCGAGCTCCGGGACGTCGTCGAGCTCGCTCATCAGCTGCTCGGTCTCGCGTTCGAGCTGGGTGCGCAGGCGTTCCACCTCACGGTCGCGCCAGCGGGCATAGTCGCTGTCGGAGCCCAGTTCCCGCTCGCCCGGGATGTCCCAGGCATGGAGCAGGGTCAGCCGGGCGCCGGGGAAGCGCTTGAGGGTCTCGCGCAGGGTGTGCCGCGAGGTCAGCGAGAAGTCCACCGGCACCAGGATGTCCTGCCACTCCTGGGTGGCCAGGTGGCTGACCGAGAGCACCGGGCAGGGCGCACTGCGCAGCACCCGGGCCAGGGTAGTGCCGGTGACCAGGTCGGGCTGGCCGCGCTTGCGATGGGCACCGAGGATGATCATGTCCGCCTCGCGCTCATGGGCCTCGCGGATGATCTCGGCATAGGGCGCACCGGCCATGGTCTGGATCAGGCACTGGGGCTCGGGCAGCGCATAGTCCTCGCGGATGTCGACCAGGGTGGCGCGGATGTCCTCCACCACGGCCGCCTCCAGGTCATGCAGGACCCGTCGCGGCAGGTAGGGGTCGAGCACATGGATGACATCGAGGCGGGCGCCGGTCTCCACCGCCAGGCGTATGGCGCGGGCGAAGGCGGCCCGGTTCTCGGCGGAGAGGTCGCTGGCGAACAGCAGGGTCTGGCTCATGATGGCTCCCTCCCGGGAAGGTTGATCCCCACGGCACAGTTTTCAGCATGGGCGGCAGGGGGGGAGCGCGCAAGCCTGGCGGGCTACCACCAGGCGTGGAAGTGGTGCACCGGACCGTGCCCCTGACCCACGTCAAGCCGGTGGCTCTCCTCGAGTGCTCGCGACAGCCAGGCCTTGGCGGCGGCCACCGCGTCGCGGGGGGCGTCGCCAAGCGCCAGGCGGGCGGTGATCGCCGAGGAGAGGGTGCAGCCGGTGCCGTGCAGGTTACCGGTAGTGATGCGTGTCCCTTCCAGCCAGTGCAGGGTGTCACCCTCGATCAGCAGGTCGGGGCAGCGCTCGCCACGCAGGTGGCCCCCCTTGAGCAGCACGGCTCCGGCCCCCAGGGCGCGCAGGCCGGGGGCCAGCGCCTCCATGCCGGCGCGATCCTGCGGTACCGGGCAGTCCAGCAGCACCGCGGCCTCCGGCAGGTTGGGGGTGACCAGGTCGGCCAGGGGCACCAGGCACTCGCGGACCGCCGCGATGCCGGCATCGTCGACCAGGATGTCGCCGCTCTTGGCCACCATCACCGGGTCGAGCACGATCCAGCCCGGCCGCCGGAGGGTCAGGGCCTCGCGGATCACCTCGGCCACCTCGTGGCTGGCCACCATCCCGATCTTCACGGCGTCGATGGCGATGTCATCGAGCAGCGTCTCGAGCTGGGCGGCGATGAAGCCGGCGGGCACCGGGTGAACCCCGGTGACGCCGCGGGTGTTCTGGGCGGTCAGGGCGGTGATCACGCTGGTAGCATAGGTGCCCAGGGCCGAGAGGGTCTTGAGGTCGGCCTGGATGCCGGCACCGCCACTGGGGTCGGAGCCGGCGATGGTCAGGGTGTTGGGTATGGAGCGGGAGGCGGCCATCGGCGTCACGTCATTGCGATCGAAGGGGGCCAATAGCCTACTGCAGGGAGAGGGGGCGGTGCCATGCTGACCCTGTTCCTGGTGGCGCTGGCCAGCGCCACCCTGCTGCCCGGTGGCTCCGAGGTGTGGCTGGCGCGGCTATGGTGCACCGGCGAGCCGGCCCTGCTGCTGTGGGCGGTGGCCACCCTCGGCAACAGCCTGGGCAGCCTGGTCAACGTGGCACTGGGGCGCTACGCGCGGCACTTCCAGGATCGCCGCTGGTTCCCGGTGTCCCGGCAGGGGCTGGAACGGGCCGAACGCTGGTACCTGCGTTTCGGGGAGTGGAGCCTGCTGGCCTCCTGGGCGCCGGTGGTCGGCGACCCGCTCACCGTGCTGGCCGGCGTCCTGCGCCTGCCGTGGTGGCGCGCCATCCTGCTGATCACCCTGGCCAAGGCGGCGCGCTATGCCCTGGTGCTGTGGTTTGCACAGGCCTGGCTGGCGCCGCTCTGCCGCTGATCGCCGGGCTCTGGATCACCGCCGCAACGCAAGGGGGCCGCCCGAAGGCGGCCCATTGTGTCGGCGATTGTGTCGGCGAGGCAGCGACCTCAGTTGCCGGTGCTCTCGTCCGGGTTGCGGGCGTTGTAGTAGGCCTGCTCGGAGATGGTGTGGTAGTCGACCACCTTCTCCTGGAAGGCCCGGTAGGAGTCGTGGATCTTCCGGGCCATCTCGCTGTCCTCGGCGAGTTCGGCGACCACGTCGGCGGAGTGCTCCTTGGCCTGGGCGAGGACGTCGTCCGGCAGGCGGCGCAGCTCCACCCCGTGCTCGTTGACCAGGGTCTCCAGGGCGTCGTTGTTGCGGGCGGTGTACTCGTCCAGGACATCGGCATTGATGTCGCGCACCGCGGTGCGCAGGATCGCCTGCAGGTCGGCGGGCAGCGAGGCATAGGCCTCCTCGTTGATGATCGCCTCGAACATCACGGTCGGCTCATGCCAGCCCGGGTAGTAGTAGTAGTCGGCGGCCTGGTGCAGGCCGAAGGCCAGGTCGTTGTAGGGACCGATCCACTCGGTGGCATCGATGGCGCCGGACTGCAGCGAGGTGAAGATCTCGCCGCCGGGCATGTTGACGATGGCCACGCCCATGCGCTCCATCACCTCGCCGCCCAGGCCCGGCATGCGCATCTTCAGGCCGTCGAGGTCGTCGACGGAGTTGATCTCCTTGTTGTACCAGCCGCCCATCTGCACGCCTGAGGCGCCGGCGACCAGCACATCGACGCCGAAGTCGTCGTAGAGCTCGTTCCACAGCTCGAGGCCGCCTCCATAGTGCAGCCAGGCGTTCATCTCCTGGGCATTCATGCCGAAGGGCACGGCGGCGAAGAACTGGGCGGCCGGCGCCTTGCCCTTCCAGTAGTAGGAGGCGGAATGGCCGAGCTCCGCGGTGCCCTCGGCAACGGCGTCGAACACCTCGAAGCCCGGCACCAGCTGGCCGGCCCCGAAGACCTCGATGGTCAGGCGGCCGTCGGACATCTCCTCGACGAGCTCGGAGAGGCGCTCGGGGCCCTGGCCGACGCCCGGGAAGTTCTTCGGCCAGGAGGTGACCATCTTCCACTCGAAGGTTTCCTGGGCCTGCGCGGTGTTGTCGACGCTGGAGACCAGCATCAGGCCGGAGACGGCACCGCTCATGGCGACGGCGACGGCGAGTGATCTGAGTTTCATGTGCTTTCCCTCTGGGTATTGTGGGTGTTGTCGTGGAAAGCCCTCGCGAGGGCTGGCGTGTGTCCGGCGGCCACGGGGGCCACCGGCTGGCACCGAGGGGGGTGCCGGAAAACGGACTGTCCTGGCGTCACCGGCCCGTGCGGGCAGGGCCCCTTGCTTGTCCTGTCGACCGGTCAGAACTGCTCCGGCAGCCAGGTGGCCAGTTCCGGGAACCAGGCCAGGGCCAACAGCATGCAGAGCTGAAGCACGATGAACGGGATCACCCCCTTGTAGATCGCCGAGGTGGGCACCGAGTCCGGCGCCACGCCGCGCAGGTAGAAGAGCGCGAAGCCGAAGGGCGGCGTCAGGAAGGAGGTCTGCAGGTTGATGGCGATCATGATGCCCAGCCAGATGGGGTCGAGCCCCATGGCCAGCAGGATCGGCCCGACGATGGGCACCACCACGAAGGTGATCTCGATGAAGTCGAGGATGAAGCCGAGCAGGAAGATCACCAGCATCACGATGATCGTCGCGCCCAACACGCCGCCGGGCATGTTCTCGAATAGTTCGGTGACCAGCTCCTCGCCGCCATAGGCACGGAATACCAGCGAGAAGAGCGCGGCACCGATCAGGATCATGAACACCATGGTGGTGACGTGGGTCGTCGAGCGCAGCACTTCCTTGAGAGTCTGGATGTCCAGGCGACGATAGGCCAGGGCCAGGATCATTGCACCGAAGGCACCGACGCCCGCTGCCTCGGTGGGGGTAGCGAAGCCGCCCAGGATCGAGCCCAGCACGGCAACGATCAGCAAGATGGGCGGGACCAGCCCCTTGAGCAACAAGAGCCCCAGGCCCCCTTGATGACCCAACTCGTCCATCAGTTCCCTGCGGTCGGCGGGCGGGGCGGATTGCGGCCTGAGCCAGGCGACCACGGAGACATAGGCGATGTAGAGCACCACCAGGATCAGTCCCGGCACCAGGGCGCCCATGAACAGATCGCCCACCGAGACCGTCTTGGGGCTGAAGATGCCCATGGAGAGCTGGGCCTGCTGGTAGGCGGAGGAGAGCACGTCGCCGAGCAGCACCAGGGCGATGGAGGGCGGAATGATCTGGCCCAGGGTGCCGGTGGCGCAGATGGTGCCGGTGGCCAGCGGCATGCTGTAGCCACGCTTGAGCATGGTCGGCAGTGACATCAGGCCCATGGTCACCACGGTGGCGCCGACGATGCCGGTGGAAGCGGCCAGCAGCATGCCCACCAGGGTGACCGAGATGCCCAGCCCCCCGCGCAGCGAACCGAAGAGCAGCGCCATGGCGTCGAGCAGGTTCTCGGCGACCCTGGACTTCTCCAGCAACACCCCCATCAGCACGAACAGCGGCACCGCCAGCAGCGTCTGGTTGGTCATGATGCCGTAGAGGCGGTTGGGGAAAGCGCCCAGGTAGCCGCCGTCGAAGTGGGCATCGACCCCCAGGGCCTCGAGGCCCAGGCCCAGGCCGGCGAAGGCCAGGGCGGTGCCGGCCAGCGACAGGGCAACGGGATAACCGGCCATCAGCACCAGGCAGATGACGAGGAAGAGCACCAGCGGCATGAACTCCAGCATCACAGGCGCTCCTCGACATGGGGGTCGTCGTCATGGGCGGGGGGATCCATGCGCCCGGTGAGGACCAGGTAGTGGCGGCTCGCCTCCACCAGGCCCTGCAGGAGCATCAGGCCGGCGAAGAGCGGGATCAGCGTCTTGAGCAGGAAGACGCCGGGGATGCCGCCGGTATCGGGCGAGCCCTCGAGGATGCGCCACGACTTGCCCACATAGCCCGTGCTCGACAGGATCACGAAGACCATCACCGGCAGCAGCAGGAAGAGGGTGCCGCAGAGGTCGACCAGGGCCTTGCGCTTCGGCGTCATGGCGCGATAGAAGATATCCACACGCACATGGCCGTCATGCTTGAGGGTCCAGGCTGCGGCCAGCATGAACACCACGGCGTGCATGTACATCACCGACTCCTGCATGGGGATGCTGTTGAAGCTGAAGGCGTAGCGCAGCACCACGATCAGGAACTGGATGAGCATCATCGGCAGGACAAGCCAGGAGAGGCTCCTGCCGAGCCATTCCGAGGCACGGTCGAGCCAGGCAATGACACCTGGCAGCTCGCGGGATTGGGCCATGGGTGTGGGTCTCGCTGTTCGGTCTTCGCGTCTGGTGGGGCTTCATGGTCGCACACCGGCGCTCCGGCAGCAGCCTCGCGAGCCAACGTTGACTTTACGGTGCCCGCGCGGCGGCCATCAGCGCCGCCGCCGTCGGGCCTCGCCCCGGGTGGCGGTCAGGCAGGCTTCCAGGCAGGCCTCCGGTAGCCGCACGTCCACGGCGATGGGCAGGTGATCCGAGAAGAGGTGGTCGAGCACCCGCACCTCGTCGGCCTGGAGGGACTCCGACAGCAGGATGTGGTCCAGGGCCCGGCGGGGCTGCCAGGAAGGGTAGCTGAGTGGCGGGCGCACCGGGTGCAGCGGCAGCGAGGCACAGAAGCGCCGATGGCCGTGGAGCTGATCGGGGGTGCAGTTGAGGTCCCCCATCACCACCACATGGCGCAGCGGCTGGATGATCTCGCTGAGGTAGTCGAGCTGGCGCACCCGGCCCCGGTGGCTCAGCGCCAGGTGGGCGACGAACAGGTGCAGGGCATCGGGGCCCTCGCCGTAGCGGGCATGGATGGCGCCGCGGCCGGGCAGGGTGCCGGGCAGGCGGTACTCCTCGATGCGGGTCGGGGCCAGTCGCGACAGCAGCCCGTTGCTGTGCTGGGCGATGCGGCCCAGGTTGCGGTTGAGCTGCTGGAAGTGGTGGGGAAAGCCGGCATGGCTGGCCAGGTATTCCACCTGGTTGACCTGGCTCGAGCGGAAGCTCCCGCCGTCGGCCTCCTGGAGGCCGACGATGTCGAAGCGGCCGAGCACCTCGCCGATCATGTCCAGACGCCGCAGCCGGTTGGGGTGCGGCAGCAGGTGCTGCCAGCTGCGGGTCAGATAATGGTGGTAGGCCGAGGTCTGGATGCCCACCTGCAGGTTGAAGGTGAGCAGCTTGAGGTGGCCGCCCTCGAGCAGCGGCGTCCTTGCCTCGGCCAGATGGGACATCTCAGTCTGCACGCTCCTCGCGGACCTGTTCGACCAGGGCGCCGGCGACCTGCGGCATGTTGTCGAGGCTACCGGCCGAGCTCGGCGAGACCAGGTAGCGGCCGTCGACGATCAGCGCCGGCACGCCCATCAGCTGCATCTGGCGCATGCGGGCATGCGCCTGGTTCACCTTGCCCTTGACGCCGAAGGAACCCAGCGCCTCCTTGGCTTCCTCCTCGCTGACGCCATAGTCGCTGAAGAACTCGGCGATGGCATCGGGATCGGTCAGGCTGCGCCCCTCCTCGTGGATGGCATGGAAGAAGTCGTCATGGAGGTCGTCTAGGATCTCCAGCTCCTGGGCCGCATAGAAGGCGAAGGCATGGGTGTTCCAGTCGCCGCCCATGGTGGCCGGCATGCGCTGGAAGGCGACATCCTCGGGCTGCTCGGCCACCCAGGCGTTGAGCGGCTCCTCCAGGTTGTAGCAGTGGGGACAGCCGTACCAGAAGGCCTCGGTCACCTCGATGCGCTCGTCCTCGACCTGGGTCTCCACCGGGTTGTCGAGCACCTCGTAATGCTCACCCTCGACGAGGGACTGGGCGGTGGCCAGGCCCGGCAGGGCGAGGCCGGCGAAGACGAGTATCAGGGGCTTGAGCATGGGGTTCTCCTTGAATGAATCGTGATCCAGGTGCCGAGGTGCGGCACATCGCTGGCTTTGAGTCCCCCGCGAGGGTGGGGTTCCCCCTAGACACCGAGGGCGGCCTTTGGCCGCCCTCGGCGTGTCAGCACACCGTGCGACGGGTCGGCCTCAGTGCAGGCCGAGCACATAGTTGGCCACGGCTTCCATGTCGCTGTCGCTCAGCTTGGAGGCGATGTCGCCCATCATGTTGGCCGGGTCGTTGTTGCGGTCACCGGAGGCGAAGTCCTGCAGGGTGCTCAGGGTATAGTCGGGATGCTGGCCGGAGAGCGCCGGGTAGACGGCACTGCCGATGCCCTCGCCGGTGGGCGTGTGGCAGGCGGCGCAGGCGGGGACGCCCTTGGACATGTCGCCGGCACGGTACAGCTCACGGCCGCGCTCGACCAGCGCCTCGTCGGCATCGGCCTGTCCCAGGGCCGGGTCCAGGTCGGCGAAGTAGACCGCCACGTCCCAGGCATCCTGGTCGGAGTAGTTGTCCACCTGGCCGGCCATCTGGGCGACCTCGCGGTCGCCATCGCGGATGTCCATGATCTGCTTCGCCAGGTAGGAGGCCTGCTGGCCGGCCAGGTTGGGGAAGGCGCCGGACGGGCTGATGCCCTCCTGGCCATGGCAGGCGGCACAGGCCTGCGCCTTCTCCTTGCCCGCCGCCGCATCGGCATCCGCTTGAAGGTCTGCATGGGCCACGCCGACGGCGCCCACGGTGATTGCCAGGCTTGCCAGTAGCTTTCTCATCGCTGTTCCACTATCCCGTTACGTTGTTGGCCGGTACGTACCCCGGGTGCCGCCCGATCCTCGAGGCCGGGTGCCCTCTGGCCGGTCGTCGCCGACGCCCTGTGGTCGGTCGCTGACGGCCGGAGCACGGTGGTATACTGGCGCGCCCCGGGTCGCAGACAAAGACACTGCATTATAACGGAACACCCGAGCCGCGGGAATGCAAGCCGTGGTGCCCTTGATCAACGTCAGGATTTTCCCGCGATGTCGCGACTCAACTACCAGGCCTCCCGTTTCCTTACCAGTGCCCCGACCCTGGCGAAGTGCCCACCCGACGAGGGGGCCGAGGTGGCCTTCGCCGGCCGCTCCAATGCCGGCAAGTCCAGCGCCATCAATGCCCTGACGCGGCAGAAGGCTTTGGCCCGCACCTCCAAGACGCCGGGTCGTACCCAGCTGATCAATTTCTTCTTGCTGGGCGAGGACAGTGGCCACCGGCTGGTCGACCTGCCGGGCTACGGCTATGCCAAGGTGCCCGAGCAGGTCAAGCTGGAGTGGCAGCGCCACCTCTCCGACTACCTGCGGCGTCGCGGCTCGCTGCGCGGGCTGGTGCTGGTGATGGACGTGCGCCACCCGCTGACGGAGTTCGACCAGACCCTGCTCGGCTGGGCCGACGAGGCGGGCATGCCGGTGCACATCCTGCTGACCAAGGCCGACAAGCTCAAGAGCGGTGCGGCCAAGAGCGCCCTGCAGCAGGTACGCTCGCAACTGCGCGAGTGGGAGGACCTGGTGAGCATCCAGCTCTTCTCCGCCCTCAAGAAGCAGGGCATCGAGGAGGTGCACGAGCGCCTCGACCAGTGGCTGCTCGCCCCCGAGCAGGGCTGACCCCCAAGGGGTTCGAGCGCGGCCCTAGCCCGGACCTTCCAGGCGCTGGACCAGGGCCGGAAGTTCCCGCACGTGCTGCAGCCTGAACACCCCCGCGGGGAGGTCGCCGGCATGGGGCGTGTCGGCGGCGATCCAGGCCGCGTGCATGCCCAGGCGCAGGGCCGGCAGCACATCCTCCTGCCAGGAATCCCCCACATGCAGCGCCCGGGAAGGCGGGGTGGCGAGCCGCGCCAGGGCGGCGAGGAAGGGGCGAGCGTCCGGCTTGGGCGCCTGGATCTCGCCGGCAGCGATGGTCACCCGGAAGTGGCGGTGCAGCGCCAGGCGGTGCACCGCCAGGTTGCCGTTGGTGATGGCCCCCAGCCGGTAGCGGCCGCCGAGCTCGGCGAGCAGTGGCTCCACCTCGGGGTGGGGCGAGACCTCGAGGCGCAGGGCATGGAAGCGTGCCATGGTCGCCGCGGCCCACAGCCAGGCGGCACTGCGCGGCAGCCCGAAGGCCTCCAGCAGCTCGACGAGGGCGCGTTCGCGCAGCCAGCTGAAGTCACCCCGACGCAGCGGGTATCGCTCGGCGAGGCGGCGGCGGCTAGTCTGGTAGGCCGCCAGGGGGAAGCGCTCGGCGAAGCGGCCGAGATGCGTGTCGCCGCGGCGCGCCAGCCAGGCGTCCAGGGCCGCGTCGAGCCAGGCGTAGTGGCCGGTCTCGGTGCGCGCCATCACGCCGCGGTTGTCCCACAGGGTGTCGTCCAGGTCGAAGGTGATCGCCTGCAGGGTCATGACGGCTCCCCGGCATCGTCGGCGCGGCGTCGTGCCCGGGGGTGGGCCGCGTCGTAGCTCGCCGCCAGGTGCTGCCAGTCGAGGCGGGTGTAGACCTGGGTGGTGGCGAGGTCCGCATGCCCCAGCAGCTCCTGCACGGCCCGCAGGTCCTGGCTCGACTCCAGCAGGTGGCTGGCGAAGGAGTGGCGCAGCCGGTGCGGATGGAGGTGCTCGGCCAGCCCCCGGGCCCTGGCCAGTTCGGCCAGCCGCTTCTGGATGGCGCGATGGCCCAGCCGGGCCCCGCGCACCCCGACGAACAGCGCCGGCGTGTCGCGATCGGCCAGCTGGCCGCGCACCGCCCGCCAGGCGTCCAGGGCCTGGCGCGCCCGGCGCCCCACCGGCACCTGGCGGGGCTTGCCGCCCTTGCCCAGCACCCGCACCCGCTGCGGCTGGAGGTCGCCGAGGTCCAGCGCCGCCAGCTCGGCCAGGCGCAGGCCGCTCGAATAGAAGAGCTCCAGCATCGCCTGGTCGCGTCGGGCCAGGGGCGAGTCGTCGTGGGGCGTGTCGAGGAAGCGGGCCAGCTGGTCCACGTCCAGGGGATGCGGCAGGTGCCGGGGCTGGCGGGGCGTCCGCACCAGGGGCACCGGGTTGTGGCGGAGCCGGCCGGCCGCCACCAGGTGGCGGGCGAAGCCCGAGATGGCTGCCCGCCGCCGGGCCAGGCTGCGCGGGGCCTGGCCCCGCATGCGCTCGCTGCCCAGGAAGCGGCGCAGCAGGGCGGCATCCAGCGCTGACCAGTCGTCGATGGCTTCGGCCTCGAGGAAGGCCGCCAGGGCCTCCAGGTCACGTCGGTAGGCGCCCACCGTGGCCGGACTGGCGGTGCGGGCCAGCCCGGCCAGGAAGGCCTCGACCTCGGAGTCCAGCGCGCGTCCGGTCACGGGGCGGCCGGGGCCAGGCGTACCAGCAGCCGCGCCACCACCTCGCCCACGTACTCGGTGAACAGGGTATCCATGCTGGCGCGGAAGTGGTCCGGGTCGGGACTCGCCAGCACCAGGTAGCCCAGCGGCTCGCCCAGGGTCAGCCGCGACAGGGCGCAGGAGCCGGCCTTGTCGGGCGCCGGCACATGGGGCAGCAGGCGCTTCCAGTCGGTCGGCGTCAGACGGGTGCAGCGGCTGGTGCGGCCGTCGAGCAGCGCGGCCAGGCGCTGGCCGGCATGGTCGTCGAGGACCTGGCGCGGGGCCTGGGGGGGACGGGGCTCGGCATCGGTCAGGCTGGCCGGGCACCACAGGGCCACCGCCGGAGTATGGAAGCGCTCGGCGAGCTGGGTGGCGAGCGCCTGGCCCAGGGCGTCGTTGTCCTCGGCCTCGAGCAGCGCCAGCACCAACTCGCGGGTGCGGCGATACTGGCCCTCGTTATGGCGGGCCGACTCCAGCAATTGCTCCAGGCGCCATTCGGCCTGCTCGGCGCGGGAGCGCAGGTCGTGGACCAGCCGCTCGAGCAGCGAGGTGGCGCCGCGGGCCTCGGGGTGCGGCACCTTGAGCTGCTGCAGCAGCCCCTCGCGACCGACGAAGAAGTCCGGGTGACAGGCCAGCCACTGGGCCACCCGATCGGGGTCGAGGGTCTTGCGCGGGTCGGGGGCGGCTCGGGTCATGGGAGCTTCTCCTCTGGTGGCAGGGCGACTCAGTTCAGGACGACGCGGCCGTCGAAGACGCGCTCGGCGGGACCGGTCATGATCAGGGAGGCGTCGTCGCCGGCCCACTCGATGCAAAGGTCGCCGCCGCGCAGGTGCACGGTGACCGGGCTCTCCAGCAGCCCCTGGCGGATACCGCTGGCCACGGCGGCGCAGGCGCCGGTGCCGCAGGCCAGGGTCTCGCCACTCCCGCGTTCATACACGCGCAGGCGAATCTCCTGGGGCGTCACCACCTGCATGAAGCCTACATTGACCCGCCGCGGAAAGCGCGGATGGGCCTCGAGCGCCGGCCCCAGGCGCTCGACGGGGGCCGTGTCGACGTCGTCGACGCGCAGCACCGCATGGGGGTTGCCCATCGAGACCACGCCCACCTCGAGGCACTCGCCGTCCACCTCCAGCGGCTGGAGCAGACGGTCCTCGGCGGCCTCGAAGGGCAGCGCCTCGGGGGCGAAGCGCGGCGCCCCCATGTCGACGCGCACCCGGCCGTCGTCCTCGACCACCAGGGTCAGCGGGCCGCCGGCGGTCTCGACATGGATCTCGTGCTTGTGGGTCAGGCGCTGGTCGCGCACGAAGCGGGCGAAGCAGCGAGCGCCGTTGCCGCAGTTCTCCACCTCGCTGCCGTCCGCATTGTAGATCCGATAGCGGAAATCCATCTCCGGGTCCCGCGGCGGCTCCACGACCAGCAGCTGGTCGAAGCCGATGCCGAAGCGGCGGTCGGCCAGCTGGCGGATCTGGTCGTCGGTCAGGCGTGCCCGCTGGGTGACCAGGTCGACCACCATGAAGTCGTTGCCCAGCCCCTGCATCTTGGTGAAATGCAGCAGCATCAGCGCGCCTCCCGCTCGTCGTCGGGCAGCAGCGACTCGCCGGCCCACAGGTCCTCCAGCCGTTCGCGGCGGCGCACCAGGTGGGCGTGGTCGCCGTCGACCATCACCTCGGCGGGACGCGGGCGGCTGTTGTAGTTCGAGGCCATCGCGAAGCCGTAGGCGCCGGCGGAGCGCACCGCCAGCAGGTCGCCGGCGGCGATGGCGAGCACACGCTCCTTGCCCAGGAAGTCGCCGGTCTCGCAGACCGGGCCGACCACGTCATAGGTGGCGGTGTCGCGCGGCTTGCGGGTATCCACCGCCAGGATCGCCTGCCACGCCTGGTAGAGGGCGGGGCGGATCAGGTCGTTCATGCCGGCGTCGACGATGGCGAAGTTGCGGGTCTCGCCGGGCTTGAGGTACTCGACCCGGGTCAGCAGCACGCCGGCATTGGCGGCGATGGAGCGGCCCGGCTCGAAGAGCAGGGTCAGGCGCTCGCTGCCCGGCCATTTCGACAGCCGCTCGAGCAGGGCGGTGGCGTAGTCGAAGGGTGCCGGCGGGCGCTCGTCCCGGTAGGGCACGCCGAGGCCGCCGCCCAGGTCCAGGTGCTCCACCTCGATGCCGCGCTCGCGCAGGCGCTCGAGCAGCAGCAGCAGGCGGTCCAGGGCGTCGAGGAAGGGCGAGAGCTCGGTGAGCTGGGAGCCGATATGGCAGTCCAGGCCGATGACGCGCACATTGGGAAGCGCGGCGGCCAGCTCGTAGACGGCCAGCGCCTCGTCCACCGGGATGCCGAACTTGTTGTCCTTGAGCCCGGTGGAGATGTAGGGATGGGTGCCGGCGTCCACGTCCGGGTTGACCCGCAGCGACACCGGGGCCACCTTGCCGAGCCGCCCGGCCACGGCGTCGAGGCGCTCGAGCTCCGGCCGCGACTCGACGTTGAAGCACTTGATGCCCACCTCCAGGGCGCGGGCCATCTCGGCCTCCTGCTTGGCGACGCCGGAGAAGACCACCCTGGCGGGGTCGCCGCCGGCGGCCAGCACCCGCTCCAGTTCGCCCACGGAGACGATGTCGAAGCCGGCGCCGAGTCTTGCCAGCAACCCGAGCACCGCCAGGTTGCTGTTGGCCTTCACCGCATAGCAGATCAGGTGCGGGTGGCCGCCCAGCGCCTCGGTGTAGGCGCGGAAGTGGCGTGCCAGCGTCGCCCGGGAGTAGACGTAGCAGGGGGTGCCGACCTCGTCGGCGATGCGGGTGAGCGGCACGTCCTCGCCGTAGAGGACGCCGTCGCGATATTCGAAATGGTCCATGCCTAGCTCTCGTCGTCTCGGGCGGTGTCGTCGTCCTGCCGGGCCGCGTCCTCGTCCGACGCCTCCTGCTGGCCGGCGGGGTCATAGCGTTCGGCGGCCGCCTCGTCGTCGGGCAGGTAGAGCGGTCCCTTCTGGCCGCATCCGGCCAGGGTCAGGCCCAAGGCCACTGCCAGGGGGGCGAGGCGGCGCATCAGGCCTGGCCCGCCAGGGTCGCCAGGGCGTCACGGGCCCGCTGGGCCGCGGCGCGCACCTGGTCCGGGGCGGTGCCGCCGATATGGTTGCGGGCGGCCACCGAGCCCTCCAGGGTCAGCACCTCGAAGACGTCTGCCTCGATGGTGTCGGAGAACTGCTTGAGCTCCTCGAGGCGCATCTCGGACAGGTCCTTCTGTTCCTTGAGGCCGAAGGCCACGGACTGGCCGACGATCTCGTGGGCATCGCGGAAGGCCACGCCCTTGCGCACCAGGTAGTCGGCGAGGTCGGTGGCGGTGGAGAAGCCACGGCGGGCGGCCTCGGCCATGCTGGCCTTCCTGGGCTCGATGGCCGGCACCATGTCGGCGAAGGCGCGCAGGCACCCCTTGACGGTATCCAGGCTGTCGAACAGCGGCTCCTTGTCTTCCTGATTATCCTTGTTATAGGCCAGCGGCTGGGACTTCATCAGGGTCAGCAGGCCCACCAGGTGGCCGTAGACCCGGCCGGTCTTGCCGCGGACCAGCTCCGGCACGTCCGGGTTCTTCTTCTGCGGCATGATCGAGGAGCCGGTGCAGAAGCGGTCGGGCAGGTCGATGAAGTCGAACTGGGCGCTGGTCCACAGCACCAGCTCCTCGCTCATGCGCGACAGGTGCATCAGCAGGATGCTGGCGAAGCTGGTGAACTCGATGGCGAAGTCGCGATCGCTCACCGCATCGAGGCTGTTCTCGGCGGGGCGCTCGAAGCCCAGCAGCTCGGCGGTGACATGGCGGTCGATGGGGTAGGTGGTGCCGGCCAGCGCCGCCGCACCCAGCGGCATCACGTTGACGCGCTTGCGGCAGTCGAGCAGACGCTCGTGGTCGCGGGCCAGCATTTCCTGCCAGGCCAGCAGGTGGTGGCCGAAGGTGACCGGCTGGGCGGTCTGCAGGTGGGTGAAGCCGGGCATGATGGTGTCGGCCTCGCGGTCGGCCAGCGTGATCAGCCCCTCGCGCAGGCGGGCCAGCTCGGCGCCGACCACGTCGATCTCGTCGCGCAGGTAGAGGCGGATGTCGGTGGCCACCTGATCGTTGCGCGAGCGGCCGGTGTGCAGCTTCTTGCCGGTGATGCCGATCTTGTCGGTGAGCCGTGCCTCGATGTTCATATGCACGTCTTCCAGGGCGACCGACCAGGCGAACTCGCCGCGTTCGATCTCGCCGCGAATCTCGCCGAGGCCCTCGATGATGGCATCGCGCTCCTCGTCGGTCAGCACCCCGACCCGGGCCAGCATGGTGGCATGGGCGACCGAGCCCTGGATGTCGTGGAGGGCGAGGCGCTGGTCGAAGTCGACCGAGGCGGTGAAGCGTTCGACGAAGGCATCGGTGGGCTCGCTGAAGCGGCCGCCCCAGGACTGGTTGGTGCCGGGGTTCGGTGAACTAGGGCTCATCGGGCTGGGCATCCTGCTAGACGATTGCGGTGGGTGACGGCCGGCGGGCCGGCCGCAGCGCCGCCGGGGCGGTGCTGCCTTGACATGGCGGAAAGTGTACCAGAGTCCGTGCGGCTGGCGAGGGGCGGCAGCGGGAGGCCTGCGTGACACGACGCGATTTTTCCTGCCTTGCGCGGTGCTTTATGATGAGGGATATCCATGTCATCACCGGGCGGCGGCACAACGCGCGCCAACGGTAGGCAACCCGGTACGGGAGAACCACGTGCAAGCCATCAATACCCTGCGTATCGCCACCCGCAAGAGTCAACTGGCCATGTGGCAGGCCGAGCATGTTCGCGACCGGCTGATGGCCGCCCATCCCGGCCTGAAGGTGGAGCTGGTGGCCATGTCCACCCGCGGCGACAAGATTCTCGACACGCCGCTGGCCAAGGTCGGCGGCAAGGGGCTCTTCGTCAAGGAGCTGGAGGAGGCGATGCTCGACGGCCGCGCCGACATCGCCGTGCACTCCATGAAGGACGTGCCCATGCACTTTCCCGAGAGCCTGGGGCTCTCGGTGATCCTCGAGGGCGCCGAGCCCACCGATGCCTTCATCTCCAACCACTACGCCTCCCTGGACGCGCTGCCCGAGGGCGCGCGCATCGGCACCTCGAGCCTGCGCCGCGGCCTGCAGATGCGCGAGGCGCGCCCCGACCTCGAGGTGCTGAGCCTGCGCGGCAATGTCCAGACCCGCCTGGGCAAGCTCGACGATGGCGAGTTCGACGCCATCCTGCTGGCCACCTCCGGGCTCCGGCGGCTGGGGCTCGATGATCGCATCACCATGGAGCTGCCCCCCGAGGTTTGCCTGCCGGCCTGCGGCCAGGGCGCGCTGGGCATCGAGTGTCGCCTGCACGACCCCGAACTGCTCGCGCTGCTCACTCCCCTTGACGATGCGACCACGGCGACCCGCGTGCGCGCCGAGCGTGCCATGAATACCCGCCTGGAGGGGGGGTGCCAAGTGCCCATCGGCGGTCATGCGGTGTTCGAGGATGACGGCCAGACCCTGTGGCTGCGTGCCCTGGTGGGCAATCCGGAAGGGACTCGGGTGCTGCGTGCCGAGGGACGCGGCTCCCTGCATGAGCCGGAGGCCCTCGGCATTCGTGTGGCCGAGGAGCTGCTCGACCAGGGCGCCGGCGAGATCCTCGCCGAGGTCTACGGCGCCGGCTGATGGCGGACCTGCCGGTACTGATCTCCCGGCCGGGCGAGCGGGCCGGGCCCTTGGCCGCGGCCATCGAGGCCCGGGGCCTTCCCGTCATGCGCCTGGACGTCATGCAACTCGAGCCGCTGGCGGAGGCTCCGGCGACACGGATTGCCTGGCTGGACATCGACCACTTCCACAAGGTGGTGGTGGTGAGCCCCTTCGCGGCCGAATGCCTGGTCGAGGCGCTGGATCGCTACTGGCCGCAGCTGCCGGTCGGCATCGACTTCTATGCCGTGGGGGCCTCCACGGCCGCCCTGCTGCACCGGCGCCTTGGCGTGCGGGTCCATGTGCCCTCGCCGTCGGCCGGCGAGGATACCAGCGAGGCGCTGCTGCGGCTCGCCTCGCTGCAGGCCCTCGGGGAGCGGCGCGTGCTGCTGGTGGCTGGCGAGGGGGGGCGTCCCCTGATCGCCGATACCCTGGCGGCACGCGGCGCCCGGGTGACCCGCCTGGCGGTCTATCGTCGTCGCCTCCTCGATCCCGATCCCGCCATGCAGGCGCGGCTCGCCGCTGGCGAATATCGTGCGCTGGTGGTCAGCAGCGGAGAAATCCTCGAACATCTGGCAAGATGGTGCACAGACGCCGCCTTGAACCAACCGCTAATCGTTTCCAGTGCCCGGTTGGCTACACTGGCCGGCAGGCTGGGGTTTCTTTTTCCCGTCGTGGCGTCGGGTGCCACGCCTGCCGCCCTGGCGGTCGCGGTCGCCAGGAGCAGCGCCCCGGAGGAGGCCGATGTCGATCATGATGATCTCGAAAAGGGCTAGCGACAGATGAGCAAGCAACCACACGATCAGGACGAACAGCAGGCGCCCTCCGGCGCGGAATCGGCGAGCTCGGGGGGCGAGGCCGGCAAGCCGACCGCTTCCGGCAGGCGCCGATCGCGTCGCTACGACAAGGCCGGCGGCAAGCAGGCCGCCGGCGCGACGCAGGGCAAGCCGGACGCCGCGCAGGCGCCTGCAGGCGGCGGTGAGGCCGGCGCCGGGAAGACCGCTTCCAGCGCCGACGACACGTCCGCCAGTCGTTCGGAACAGGGCGACAAGCCGGCATCCGGCAGCGACAAGTCCGCTGCGGCGAAGCCTGCCACAGAAAAACCCGCCGCGAGCCAGCAGGCGGCCAGCGCCAAGCCCGCTGCCCCGAGTGGCAGTGCCGCCAAGCCCAGCAAGGCCGACACGTCGGCCAAGGCCGGCAAGGGCGCTGGCAGCGGCGGGTCGACCGCCCCGGCGGGTGGTGGTGCGTCCGGTGGCACGACCGGCACCTCCGCCGGTAATGGCGGCAAGGGTGGTGGCAAGGCCGGTGTCCTGGCCCTGGTGCTGGTGATCCTGCTGGCCATCGGGGTGGGGCTGTTCGGCTGGCAGGCCTGGCAGAAGCTCGATGCCCAGCAGCAGCGCCTGGCCTCGCTGCCCGGTGACGTGGCCAGCCAGTCGGACCTCGGCGAGCTGCAGGGGCAGCTCGAGAGCGCGGAGAGCGAGCGTGACGCGGCCCTCGACTCGGCCCTGTCTGAGCTGCGCGGCGAGTTCTCCGACTATCGCGGCAGCGTCGACGAGACCCTGGACAAGGTGCTCGACGAACTCTCCCGCGAGCAGGACACCGACGAGCGCGACTGGCTGCACGCCGAGGCCGCCTACCTGCTGCGCCTGGCCAACCAGCGTCTGCAGCTGGAGCGCGATGTCGAGGGCGCCGCCGCCCTGCTGCGCACCGCCGACGAGCGGCTCATCGAGGCCGACAACCCGGCCCTGGTGCCGGTGCGACGCGAGATCGCCTCCGAGCTGGCCGCACTGGATTCGGTACCGCGGGTCGACCGTACCGGGCTCTACCTGGCGCTCAACGCCCAGCAGGAGCAGCTCGCCGGCCAGCCGCTGGCCCAGGAGATCGAGGAGATCACCGCCGACGCCGCCGCCCTCGAGGAGGCCCCCACGGGGGGCTGGCAGGAGCAGCTGGCGCGCTTCGGCGGCGAGCTCAAGGAGCTGGTCACCGTGCGCCAGCACGACCAGGCCCTGGAGGCGCTGATCTCGCCGGAGCAGGAGTCCTACCTGCGCCAGAGCGTGCGCCTGGTGCTCGAGCAGTCCCAGCTGGCGCTGCTCAAGGAGGAGCAGGAGCTCTATGAGGCCAGTCTCGACAAGGCCCTGGCGCTGATCCGCGGCTACTACGATACCGAAGCCAGCGGCGTCCAGTCAGTGATCGAGCGCCTCGAGGAGCTCAAGCAGCAGAGCATCCGTCCGGAGCTTCCCGATATCAGCGGCTCCCAGCAGGCGCTGGCGACCTTCATCGAGCGGCGCTTCGAGGGTCGTGACGACGGCCAGGGAGATGACGCATGAGAAAGCTGATCCTGATCGTGGTCCTGGGCCTGGCGCTCGGGGCGCTGTTCGGCCAGCTGATGATGTCGGTGCCGGGCTACTGGCTGGTGCGGGTGGGCGACACCTCGTTCCAGACCTCCTTCTGGTTCGGCCTGGTCCTGCTGCTGGCCGCCTTCATCGTGCTGCACTTCGCCCTGCGACTGCTGATGCGCCTGACGCGACCGGTGAGCCGCTTCAAGGTGTGGAATAGCCGTGCCCGCAACCGCACCGCCATGAAGCGCACCGTGCGCGGCCTGGTGGCGCTGGCCGAGGGCCGCTGGAAGAAGGCCGAGAAGTCGCTGGTCAAGGCGGCCGACGACTCCAGCACGCCGCTGGTCAATTACCTCTCGGCGGCCCTGGCGGCTCACTACCAGGGGCGCTACGAGCAGGCCGACACCCTGCTCAAGCGCGCTCACCTGAGTACCGAGGGGGCCGACACCGCGGTGGGCATGATGCAGGCCCAGCTGATGCTGGACCGCCAGCAGTACGAGGAGGCGCTGGCGATCCTCACCCGCCTGGACCGTCACCTGCCCAATCACCCCCAGGTGCTCAAGCAACTCAAGCAGGCCTATCTCAGCGTCAGCGACTGGGATGGCCTGCGCCGCCTGATGCCCCGGCTGGCGGCCCAGCAGCTGATCTCCCGCGAGGAGCGCGAGCAGCTCGAGCTGCGCGCCTACCGCGAGCTGATCGGCCAGGAGGCGCGCAACCCCGGCGACATCGAGCGGGTCCGCAACCTCTGGGCGGACATGCCCGACCACCTGCGCACCAACACCGACCTGATCGTGCTCTATGCCGAGGCGCTGGTGCGGGGCAACGAGGAGGGCATCGCCGAGCGGCTGCTGCGCCACTCGCTCAAGGAGCACTGGGACAGCCGCCTGGTGCTGCGCTACGGCCTGCTCGACGTGGATGCTCGCAGGCAGCTGGTGGTGGCCGAGAAGTGGCTGCAGGAGCGGCCCAACGACCCGGACCTGCTGCTGACCCTGGGGCGCCTGTCGCTGCGCAACGCCTACTGGGGCAAGGCCCAGGAGTACTTCGAGGCGAGCCAGCGCCAGCGGCCCAGCGGGGTGGCCTGTGCCGAGCTGGCCCGGCTCTATGCCAACCTGGGCGAGCACCAGAAGAGCCAGCTCTTCTACCGGCAGAGCGTCGAGCTGCTCGACAAGTCGCTGCCCTCCCTGCCCCAGCCGAGCGAGGAGCCGCACGAGGAGAAGAAGAGCAAGACGGCCTGAACGGTCCGCCGCCGGACCGGCCAGTGATCCACTCTCCAGGGGGCGCCCAAGGGCGCCCCTTCTGCTGCCTGGTCGTCCGGTATCCAGGCATTAGACCTTTTTGTATACCCTGATGGCGCCCCGGGTGTTGTCCAATCGGTCAAGAATTGCCTACCCTAGTCGGCGACAGACCTTCCACACCACGACCCACAACAACAACGGGACCCCGCCATGGAACAGACAACGACCGCTGCCGCCTCGCCCGCCGCCGCCGCCCCGGGTGGGCGCTGGATCGAGCGCTACTTTCGTGTACGCGACCGCGGCTCCTCCCTGCGCACCGAGGTGCTCGCGGGCATCGCCACCTTCCTGGCCTCGATGTACATCATCGTCGTCAATCCGGCGATCCTCTCGGATGCCGGCATCCCCTTCTCCGCGGCCCTCTCCGCCACCGTGTTGATCAGCTTCATGAGCAGCCTGGCCATGGGGCTCTATGCGCGCAATCCCATCCTGGTGGCCCCCGGGATGGGCATGAATGCGCTCTTCACCTACACCCTGGTGCTGGGCGCCGGCCTCTCCTGGGAGGTGGCCCTGGGCTGCGTCTTCTGGTCCGGCGTGCTGTTCGCGGTGCTGGCGATGTTCAATGTCCGCCAGGCGATCATCGAGGCGATCCCGGCCTCGCTGCGCTACGCCATCACCTGCGGCATCGGGCTCTTCATCACCTTCATCGGCCTGAAGAACGCCGGCTTCATCGTCGGCAGCGAGGCCACCCTGGTGACCCTGGGCAACTTCGACGCGAGCCTGGTGACCTTCTTCATCGGCCTGATGGCCACCGCCATCATGGTGGTGCTGCGCTTCAACGGCGCGCTGATCCTCGGCATCGCCCTGACCACCCTGCTCTCCGCCCCCATGGGCCGCCTGTGGGGCGAGGAGGTCATGGTGGAGTGGAGCGGCCTGGCCGCCTGGCCCGACTTCAGCGCGGTGATGCAGGTGGATATCTGGGGGGCGCTGAAGGTGGCCTACCTGCCGTTCATCTTCGTGATGCTGTTCACCAACTTCTTCGACGCCCTCTCCTGCTTCATGGCGCTCTCCGAGTCGGCGGACCTCAAGGACAAGGACGGCAACCCGCGCAACCTCAAGCGCTCCATGACCGTGGATGCCTTCGCCTCGATGATCGCCGCGCCGCTCGGTACCAGCGCGGCCCAGACCTTCATCGAGTCCGGCGCCGGGGTCGCCCAGGGCGGGCGTACCGGCCTGGTGGCGGTGACCATCGCGCTGCTCTTCCTGCCCTTCCTGTTCCTCTCGCCGCTGCTCTCGCTGGTGCCGGGCATTGCCACGGCCCCGGCCCTGGTGCTGGTGGGGCTGTTCATGCTGGCGCCGGTGGCGAAGATCGACTGGGCACGTGCCGAGGAGGCCTTCCCGGCCTTCCTGGCGATCATCCTGATGCCGCTGACCTACTCGATCACCCTGGGGATCGCCTTCGGCTTCCTCTCCTTCGTGCTGATCAAGCTCTTCACCGGGCGCATGGAGGCGATCCGCCCGGCCATGTGGGTCTCGGCGGCGCTCAGCGTGCTGATGCTGGTAACCACCCACTGAGGCGGCGTCGCTGATTGCCCGAGACGCCAGCGGGGCTGCCGAAAGGCAGCCCCG